>JAIVGO010000025.1 GCA_020201525.1 Actinomycetota bacterium | reverse complement strand
GCCCATCTCCGTCAGATACTCATTGGCTATCTGGTCGCCGGGCTGCATGAGGGAGCGCAACTCTTCTATTCGCAATTTGATAGCCGTCAGCGGCGTACGGAGCTGGTGCGAAGCCGCGGCGGCGAAATCCCGTTCCAGTGCCAGCAAGCGCTCGATGCGGCGCGCCATTTCGTTGAGTCGCGAGCCGAGTTGCTCTACCTCATCGCCGCCTCCGACCTCGATCGGCTCCGTGAACCGCCCCTGCGCAAACCGTTCGGCTCCGGCCGCGACCGCTTCGAGTCGCCGAGCGATTTGCCGTGACACGGCCATCGCAACCAGGATCGCGAACAGAATCGCCGATGCGCCGATGATCCCGAGCGAAGCCCACGTCCCTCGATTCAGCTGGTCGACCGGATCCAGCGGCGCGGAGCTCCACAATGCTCCTTCAACGCGTCCCCGCCGAACGACCGGCGCGGCGACGAGGAGCCGGCGTCCTGCATCGGTCGTTCCCGCGCGGGCCGCCGTCGTGCCGGTCAGCGCCTCGCGCACCTCCGGCGATCGCGCGGCAACGTTGGGAAACAGATCGGGATCGAGCACGAGCGACAGCGGCTGTCCCGTCCGGTCGAGCACGAGGGCTTCGACCTCGCTTCCCGGCGGATACCTCGAAGCCACTTCCGCAGCAGCGTCGTCCGCGTGAGCGGCAACCGCCAACGCCGCGCTTCGCGCTTGTCGTTCGTGCTGATCGGCGTACTGTGAGAAATGGCTGCGATCGATAAGGAAACCCAGCGGCAGCAAAGCGGCGACGATGAGCGCCGCGCTCATTCCGCCGAACGCAAGTACGAGCCGGCGCCGCAATCCGCCCTGACGAAGCGCCGGCCGGGCTTTCTCACGTGGCGAGACGGAACCCAACTCCTCGAACCGTCTCGATGTATTCCGGGCTGGATGCTTCGTCGCCGAGCTTGCGGCGAAGCCACGACATGTGAACGTCGAGCGTCTTGGATCCTTCGTACAGCGGCAAGTTCCAGACACCGTGCACCAGATCAGCACGTGAGACGACGGCGCCCGGGTGCTCCATAAGCATGCGGAGGATCTCAAACTCTTTCTGCGACAAGCTGAGCTGTTCTTCGGCGCGAAATACGCGGTAGGTGTCCGGCTCGAGCATGAGGTCTTTGAACGTCAGCGCGCCGGTCGTCGTTTCGGTTGTGCCTTTCGCCCGCCGGGTCACGGCTCGGATGCGCGCCATCAATTCGCCCAGCGAGTAGGGCTTGGTGACGTAGTCGTCGGCGCCGATCTCGAGACCCACGATCCGATCGGATTCCTCGGCGCGCGCGGTCACCATGATGATCGGAACACCTGAGAACGCGCGAATTTGTTTCGCAACCTCGCGTCCGTCGATGTCGGGAAGCATGAGATCGAGCAGGATCACGTCTGGCTTCCACGTTTTCGTCAGCTTGATCGCACCTTGCCCGGTGTCGGATACCGACACCATGTAGCCCTCACGTTCCAGCGCGTTACGAAGAGGTTTCGCGATCCCGAATTCATCTTCCACGACAAGAACGCGCATCTACCGGTTCGCCTCGGTTCGCAGCAATTCGCCGAGCGGTAGTCCGGAGAGGTTTCCCTCGGCGACGATTCGACCGTCGAGCTCGATGACGGGAATTCTCAGGAAGAACTTTTCCTGAAGTACGTCGTCGCCGTCGATGTCGACTTCATCCCAGGTCAGCCCCAGAGCGAGCATCTGCGTGCGCGCGTCGTCACACAAGTGACACCCGGGTCGCATGTACAACGTGAGCTTCATGTTTCCACTTCGTGCGGCTGGCGGGATGCCATGACAAATCCTGCGAACATGACGGCCGCACCCAGAGCGAGGAAGATACTGAAGACCGCACCGTGCCCGTATCGGGCCGTCGAGCTTCCGATTGCGACCAGTGTCACCCCACCGGCCACGAGCCAGTTACCGCGGACCCTTGATTTCGGCATGCGCGCGGCAACCTTCGGACGGCTTGAATAGATCGCGACTCCCACCACGACCAAGAATGCGGGAATGCTGTACCAGTCCGCCAGATTGTGCAGCAGCGTGTGCTTGCCCCACACGGCGCTCCCGCGCGGCACCTGCTTCGCGTCCAATTGGAAAGCAGCTGTATTGGCGTGTGCGGCGAGAACAACCCCGAAAGCGAAGATGGTTCCGACGGCGACCACAAGCGCCATGAGCGCCGTGAGGACACGGTTGCGCAGAAGGGCGACGCTTCCCAGCGCAGGCAGAGTGTATTAGGGTCGTCGTACCGTCGCAGGCAGCGGCGATTTCCGGCGCTACACAGCTTCCAGCGGCGGCGTGGGCGTGCCTTCGCGTAGCGCGCGGCGGAGCACCTTTCCAGTCACGTGATGCGGCAGCTCGTCGACGAACTCGACGCTTTGCGGACATTTGAAGCGGGCGAGGGATCGGCCGCAAAATTCGATGACCTCCTCCTCGCTCGCCGAAACTCCCGGGCGCAAGGCGCAAATCGCCTTCACCGCCTCGCCGGTATACGGGTGCGGTACGCCGATGACGGCCGCCTCCGCAACCTTTGGATGGCGCACCAGGACTTCTTCCACCTCGCGTGGGTAGACGTTGAATCCGCTGACGATCACGAGATCCTTGGAGCGATCGATCAGAAAGATGTAGCCATCGGCGTCGGCGTAACCGATGTCACCGGTGCGGAACCAACCGTCCATGAACACGGCGTCTGAGGCCTCTTGCTGTCGCCAGTAGCCGCCGAACACGTTCGGCCCGCGTACCACGAGCTCACCGGGGTCACCCTCCTCGACGTCGTCTCCGTCTTCGTCGACGATGCGTACCTCGACGCCGGGCAACGGCTTTCCGATCGATCCGGGCTTGGCGACGGAACCCATCACGTTCGACGTCACGGCCGGCGACGTTTCGGTCAAGCCGTAGCCTTCCCAAATCGTGATGCCGAGACGTCGCTCGAATTCTTCGAGCACTGCCGCCGGCAGCGGCGCTGCGCCGGACACGGCAAGACGAACCTTCGACAAGTCGTATCGTTCGACGCCGGGTGTGTTGAGCCACGCGATGAACATCGGCGGTGCGCCGAACAGAACGGAGACACTGTGCTTTTCGACATGCTCGAGCGACGACACCGGGTCGAACCGCTCCATGATCAGGGCCGTCGCGCCCACTTTCAGCGTCAGGCCGAGGATCACGTTCATCGCGTAGATGTGAAAGAGCGGGAGTACGAGCAAGATGACGTCGTCTTCGTTTTCCGCAAGCATCGGCGTGTTGGACATCTGTTCGATGTTTGCGAGCAAGTTGCGATGCGACAGCATCGCACCCTTTGGTGTGCCCGTTGTGCCGCTCGTATACGCGAGGCACGCGAGATCGTCGTCTCCCGTCGCCACCGCAGCCGGCCCCCTGCCGCTTCCGACCATTTGCTCCCACGTGATCGTTCCCACCGGACCGGCGCCGACGACGACGACGTGCTCGAGCATCGGCAATGTGTCGCGAATTCCATCGATGAGTCGCGCGTACGGCTCCGCGGCGATGACGACGCGGGTTTCGGAATCGGTGAGAATCGTGCCGATCTCTTCGCCGGTGAACATGGTGTTCAGCGGGACCATGACGGCACCCGCCCGCAGTAATCCGTAGAACGCGTACACGAAATGCGGCACATTGTGCACGAGGACGCCGACCCGGTCGCCGGGCGTGACGCCCAGCGCGATCAATCCTGCCGCCGCCCTTTCGACCTCGCGCTCGATTTCCGCGTACTTGATGGGCTGGCCGCGGAAGATCAGCGCGGCCTTTTCGGGAAGGCGCGCAGCGGACTCACGGACCAGCTCCGACAGATTCATTTTCACCTCATCCAAGAAACGCCCCACGCCCGGCGAGGATGCGCTGTGCCTCGGCCGCATCGACGCTCCGTACCGGAAGCCCTTTTTGCGCCGCGAGCGCTGCGATCACCCCGGCCGCCTCGCCCTGCGTCATGCTCGGCCCGATGACCCGAGTCGATGCCAGCGCCTCGTGCGTGGCCGAGAAACAGCGCCCGGCGAGCAGCAGATTATCCGCGTCTGCAGCGATGAGCGAGCGAAGCGGCATTTGGTAATACGCACCGGGCTCGAGCCATATGTATTCCGTACCTTTCCCGGTGACGTGCAGCTCCTGCGGCCAGGCGCCGCACCCTATCGCATCGTCGAAGCGCGCCGCGCCGAGAACATCTTCGCCGGTCATGACGTACTCACCCACGCCGCGCCGCGTCTCGCGAATGCCGAGCTGCGTCGGCGTGTCGGCCAGGTACGACTCTCCGAAGCCCGGCACTTCGGCCTTCAGAAATGCCGCCGTGCGCTCGGCGACGGCACGACCGGTGAACTCGGCCTCCGTCGCTTCGAAGAGATCGGTCATGTCCGGGGAGTGGTAATCCTCGCCGACGCCGACGCGCGTCATCGCAGCAGTTACCTCACCGGGACGCAGTGAGGGAATCGCGGATCCGGCGCTGCGTGTCAGATTCCATTGCGTGCTTTGGCCGGTCGTCGCGAGCAGCTCGCCCAGCATCTGGTTCAGCCCGGCATCAGCGAATGCCTGCACATCAACATGTTGCATCATGAGCTGAATTGAAGGGAATTGCCGTTGCCCGGCGCCGCCGCTTTCGACGCGGCATCCCGCGTGAAAAGCCACATCGGCATCCCCGCTCGCGTCGATGAACACCGACGCGGTTATCGCGACCGGGCCGCGCTTCGAACCGACGATGACGGCATCGATCACGCGCCCGGTGCGCACGACGTCGGTCACGGTCGCGTGCAACAGGGCCGTGAGATTGGGCTCGCGTTGAACGAACACGTCGGCTTGGCGCTTGTAGTGCCACGGTACGTAAACGAGCACGGCGGATTCCTTGTAAGGCGCCGGACCGAAGGCGCCGCCCCGCTTGACCAACGACTCCGCCCATTGCTGGGCAAATCCACGGCTGACGTAGTCGAATCCGTCTGACGTCGTTCGCCAGAGGCCACACACCGAGCCGACGTACGCAGCCGTGGCGTTGCCGCCCAGAAAGCCGTAGCGCTCGAGCAACACGGTCCGTGCGCCTTGCTGTGCCGCGGTGACTGCCGCGGCGATACCCGCAGAGCCGCCGCCGGCGACGACGACGTCGGCATCGATCAGAACCGGAGCACTGCGGCCGGGAACCTCGATCGCCATGGCGTCCTCACCTGCCGGCGGGTACCGGCGCGACCCGGAGTCTAGAGAAACATGCCGCGATTTCACCAGACGACTTCGCCCGATCTGGGCGCTGGAGTCCGGAAAGATGCGACTCAAGTGCGCTGGTAGAGGGGCCGATATCACTGTCAGTAGTCAGTGGGGAAGTCGTTTCGAAGAAGCAGTCGGTCTCCACCGAAAAGGCAAACCCGTCGTAAGGCGGGGACGCAAAGCCACGGGACCCATCGGGGTGAAAGCCCCGAACCGAGAGGGTCAGCCGGGTTGCCGAAGAGGAGAGTGACTGGCCCACCTGGGCCCGTCGCTCCACATCGAGGCAGGAGTGGAGTTGGCGGGCTGTTTGTTCGGGACCTTAGCCAAGGGGCCCGTCAAATGGGTGGGAACAGCAAGAGACTCGCAAGAATCATCCTCGTTTTAACCCTCTGCTTCACCGCTCTGTCGTTCGCCGCGACCGCCGCGAATGCGAGCACCTCGACCGATGAAGCGAAGTTCGTCAGCCTCATCAACCACGAGCGTTCATCTCGCGGCATCCGCACGCTCACGGTGTACGGAGACCTCGTTGCCGTCGCGCGGGACCACAGCGCCGACATGGCGGCGAAGGGCACGATCTGGCACGCGAGTGGGACGCCCTACAAGGTGTCCGGCTGGACCGTGTACGGAGAGAACGTCGGCATGGGCGCTACCGTCAGTGATCTTCACGATGCGTTCATGAACTCGCCGGAGCACCGCGACAACATTCTCGACAGAGAGTTCAACCAGATCGGCGTCGGCATCGCCGTGAAGAACGGCACGATCTACGTCACCGAGATTTTCGTTCAGCGTCAAAGCAAGAAGACGACCACCACAAAGCCGGTTGCTTCCAAGACCACGAGCTCCACGACTCGCACCTCGTCGGCCCCGCGCACTGCGTCCGCTTCCGCACCGGCACCGCGCCCCGTAGCGCGTCGGCCCGTCGCGAAGCCGGCCGTCGCGACGCCGACCACGGTCAACGTCCTCGTGCAGCTCGTCGGCTTGGATGCACATTCCGTCGACACCGCAACCGGACAGGCGCTCGGCTTGTAAAAGCGACGCGACAACTGAATAGACCCCACCCTCGTCTCGGAGGTTCCCCCATTCCACCGAGGCGCGGCCCCAGTCCGGCGCCGGCCCCCTCCGGCGCCGGACCGTTTTTTCGAAGGATCAGCGCAACGTCGGAATGATGATCGGAAAGCCGCCGCTCGTCGGTGACGGCTCGGGCTCGGTGGACGGCTCCGGTGCCGTCGTCGGGCCGAAACTCTGTGCCGGCGCAGGCGACGGCTTCGCCTTCGATTTTCTTTCGTCGTTCTGAAATGTCGGAGACCGCAGCAGCAAGGACTCCATCGTGCGCTCCCAAATGCGCGCCGGGAACGAGTTACCCGTCACTTTGACGCCGTGCACGCTCGTCATCGGCTTGTTGGACTTGGGGTAACCCATCCACACTGCGGTAACGATCCCGCCCGCGAATCCGACGAACCACGCGTCGGCATGGGCCTCCGTCGTCCCGGTCTTCCCGTAGACATCGAAGTGCTTCAAGCGGACGCGAGACGCTGTGCCGTACTCCGCGACCGATCGCAATGCGTCTTTCACTTCGTCGGCGACGTCGGCAGGGATTGCAACTTTCGGATCTCGTTCGCCGTTGAAGAGGACCTCGTCGTTTTGGTCGACGACCTTCTCGACGCCCGACGGCCTGAGCCAGGCGCCTTTGTTGTCGAACGCGGCGTACGCGGATGCCATCTCGAGCGGGGTGACGGGGGACGTTCCCAGCGCAAGGGGCAGAATGTCCGACAAGCTGCTGCGAAACCCGAGCCGGTGCGCGACGTCGATCACTTTGGGAGGACCGACGTCGCGAATCAGCTGGGCGTACACGGTGTTCACGCTGTACGCGAGCGCTCGCCGCAACGATAGGCGCCCATATCCGTAGTGATCGTAGTTCGAGAGGCGCCAGCTCACGCCTTTGTACTTCAGCCGTATCGAGCTGGGGGCGTGGTACGTGTCGCCGAGCTTCTTGCCTGCTTCGAGCGCGGCGGCGAGAACGAAGGGCTTGAAAGCGCTTCCCGCTTGCCGGTGGCCCTGCGTCGCCAAATTGAAGTCCCCGAGGTGCTTGTTGCGCCCACCGACCATCACGCGGACGGCTCCGGTCGACGTGTCGATGGACACCACCGACACATCAGGATCGTCCTCGTCCGGTAACAAGTCGGCGATCGCGTCTTCCGCCGCTTCTTGCGCGTCGAGATCGAGCGACGTCGTCACTTTGAGCCCGCCGCGGTACACGGCGTCCTCACCGACCTCTTCCGCGAGGCTTTTCTTCGCCCAGTCGACGAACATCGGCGCGGGCACCGGCCGGGGTTTGGGTTTCGCAAGCCGGATGGGCGTCGACAGCGCGGCACTCGCTTGGTCGGCCGTGATGAGACGCAACAGCAGCATGCGCTCGATGACGTGATCTCGACGCTTCAAGGCCCCCGACAAATTCACGCGCGGCGAATACAAGGAAGGTGCCGATGTGATCCCGGCGAGCAACGCCGCTTGGGGAAGCGTCAGGAACGACACGTGACGATCGAAGTACAGACGCGACGCCGCCTCGACGCCGTATGCACCTTGCCCGAGGTAGATGGAGTTCAGGTACGCCGCCAGAACCTTCTTCTTCGGATAACGCCGGTCGATACGCATGGCCAGAATTGCCTCGCGAACTTTCCGGCCGAATGTTCGCTCGTTACCGACGAATGTGTTTTTCACATACTGCTGCGTGATCGTCGATGCGCCTTGCCGTCCACCGCGTATGTCGGCGATGAGCGCGCGTCCGATCGCGAGTGGATCAACGCCGGGATGGGACCAAAATCGTTCATCCTCTGCCGCGATGAACGCATCCTGTACAACTTTCGGAACGCGCGACAATGGTACGACGACGCGATTCTCTTCCGGCATGAGCTCTGCGAGCAGCCGACCGTTGCGGTCGTACAAGAAGGCATTCTGCAATGGCGGGTTGTTCGCCAGCGATGCGGGACCGAAATAGATCCACGCCGACGTCGTCACGATGGTGAGCGCCATTGCGAGAGCGATCTTTTGCCGCCACCGCAAGCGAGCGATGGGCCGGCTCACGCGAACGAGGACCCCCCACCCACGACGCCATGCCCGCCGGATCGCCGGCCAGCCGCGCTGCGTGGGGTCGGGGATGCCGACGGCATCGGGATCGGGAAAGTAGGTCGTACCGACCGACCAGTCCTGATCGGCTCTCGCCATGTGCGGTCACGCCTCCCGGCTATTGCTCGGACTGTAACGCACCTACCCCGAAAGCGGCCTTTCGGTGTAGAGGTCTCCTCCGTAGAATGAGGAAAATTTCGCCACGGAGACCAGAATCCCTATGCCGCCAACCGTCCTGTGCTCGACCGGACCCTTTTACATGCTGCCGGTTCGTCAAACCTTGGAAGCGATTGCCGCTGCCGGATACGACGGTGCCGAGGTCATGGTCACGGGCGAGCCGGACACGCAAGACGGCGCTCTGCTGCATGCGATCGGCGACGACCTGGGCCTGACCATTCCGGCGATTCACGCGCCGTTCCTCGTCGCGCTGCTGCGGGTCTTCACGACGAATCCTTTGGAGAAAATCAAACGCTCGGTCGGCGTCGCACAAGCAGCCGGTGCGCCGCTCATTGTCGTTCACCCGCCGTTCCAGTGGCAGCGTGCGTTTGCCCGCTGGCTGAAGAACGACCTGGACGATTTCGTCTTGCGGGAAGACACGACGATCGCGGTGGAAAACATGTTTCCCCTCGGCATGCGCGGCGTGGGAGTCCCTTTCTACAGCGCCACGGGAATCGAGCACATGAAGCGATATCCGTTCGTCGTGCTGGACACCTCTCATCTCGCGGTGTCTGGAATAGACATCATGACCGCGCTCGACGAGATCTTAGATCGGCTCGTCCATGTTCACCTGTCGAACAACCACGGCGTGGGACGGGACAGTCACGCCCCGCTGACTCAAGGCGTTCTTCCGATCGGAACATTCCTCGAAAACCTCGCGGCGAAGGAGTTCGCCGGCACGATCACACTGGAGTTGGACGTCCGGCCTTGGGCCACCGACCAGGCGAAGCTCATCTCGTTCCTCAAGGAGCAGCGTGAGTATTGCCTCGAGCGGCTCGCCGCGCCCGCGGGTGCGTAGCCGTACAAATCGGGCACCTTCTCCGGGGACGTGCTCAAGGCCGGCGCTATGCGTGACGAAGACCTACCTGCGCCGGAACGACAGCGTGAGAATACCAAGGCGAGCTATTGACTCTTCGCGCATCAAAGCAGAGCCTGGGCAAGGAGGCAGTTGGGGATGAAGGTGAAAGTCATGGTCGTCGACGACACCGACCACGTCCGCGAAATGCTCGCAAACATGCTCGAGCTAGACGGCTTTGACGTCGTCGACACTGCCGCAAGCGGACCCGAAGCCATTGAACGAGTTGGAAAAGCGTCTCCGCACGTCATCATTCTTGATTACAAGATGCCCGGCATGGACGGCCTGACGACGACGAAACACATCCGGGCGGTCGCCCCCGACCTTCCGATCATCCTGTACACGGCCTATCTCGATGAAGATCTACTCGAGAAAGCAGGACGCGCTGGCGTGAGCTTGTGTGTCGGAAAGCCCGAAGGAATCGCGGCACTCGAGCGGCAAATCAGCGCGCTCTCACTCGAGCTTGCCGAAGTCGATATTCGCTAGCGAAAGACTTGCGTATCAAAAAGGCGAGCCCTCAAGCTCGCCCATTTGATCTTCAGCTCACGTTCTTCGGGAGTCGCGCAGTTGCCTGGTCCTTCATCCCTGGTTCCCGAAGGAACGTCATGCCTCGGACCACAACACTTTATCGAGCACTACTCTCAGTTGGATAACTACGGAGTGCGAGGGAAGGTTTCCTTCACCGGCCGACTTTTTTGTTTCAACATATCGCTTTGTCCGGCGTGACCGGTTCGTCAGTCACTCGCCCACCGATGGGATGAACACCGGCGGCATCTTCGGAACGCCGATCGAGCAGTCCGCGCCGAGGTCACTTTCGGCCATGGACACCGCATCCTCGACGCTCGGCGCCCACGAAAACCCCATTCGCTCCACGGTTTCGCGGTCTTTGGCGCCGGCGAACACGATGCGGCCGAGGTGACGGCGCGCGAAAGCCGTCTGTCCCCAGAGGAAAAGCGGATGCGCTCCGTGGAATGAATATTGATAGCGATACGCGTAGACGTATTCCGGTCGGTTGGCGAAGTCCTCCGCATACTCGTCCCAAATCGCGAACGGGTCCGTCGTGCGCGGGAGGACGTCGTTGAACAGCTCCGGATAGGAGCGGTGGTGACGTTCAAATGCCGGCTCGACCGGATTTGCAAAGATCGCGTAGCCGCCTTCGCGAACGAGCGGACGGCGTGCATAGAGTCCGAACGTGTAGGAGCATGCCAGATTCGCGACCAGAATCGGGTTGATGCGCGACAGGGCCGAATACGGATCGCGGTTCGGCAGCCCCCAGATTCCGACGTCGAATTGCGCCGGTACCTCGAGCATCTGCTGCTCTTTCAGCGTCTGGAGCGTGACCGCATGCGCTTGCGGCGGATGGCCCGCGACGACGGCCGCGATCCGGCCGGGAACCTCGCTCGTGAGCACGGTCTCGATTTGGAAGATGCGCCGGCCCTTTTCGGCAAGCGTTTTCTCCACGACCGCGCCGAGCTCCCCGAGCAGCTTCTGAAAGGCGCTTCGTTCGGGGTCCATGATCGAGTGGCCGCGCGCAAACGGAAACGGCCGGTGATGATGGCGAATCGACCTGAACGACGACAGTCCGACCGTCACCGACTTCCACCCGCCGTTCATGGGCGACGGCGTGGCGTTCACGTAGATGAGCAAATCCGAATCGACGACGGCGCGATTGACCTCCACCTCGAAGCCGCGCTCCGTTTCGCCGAGATAGACGAGCTGATCGGGATCGCATGCGTCGTGGCAATACAGCCGTTGGGGCGGCAAGAGCGACAGCATCGGCCCGAGAGCGGTCGCCAGCTCGGTGCGCGTCCATTTGCGATGCAGTGCATTCGCGACGATGAGGCGGACGTTTTCCGGCTTGACGCCGGCAGCGTGAAGCTCGCCGAGCACGATCGGAATGATGAGAAAACGAAAATCCGGCTCAGCCGCAGGAACCACAGGTATCGTCAAATCGTCGAAAGCGATGGTGACCTTCGACGAGGGACCGACGAGCGTTCGAAGCGGCTCGTGCGCCACGGGGTTCGCGATCGCGTCGCGCACGGCGGCAGCGGGATCGGCGAGCGGGCTCAGCGAAGCAGGCCCGGACAGGATCTCGGACCGATCGGGCAAGGCCACGTCGATCGCGTCGTCACCGAAAAGAAGGTTTACGCTCATGAAGTATCGAAAGTTGCGCCGAAAGTCCCTTTACCGGGAAACCGAACGATCCGTATTCTTTGGCGTTAACACGTAACACAGAAGGATAAGGGGATGCGACCGGGGACCGCGATTGCGCTCAGCCTGCTTCTGGTAGCTCTGGTTGCCGCCGTCTTCTTCCAGTTGGTCGTGAACCGCTAGCCAAAAAGAGTCACAAACAAATGACGATTCCACGCGTAAATCGGGTACTTCAGGGAGTCGATGCCTCTCCGGAGAGGATCATGCGTGCCCTGGAGGAAGTCGAAGCAGCCGATCAAGTCGTCGGCGAATCTGACGTTGTCGCGCTTGTCGAGCGCGCCCGCGAAGGCGACCCCGAGGCATTTGCCTCGCTCTACGACAAATACGTCGAGAGGGTTTACCGCTTTGTCCTGTATCGCGTGAGCGGCGACTCCGCTCTTGCCGAGGACATCACCTCGGAAGTCTTCCTCCGCGTCCTTCGCAACATCAAGACTTTCACGTGGCAAGGCCGCGATGTCGGCGCCTGGTTCCTGACGATCGCGCGCAACTTGGTCCTCGACCACTTCAAGTCGGGGCGGTTCCGGCTGGAGGTCGTCGGCGCGGAAGCTTCACCAGACGTCGACGCAGTTGACGCCGAAGACGAAGCGCTGTCCCGCGTGTCGCAAGCCGATCTGTACAAGGCGATCCAGCAGCTCGGAAACGAGCAGCAGGAGGTCATCTATTGGCGCTTCCTCCAGGGGTATTCCGTGGCGGAGACGGCAGCCGCCATGGGCAAGAGCGATGGCGCGATCAAGGCGTTGCAGTACCGAGCCGTCAAAGCTTTGTACAAGCTTGTGGTGGTTGAGGAAGGGGACCTGTGATGAGGACTAGTACGTTCGAATCACCTGAAAAACCACCCGTGGTGCGTACACATCTAAGTCGGACACTCGATCGTTAAGTAGAGGCCATGAGCGAACACAGAGAGTACGAAGAGTTCGAGAAGCTGCTCGGCAGCGGATCGGGCTTCGCCGAGGGCGAACTGGCCAAGCTTGCCTCGCTGGCGCGTGCCCTCGAACGCAACCGGCCGCAAGCGGCCTCGGGCCCGCGACCGGAGTTCCGGCAAGCGCTGCGCGCGACCCTAATCGAGGAGTCGCAAAACGCAATCGTCATTCCGCTGCCGCTGCACCGTCGCGTGCGCGCGTCGCTCGCGGTACGGGAATCGAAGATGCGAAGAAGCTTCCGTATGGTCGTTGCGACCGCTGCGGCAGTGATGATGCTGCTCGTCAGCGGAGCCGCGTTCGCGGCATCCGCGGGCTCCAAGCCGGGCGACACCCTGTATTCGATGAAGCGCGCCCGCGAATCGCTGCAGCTGGCCGTCACCTTCGGCGCGGTTCCGAAGGCCCATAAACAGCTTGATTTTGCGCGTGAACGGCTCGAAGAGATCAAATCACTTGCCGACGCCGGCGTCACGAACGCACGTCTGTACGTTTCGACGCTGAAAGACATGGACGGCAGCACAGCCGACGCCACGAAGCTCTTGATCGACGAGTTCCGCGCAGCGAAGGACGCGAGCGTGCTGCAGCTGCTCGTCGATTTCACCGCCGCCCAGCGGCAAGGTCTGGAAACCGTCGTCGATCAAGTTCCACCGGCAGCGCGTCCGTCGGCGCGCGGCTCGATCGAGGTGCTGGCTGCGGTTCAAGACCGCGTTTCGTCCGTGCTCGGCGGGTGCCCGTGCTCCGCGGATATTTTCACGCCGGCCGCGGCTGTTCCGGACGCCCCTGCGGCAAAACCGTGCACGTGCAGCTCCAACCGGAACGACTCGAACGGCGTCCCGACGCGTAATACCGCTGCCGGCCCGAGGACCGAGCCGACCGCCGAGCCGACCGCCGAGCCGACTCCAGAGCCGTCGCCGACCCAGCCGGCACCCGGGCCGGTCGAACAGGTCACCACCGCAGTGAACGACCTCATCAGCGACATCGTGCCCGGCGCGAGCCCAACGCTGCCGACGCTCCTTCCATAGCCTCGTTCATTGAGCGGGCCTCATTGAGGCTTCCCGGCGGCCTGAGATCGCTCCCATCCGGGGACTCTCTGGCAAATTTCCCCAATTCCTGCGCGAAGTGCGTGGACACGGCTACGCAAAGCGGCAATTTATGCCTCTTCTTATGAAATTCTTCGCACAGCTATGGAAAAAGTTAAGAATCGGGGCCATACTCGCGTTACCTTTCGGACTAGTACTTCGTTAAGAGGACGAAAGCGGGGGCAGGTGCGCCCGACCGCGGCGAGGCGGGATGGATGTGCCGGATTATCCCGGAGGAAAACACCGGGTGACCTCGAATAACACGGTCTACGACACCGGTAACGGGCCGGGTCGACGGGTAATAGGGCACGAGCTCCAAGGAGGGGGCGGGAAAATGAAGGGACGCTTCGGTTACATCGGTCGCTCGGCGGCCGCGCTCGGGATCGCTCTGACTATGTTGGTTGCCGCGGGGACCGGCGCCGGCGCAGCAGCGCGTATATCCCTCACGAACTACACGGCGTCGGGAGTGGCACGCACAGTGCATCTGCAGCTCAACATTCCGGCGCTCAGCAGCACACCGCTCGGCAACATTGACGAGTCGATCAGCTTCACGACCGCGCTCGGTCAGTGGGACAAGGCCACGAGCAAGATCGTGGGCAGCAGCCAGGCACGCATCCTCGACGGTGCTCCGCTGTCGCTCAAGACGACGTCGGCCGCAGTCCGTAAGGCGAGCTCCGCTCCGGTCACCAGCACCGACAAGGTCCTCGCGCAGGACGTTGCCGGTCTGCTGCACGTCGGTGTTGGCGAGACCAGCACCACCGCGAGCAGCGCAGTGAACGCAGCATCCAGCAAGAGCACGAGCTCGCTGGCTTCGATCAAGGTTCAGCTGAACATGATCAACGACGCCACCAAGGGTGTCATCCAGTCGCTCGAAGACACGATCAACGGGACCGACAGCAACGGGTCGCACACCGATGGTCTCGTCGACCAGATCAACCACACGCTCGTGAATGCAGGCGTGACGGACGATGCGCACCAGCTGTCGTACGTCGACCTTGTTGGAGCCGTCGACGGCGCCAGCGAAGTTGACCTGCTCAACATCGGCGCGATGGTTTCCTCCAGCGAGACGGGCTCCACTGCCACGTCGCGTTGGGCGAAGGCCGACAACGAGCTGCTTGGGATCTCGGCTCTTGGCAAGTTCATCACGATCGACCTTCTCAAGGCGACCGCTGGTGCAGAGCTGAACAACCTCGGTCAGTACGTCAAGGACGGCAAGTACGGCACCTACGCAACGAAGCAGATCGTCGGCCTCAGCGTCGGTGGCAAGTTCCTCAACCTGAACGATGGCACTCTGCAGGTCGGCAAGACGACGGTCGAACTTCCGAAGTCCGTTCTCGACACCGTGGACAGCCTCGTCGGCAACGTCGCGGGTCTGCACATCGACCTCGGCAGCGCGACCACGTCGCACAGCGCAGGACGCGCGTTCGCCCAGGCGAGCACGCTGAACATCTCGCTTGCTCCGGCCAACCTGTTCAGCCTGAAGCTGAGCTTGCCGACCGCGCAGGCAGAAGTTGTCAACGGGAACCAGAAGGTTCTGGGTCGTCGCCTCACCCGCACGGGTCTTGCCGACACCTCGTTCCTGATTCTCGGTCCGGTTCTCCTCGGCGCTGCGGTGCTCGTTCGCCGCTTCGCGCTCAGCCGGTAACCGGTAAGCAGTTCAGAAGGGGGCCGCACAGCGGCCCCCTTCTTCTTTTGCGCTTTGTGGCTAGAAGAAGGCGTTCCGGCGGCCGATCAAGTTGCGATAGAGCATTTGCTGGATCGTGTCGCGCACTTGATCGGTCAGGTTGAATACGAGCATCGGATCAATGGAACCGTCGCTGCCGAAGTCGGCTGTCGAGATCGGCTCGCCGTATTCGATGACCCACTTTGACGGCAGCGGAATCATCCCGAGCGGCCCGAGAAATGGAAACGTCGGCGTCACCGGAAAGTAAGGGAAGCCGAAGAGCCGCGCAAGCGGCTTCAGGTTGGCGATCATCGGAAAGATCTCCTCCGCGCCGACGATGGCCACGGGAATGATCGGCACTTGCGCTCGTAAAGCGACTTCGACGAAGCCGCCGCGACCGAAACGCTGCAAACGGTACCGCTCACGGAACGGCTTTCCGATGCCTTTGAAGCCTTCCGGGAAGACCGCAACCGCTTCGCCGCCGTCCAGCAACCGCATCGCGTCCTCTTCGCATGCCAGCGTGCTGCCGCCTTTGCGGGCGAGCTCGCCGACGATCGGCAGCGACAACGCCAAGTCGGCCGCAAGCAGCCGGATGTGTCGCCGCCGCTCCTCGAACACGCCGACCTTGACCATGAGTGCATCCAGGGGCAGCGTCCCCGAGTGATTGCAGACGAACAATGCCGGCCCCGTTTCGGGAATGCTGCTCACGCCGGTCTGATCGATGCGCCAGTAATTCTTGAAGAGCGGCCGCAAGGCGGGCAGGAGCACGCTCTCCGTCAAGTCCTTGTCGAACCCAAAATCATCGACGTGGTAATCGCCAGTCGCGCGACGTCGCATGAACGCGAGAACGTCTTGCAGAACCATTTCGAGCGCGGTCGGCTCGGACGGCTCCGCCGGGTGGTGCGTCGTGCAATATCCGGTTGTGTCGGCGCGATTGCGGCATCGCTTTCCGTCCGACGTGCGCGCCTGACACCGGCCGGGTGAACGCGCCTCCTCGATCTTGATGACTTCGGCGCCACTCGCGCTGGGTTCGGCCATCAAATGCTCCCTGCCCATGCAGGACGACGCGACAGGAACCGGTACACGTCCTGCTCCCACTGTTCGGCCTGCTCGGAGGTGAAGATCCGAGCGAGCCGTCGAGTCGCGACGAAGTCCTCAAACGCTTCGCGCGTCGTGTGTTGCGGCGTGAAGCCGAATACCTCCTTGAGCCGCGCGACATCGCCGACGCGTCCGTAGAGCAAGAACCGAATCTGCTCCGGTGAGAAGTCGACGAGCCCGGTGCGCCGTACCGCAGCCGCTACGACGTTGGCGAACGGCAGCAGGATCGGCATCGGAACCTTGCCGGCGAGGCGAATCGCTTGCGACAGGTACAGAACGCCGTCGCCGGATACGTTGAACGTACCGGGATGCGTGTCGCGCACCGCGCTGTACAGGGCCTCGATCGCGTCGTCCTCGTGAAGGAACTGCATGCGAGGATCGAACCCGAAGGGCGTCGGCATCACCGGTAGCTGGAAATACCGCGTCAGCGGGGTGTCGATCAGCGGCCCGATGAAGTTTGCGAACCGCAAGATCGTGAGCGTCACGTCCGGCCGCCTGCGTCCGAAACCGCGCGCGTAGTTTTCAACCTCGACCGCGTCTTTCGCGTAGCCGGTTCGCGGCTGGGAGCGCGGCGCCATCTCCTCGGTGAAAATGGCCGGATCGGTCGGCTCGCTTCCGTAAATCGCCGTCGACGACTTCATGACGACCTTCTTCAAGCCTTCGTGCTTCTGCGCGGCCGCGAGCAGCTGCAGCGTGCCGATGACATTGATCTCTTTCATATTCGAGCGTCCACCGGCGCCTGCGGGCGTCGCGACGACCGAAGCGTGCACGAGCGTGTCGATTTCCCCGGCTTTCAAAACTTTGATGATGAGCGGGTTGCGTATGTCGGCACGCACGAATTCCGTGCGCTGCAGGTCGATCGTCGGCTCATCGGTGTCGACGCCGATGATGCCTTCGATCTCCGGATCCGACTCCAGTCTTTGCGCGAGACGTCCGCCCAGAAATCGTGAGACGCCGGTGATCAGGACGCGCTGCTTCGCCATGCGTTCACCCTACCCATTCAGCGAGCCGGTTGCTGACGCCGCGCGAGAATCACCGGATCCCCTCGCCTTGCCTCGAGCGTGGCGCGCGCGCTCCCACGGTTCACAGCGACGGAAATGTGCCGGTGAGAATCTTCGAGCACGGCGACACGTCCCTCGGCGACTTCCGCGAACGCTTCGCAGTAGCGCGTCTCCCAAACCTTGCCGCCGATGCGGAGCTCCATGAGATCGCCGAGTAAGATCCCTGCTCCCTCCAAGTCCGACCGCTCGACGTTCAGTTGCAGGTTTCCGAAGTGATCACTCTGAACGATCTGTGCGTGAACGTGATCGTCGTCGATCCGCGCGACCGGCCTCTCGATCTTCGTGAGGCTGTCGACCTCGATCTTCGGCCCGACACTTTCCGGCGGAGTTCCGAGCGCGAGGTGCGCGGCGATCGGAGCGAAGACGTCGCGTCCGTGAAACGTGCGGCTGATCGGGGTCAGCATGAGCTCGGTGTTCGTGATCTCGTGCGCCTGGGTCGCGCCGCCGAGTGCGTTCGCCGCGAGCCACAGCAGTCCGTTGTCGGGCCCGACGAGGGGCGGCCCATTCCGTGTGCCGATCACGACGCCGCGCCGCTTCGTCCCGACGCCTGGATCCACGATTGCCAGGTGGACGGCCGGCGGCATGAAGGCGATCCCTTGGGCGAGGATCGTCGCGCCGCTCTGCACCGACTGCGGCTCGACCCCGTGCGTGATGTCGAGGATCTCGACCTCGGGAGCGATGCGTTTCATAACGCCCCGGCAGACGCCGACGAACTCGTCCTCGAGGCCGTAGTCGCTCGTAAACGTGATGAACCGAAATGACAGCGCCATGCCGGCAATTATCGGTGGTCGATGAGGAACTGCGCTATGTCGGTGGAGACCCGCCCCGCAGTGGGACCTTCAAGCAGATCCGTGCCGTGGGCTCGGGATCCCCTGATGACGTCAAGGGTCGAGTTTCCGGTCGCCGCCTCCAGCCTCCGGGCCGAGGTGGCTGCACCGTCCGGGTCCCCGTCGGCGGCGACCAGCAGAAGCGGCTCCTCGATCGATGGTGCAGCCGCCAGCGCGTCGATGTCCGAGAACTCGGTGGGAACCGACACCGCAACCACGCCGGCCAGCTCCTCGCGTGCCGCGACTACAAGAGCCGCCGTACCCCCCATGCTCGCCCCCACGAGGAACACCTTCGTCGCACCAAGCGCTTTGATCTCCGCGATGGCGGCTTCGAGGTCGACGTCGTTCTTCGATGGATCTTTCTTTCCTTTGGATTCGCCGTAACCCCGAAAGTCGAATGCCAGCGTCAGGAAGCCGCGGGAGGCAATCGTTTCCGCAAACGGCGCCCAGGACTCTTTCGTGTCGCGGAACGTGTGCGCGAACACAACACCGACGGGAGCGGATCCCCATGTCGCGCCCGCAAGCGTGACGCTATCTCCGGGCACATGGAACGTAACGCGATTGCCTAGCCCCTTGAGCGGCGCCCCGCTCGGATGACAACCAACCAGCACAACGGCGAGGAGCGCGACCGCGCAACTTTTCATAGGGGAATACTAGCGACGACTTACTGTCCGCAAACGCCTTTGCGGCCCACGACGGCCACGCCGTTGGGCATTGTGAATACATCGGTACGCGGTACGCCGAGAAAGCTGTACTTGATCAATTCCTTGTGCCAAGCAGAGCTTGAATTTGCCTGTATGGCCTGGTCGCATCCGCCGAACCGATAACGAAGAACAATGGTTCGATCGGCGTGCGCGCCGATCGTCACGTTACGAAGAGGGATGACGCGATCAAGGTCAGCGTAGCCTTCGTTCTTGAGAACAAACGCGCCAAGAAATCGATATTGGTCGTTTCCAAATCCTTGAACGTCGAGCAGCTTGATCGGCAGCGGGCCGTTGTTGCCGATGGCGAACGCATAGGAGAAGTCAGCGTTCGGCGTGAATTCGAAAACCCACTCGCTACCGAAACTGAATGTATGGACGCCGTGGACTTGGGCCGTCCCGCCGGACTGAAAAATCTCATAACCCGCACGGCCAAGCGGCGTATAGAAGAAGACGAGCCAGATCAGGCTCAGGGCGATGACGACCGCGGCGGCTGCGACCGTGATTCGCTTGAGATGCCTGCGTTGCTTCGGCGGGGGCGCCGGCTCACGGTCGCCTTGTGCCGGCGTCCGGTCCGGGGCGCCAATAGTCATACGAGAGCCTTCCACGCCGGAGCTGAGATCCCTGCAGCGTTGAGCCCGCGGCCCTGTTCAGGGACGACAAAGTAACGAGGTTGGGATTGCGCCTCGGTTTCGGCCGAGACGCCTGCAGGCTACGTCTTTTGGCGTCGCTGCCAGCGCGTCTTCTTGAGGAGCTTCTTGTGCTTGTGCTTCCTCATCTTCTTGCGGCGCTTCTTGATAATGGAACCCATACACTCCCCTGCGATGGTCGGGCCGGGCGGCCCGGCCGTACGAAAAGCGGATTCTAGTCGGAAACGAATAGCTCCCGTAAATCGACGCGCGTCGTCAGAAACTCCGAGGTCACACGCGTCGAGCCGAGGCGGAGCGCTTTCGCACCTTCGGCCACGGTCGAGATCATGCGCAGTGACTCCTCGCGGTATTCCAGGATCCCGATCCCGATGCAGACCCCTTTGCCGTCCTCCATCCCGACCAGCATCCCGTCGAGAGACGCCGGATCGATATCGGGCGGCAGCTGCGGGAGAAACACGGATGCCTTGACCTTCCAGCGGTGCACGGGCGGAGCGAAGACCTCCTTCAGCCGCGCCTGACGGTTCGTTATGCGGTCGTCGAAGTTCGTGGCTCGTACCGATTCGGGCACCGGCAACGACTCGACCTCGACCGGGAGGGAACGGCGCGCGATGCCCAGGATCGGCTCCAGCTCACCACCGCGCTGGAAACCGACGACGATGTCCGGACGCAGCACCTCGAGCTTGTGAAACTTCAACACCTGACCAAGCGTCCCGCCGATCAATCCGGTCGTGTCGACGAGGATAATTTCGGCGCCGGATTCGCGAGCTTGCTGCGCGAGCTTCGCCGTCCCGACTACTTGAGGCAACAGGTGCCCCTGCGGCGTCGTGTCTCCGACGAAGTAAATGGCGTCGGCGCGGGCAAGCGATTCCGGTTCGAGATCGGCCTCGCTCGAAAGGAAGCGCAACCCGATCGTCGTCGGCGGTCCGATAGTTGATTGCCCGACGTCGGTATCCAGGATCGCGACCGACTTGCCGACGCGCATGGCAACCGCCGCGCACATTTTCACGAATGTGGTCTTGCCCGTGTCCATGCCGCCGAGCGCGACGGCCATGCCGCCCTTCTCGACGATGCGGGCGATCACTGTTTCAAAAGCGTCCATCGTTCTCCATCCTTCATCAGGCGGAGGCTCAGGGCGCGCACGTGCTTCCGAGGACGGGTGGGCAACCCGTCTCAGGGATGACGGATCGGCTACACGGCTGTGACGTAACTCGAATCGAGGTAGGACTCGACGTCTTCTTCCCTCACTCGGTACGCCTTACCGATACGAACGGCACGGATCTTGCCGGTCTTGATCAGCCGGTACACAGTCATCTTTGAAACTCGCATGCGCTCAGCGACCTCCAGTGCGGTGAGGAACCGGGGGCCGCCGGGCGAGGATGTCCTCGCCACCGTCCTCCTTCCGCTGAGGCAACGGATTATACCTGTGGCCCCAGGTGGAACATATGGCCCGTGCTGCTACTCTTTCATCGTCAAATCTGTGAACTTTGCGCCAAACGGCGCGATCACGACGTCCCGGAGGTACACGTGCACACCACCGAGCTGAAACACGGCCGTACCTGGCTCATCCGGCTGGACACCGACGCTCCTCTCTACAAGCAGATTCTCGACGCCGGCGCCGAGCTCGGGATCGAGGCCGCCACCTTCACGCTGATCGGCGCACTCCAAAACGTCGTCGTCCGGTACGTCGACCAAGAAGCAAAGGAGTATCGCGACCTCGAGCTCAATCAGCACATGGAGATGCTGTCGGGCGTGGGCAATTTCTCCTTGAAGGACGGCAAGCCGTTCGTCCATTGCCACATCACGGTCGCGGCCGAAGACGGGTCAGCGTACGGCGGCCACTTGCACGAGGAGAAGCCGTCCTTGATATTCGTTACCGAGCTGTGGCTGCAGGAGCTCCTGGGAGATGCCCCGGTCCGGCTCTTCGACGAGCGCTGCGGGTTGGCTTTGTGGCAGTAACTACGCGGAGCGAATCGCGTTAACGAGAACATCACCGATCGGCGTGTAAGCGTCCGGGGTGCGAACGTTGTCGTCCAGCGGCACGACGATCTGCGTCATCCCGCGCGCTTTCGCCACGGAAAGCGACGGGTCGTTGATGTCATTGAAAGCAAGAGTTTCAACGCCCTGTGCAATTGCTGCGCCGGCGAACCCGTGATCCGCAAGGACCAGCTCCGGATCGGAGTGTTCGAGCAGACGCTCCATCGGCCACGAATGATGCGTGTGATACAAATTCGCGCCGTCGGCGAGCACGCCGACGCCGTCGAAGAACCGAACACGATTCCCGCGGTGTCGTAGCTCCGCTTCGAGCCGTTCGCCATCGAGCGGTCGCAGAATCTTGCAGCCCGCCGACTCCAGCGCGCGCGCCACCGCCATGTAAACCGGCACCTCGCAGGGTCGTCCGAACAGCCGCACAGATCGGCAACCGCGCGCATTACTTCGTCGATGGTGAGATCCTCATGAATCAGCCCGAGAAACTTGTCGGCGTCCCCGGCGACGAGCTTCTGCGCGTTGTTCACGGCGTTCTCCCGCGACGTAAGCGTGTCACCGCAAATGCCGGTGGCCAGCAAATGGGAGCGCAGCGCAGCGCGGTCGTTTGAATCGAGCATGGTGCCAGTCTACCGGTTGATGAGGCATTGGTTACCGCGAGTAATAGGGGCGAATGAGTCGTAGCGTTTCCTCGCAGGCGGCTTGTGTGGCGGCTCTCGCGCGACGTCCTTGTTCGGCCGGCAGCGCGATCGCCGGATCGATCAAGCGATCCGGTAACGTTCCGGCGCCGCGCGACTTCGCCAAGTCGATCCACTCCTGCGGGAGTTTGCCGTCGGGTGCAGCCCCGAGCATTTCCGCAAAGTACAGCGTCCATGCGCGCGGAACGACGGAAAAGATCTGATAGCCGCCCCCGCCGGTCGCCAGCCACTTGCCCTGGGTCGTCGAATGCGCGAGCGCGTGAAGGGACTCTGCGAGGTATCGGTAGGTGCGGGTTTCGAGCGCGAGGTGAGCCAGGGGATCCGTGACATGCGTGTCGCATCCGAGTTGCGTCACGAGCACCGCCGGACGAAAGGCTTCGACGAGGGGCGGAACGACCGCATCGAAAGCTCCGCGATAGGAATCGTGATCGGTGGAGGGCGGCAGCGCGACGTTAACGCTGGTCCCTTCGGCGTCGCCGCCCCCAAGCTCATTCGGAAAGCCCGTTCCCGGAAAGAGATACGCGCCTGATTCGTGCAAAGATATCGTCAGCACGCGCGGGTCGTTGTAGAAGGCAGCCTGAACACCGTCCCCGTGGTGGACGTCGACATCGACATACGCCACGCGCTCGACACCGCCATCCAGGAGCCACTGAATCGCAATCGCGGGATCGTTGTAAATGCAAAATCCGCTCGCCGAGTCGGCCATCGCATGGTGCAGGCCGCCGGCGGGATGAAAGGCATGCTCTACATCGCCGGAACGAAGCATCTCCGCCGCAACGATCGAACCACCGGCGATGTGCGCGCTTGCCTCGTGCATGCCGCGAAACGCCGGGTTGTCTCCGCTTCCGATGCCCCATCCGTAGGACGTGAACGGATCGTGCGCTTCCTGTGAGATGCGTTCGACGGCTTCGATGTACACGGCGGAGTGCACGAGCCGAAGCTCCTCGCGCGTCGCGTCGCGCGCGGATCGCCGTTCCAACCCCGGATGGCTCAAGAGTCCGAGAGATCGTGACAGCTCAACCGTGAGCTCGACGCGAACCGGCTTCAGCGGATGCTGCGGACCGAAGTCGTAGGACAGACTTTTCGGATCCCACACGAGCCCGACGCGCTTACTCACGAATACTTCCGAACAATGCGTCGTGAAGAAGCGCCCCAAACATGCGCGAACCGGTGGGAATCGACCAAAGCGGCCAGTTCACAAAATATTCATCCTCACCAGAACAACAAGCAAAAACATTCGTTTTGACCATATGAGATGAAACTCTATGGGGAAGGTAACTTTCGATGAAGCTTCATGCGAAGGGCCTCATCGTAGCGGTAACACTCACCGCGCTCACAGCCGTCGCGATCGCCGGTGCGACCGGCGCCGCGGCCTCGACGACAGATTTCGAGAAAAGCATGGTCGCGTGGCATAACGACACGCGCGTGCAATACGGCCTTCCCCCGCTTCGCGTGTCCGCCGAGCTTTCTTCCCTTGCACGGCGGTATTCGCAGCGAATGGCGGAGGCCGGAGACGTGTGGCATATGCCGTCGCTCGGTTCGGACATGCGCCGCTGGAACGAGCTCGGCGACAACGTTGGCATGTCCAACGACCTCAACCGACTCGAGGGTGGCTTCATGGATTCCCCGACACATCGCGACAATATTCTTTATTCAAAGTACAAGCTGGTTGGTGTTGGCATCATTGACGACGAGGGAGAGTTCTTCGTCACCGTCATCTTCATGACACCGCTGCCCGCGCTGAAGGGCCCTGCCGCGGTTTCGCAACAACGTTTGACGACGGCAATGAAAGGGTCGCAAGGGCCGGAAACCGCGGTCGACATCCTGCTTCAACTCACAGGGATGGATGCAGGACTTTCCGGCTAAGCGCTAGTCGAGGCCCTGCGCCTTTTGGATCCTCCCGGAGTAATCGACGGAAACCGCTTTCCACTCGGTAAATTCATCGAGGGCCGTAGGCCCCGCTTCTCGGTGTCCGTTGCCGGTGTTCTTCATGCCGCCGAACGGCAATTGGACTTCGGCACCGATGGTCGGGGCGTTGATGTACACAACGCCGAACTCGAGCTTCTCGATCGCTTTGAACGTGTTCGTGATGTCGTGCGTGTAGATC
>JAIVGO010000082.1 GCA_020201525.1 Actinomycetota bacterium | reverse complement strand
GCCGTGCACCTACGACCCCACCACGCGGACGATCACCTGGACGCTTGGGACGGTCGCCGCGCACACCGGGTCGGTCGATCTGACATTCACGACGACGCTGGACTCGTCGTTCCCGGCCGGGCCGAACGACGTGCAGAACACCGGCGTGACGCATGCACCGGATGACTCGACGACGAACACCAACACGACAATCGTCACCGTCACTACGGCTCCGGTGATCGCCCAGGACAAGTCGGTGCGAGTATTGCCGGACGGCACGTTCGGCTACACGGCCGACGCCAACCCGGGAGACTCGCTCGAGTATCAGATCACGTGGACCAACAGCGGCGACGCACCTGCGGTTGGCTACACGGTCACCGACGTCGTCCAAGCCGGACAGACCTACAACGACGACTGTGGCGGTGCTCCGTGCGCCTACGACCCAGATACCCGCACGATCACCTGGACGCTCGGACCGGTGGCCGCGAACGGCGGCTCCGTGACGCTTACGTTCACCACGACGCTCGACTCGGTGTTCCCGCCGGGCGAGAGTCACGTCCAGAACACGGCGATCACCCATGCGCCCGGTGGCGGCGAGACGCCGACCGACACCACGGATGTGAAGATCACCGTCGTGCCGCAGGAGCCGAGCCTGCACCTCGCCAAGACGGCGAACGGCACGTCGTTTGGGACCGGCGATCAAATCACGTACACCTTGAGCTACTGGAACGACGGTGGCACAGCGGCGATCAACGCCATCATCAAGGAGCCGCTGCCCGCCGGAACAACGTTCTCCGACTGTACGGGTGGCTGCAACAGCTCCGGTGACCCGATCACGTGGACGATCGCATCCGTTCCCGCGGGTTCGACCGAGACAGATCCCGCGGGTTCGGTCACGCTGACGGTCACCGTTTCGGCGACCGCGGGCTGCACGATCTGCAACATCGCGACGATCGAGAGCTCGAACCAGAGCGGCAACCCGGTGCCGTCCAACGGCGGTGTCCCACTCTGCGTGGACGTCACCGGCCCGGCTCCGACTGCGGCGGCGGGGGCCTACGGCTTCCACGTCGACGCGCCGATTGCGGGCGGCCTGAACGACACCATCAATGGCCTGTCGCCGACGACGGCCGACGACGACCCGGATGCTCCGGAGAACGACAACAACACACTTCTCACGGTGCCCGGCGACCCGCTTGTCAACGCCAAGGTCGTCGAGGTCGGTCAGGAGAGCAACCTCAATTCCGGTTCGCACGCATTCGCGTTCGCGAAGACGGCGCAGGTCAAGGTGCTCAGTCACCAAGACGAAGCGGACGCCGAACCCGACTGGTTGGTTACTGCGGACGCCGTTGAGGTGTTCAACACGAGTGACGCATCTGGAACATCGGCCTCTTCCTCGAGCACCACGACCGACGGTACCTCGGTCCTTCTCAACGTGACCGTGGAAGGCGAGAACATCGGCACCGTTTCCGAGCCGACGACGATCGTGGTCGACACGCCGCTCGGGAAGGCGACGATCAGCCTGCTCGAGAAAATCGCCACCGGTGCCGGCGGTGGCGTACCGCAGCCGGAAGGCCAGACGTTCTCGAGCGGAATCGCCGAGAACGGCATCCATGTGACGGTCGAGGATCCGGCCGGCCGGATCGTCCACGAGGTAATCGTTGCGCACGCGGAAACCTCCGCCTCCGCCCCGAGCACCCTCGGCTGTGGGGCGACCGCACCGCACGTCTCCGGTGAGGGATACTCCCTCGGTGTCGAAGTCGACGATGCACTCCTCGACGATGACTCCAGCAACTTCGACAACCCGCAGCACGTCCTTGTCGACGGCCGGGTGGGAGAAGTTTTGCTGCCCTCGACCGGCGGTGACGTGAAGTCGACGCTCGCGCACGTAGGCCCGATCAGCCTGGACGGCGACAACACGCTCGCCGAATCCGGCACAGCGGAGAATCACACCACTGGCGCGCTCGACCCACTTCACGCCGATACGACGTCGGAGATCGAGTCGTTACAACTGCTCGATAACAATTCGGCGGCGGACGCCGAGGAGTTCCTGCTGACGGCCGACGCCGTGAAGTCGGAATCGCACTCGTTCATGGACGGAAATACGGCGACCAGCGAGGGCAGCACGACGCTCGTGGACGTTCGCCTCAACGGCACCGAGATCTGTGGCGCGCTCGGGCTCCAAGACCCAGGCGTGAACGGTGCTCCGATGTGTTCGCCGAAACCCAACACGGTGTTGCTTGGTATTCCGGATGCAGTGGTCGTCCTCAACGAGCAGCTCGCCGGAAGCGGCGACGGCGCGTCGTCGCTCACCGTGAACGCGATCCACATCTACGTTCTCGGCGGGGACAACCCGTTCGGGCTGCCGGCCGCGGCAGATGTCATCGTCTCGAGCTCGCACAGCGACATAGCGGTTGCTGGTGCCGAAGGGATCACGGAATCCCGGAATCCCGCGGGTCCCACGGTGATTTGCTTCCCGCTTCATGGGGACTGCCCGGTAGAAGATCCGGCCGCACAGTCGAACGCAACCGCCTCAGGCGTTCCGGCGCCTGCCGCCGCACCGGCGCCGGCACCGGCAGCAGCGACGGCCCCGCTGGCGCCGTCCGCTCCGGTCAAGGCTCCGGCCGCATCTGCGCCGGTTGCACCTGCCGCACCGGCACCGGCTGCACCGGCACCGGCTGCGCCGACTACAACGACGCAACCGGCTCAGGAAGGCTTCATCAGCGACAACACGCTGAGCGGCCTGGTCGGGGTTTAACGGCTACAAGAACAGGAGGGGCTCTTCGGAGCCCCTCCTTCGTTTTAGACGTCTGTCTCAGCGAGCGCCGAGCTTGGCGAGCCGCTCCCCCGCCGCGCGCAACGTTTCGAGCTTCTTGCAGAAGGAGAATCGCAGCTTGTCTCGCCCGAGCTCCGGCCGTGAGTAAAAGCTCGATCCCGGCACGCATGCGACGCCGATCTCCGACGTCAAGCGGCGCGCGGCGGTGACGTCGTCTTCCCATCCGAACCCCGAGATGTCGGTCATGATGTAGTACGCGCCGTACGGCTTGTACGTCTTGAATCCCGCGCCGTCCAAGATCCCGAGCATCAAGTCACGTCGCTCCAAATACTCTTGATCGAGACCGTCGTAGTACGCGTCCGGGAGCGACATCGCGACGCGGCCCGCCTCTTGCAGCGGTGCAGCGGCGCCGACCGTGAGGAAGTCGTGGACCTTGCGAATGCCGTCGGTCAGTTGCGGGGAGGCGATCGTCCATCCGACGCGCCAGCCGGTCACCGAGTACGTCTTCGACATCGCATTGATCAATACCGTGCGGTCTTCCATGCCGGGAAGCGTGATGAGAGGGATGTGCTCGTGTCCCTCGTACGTCATGTGCTCGTAGATCTCGTCGGTGAACGCGACGACGCCCCACTTCTGGCACAGATCCGCGATGCGCGTGAGCTCGTCGCGCGTGAAGACCTTGCCGGTCGGGTTGTTCGGCGTGTTGATGATGATGCCACGCGTGCGGTCGTTGAACGCCGCCGCGAGCTCCGCGTCGTCGATCGACCAATCCGGCTCGTGGAGCGTGACGTAGCGCGGCGTGGCCCCGGACAGGATCGCGTCCGGACCGTAATTCTCGTAAAAAGGTTCGAAAACGATGACCTCATCGCCTGGGTCGACGATGGCGAGTTGCGCGGCGATCATCGCTTCGGTGGAGCCACACGTCACGCAGATCTGGCGGTTGGGATCGACGGCCGTGCCGTAGGTGCGCTCGAACTTCTGCGCGATCGCCTCACGAAAGCCTTGGGCGCCCCACGTGATCGCGTACTGGTTGATGTCGGCGTCGATTGCCGCCTTCGCGGCGTCCTTGAGCTCCTGCGGGCATGCGAAGTCCGGAAAGCCTTGGGCGAGGTTGATTGCACCGTGCTGAATGGCGAGCCGCGTCATATCGCGAATCACCGACTCGGTGAAGCTCGCCGCCTTCTGTGAGATGCGGATGTCTGGCACTCAACCCTCCTCCGCCTCCTTCGCTTCCTCGGAGGCTTGCCGGACGAAAGCCGCTCCGTCCTCGCAGTGCCCTAGATAATCACAGAAACGGCAGCCGTGACCCGGGCGAGGCTCGAACTCCTTTTCGGCGCGAATGTCGGCGACGATCCCCAGGACGTCGGCCAGCGCCCGGTCGAGCGCGTCGGGTTCGCGGTTCGTCTCGACTCTCGTCGCGTTCTCGACGAAATTCCATACGAGCTTTGCCGGTGCCGCGTGCAGGCGTCCCCGAACGAGCAGGGCGTAGATCGTGAAGGCGAGGTCGGTCGCGGCCCACTCAGGCGCGCGCGGCTCGCCGGTCTTGTAGTCGGTGACGACGAAGCCCGCCTCGGTTTGGTCGACGCGATCGACTTTGCCGTTGAGCACGACGTCGTCGAACTTCAGCTGGATCGTGAATTCGCTCAGGCGGGGTGTTGCGATCGTCTGCACTTCGCGGTCCTTCTCGAAGAACGTCTTCAGGCCGCGCAGAGCGCGTTCGCCGTACGACTTCTCCTCGTCCTTGGTTGCGTAGCCTTCCCGAATCCAATTGCGGCGCAACGATCCTTCGAGCACCTCCCACGTCCGGTCGCCGGGCTCGAGATCGAACAATTCCTTGAGCGCCATGTGGACGCTCGCGCCGAAGCTGAACCAGGGCCGAGGCAGCGTCGGGAGGTTGTCGATGTACCGGTACTTGTAGCGGCGCGGGCAGTCGAGGAACAGCGTGATCTTCGACGGGCTGGCATGGAAGACGAGTGGCTCGCTCACTCCTCCAGTATGGCAGCCGGGTGCGACATGAACGCCTTCGGGAAGAGTGGGCGGAGCCGGTCGATCACCTCAGCCGTGTGCGTGAACAGGATCGCGTGCAGACCGAGGTCCGCGGCGGCCTCGACGTTCGCCGGGATGTCGTCGACGAAGGCAGCTTCGTTTGGCTCGACGCCGAGCTGCTTGCACGTCAAGTGGTAGATCTCGGGATCCGGTTTCCGCATGCCGACCTCGCACGAGTCGACAATCACGTCGAAGATCTCGACGGGATAGGCATCGCGCCACTCCGTCCACTCCTTGACGTTGTTCGTGAGCATCCCGACCTTATAGTGCGGCGCAATCGCGCGGACGGTTTCCAGCATCTCCTCGTTCTTTCGGACGTTTCCCCACAGGTCCAGGCGGACCGCGGATGGGTCGTCGGGAAAGCTCACATCGATGCCGAGCGAGGCCTTGATTTGCGCCGCGAGTCGTTTGTAGTACTCGGCCTCCGTAATCAAGCCGCGCTCGAGCTGGAAGAAATCCGGCTCCTCGTCTCCTTCCATCCGCTCCCGGAACAGCCGGACCAGGGAATGCTCGGGCAGGCCGAGCTTGCGTTCGAAAGCAAGGAACGCCTCGAAGATCGGCGTCGTGAGAACGCCGCCCATGTCGAAGATTGCTGCTTGCAGCTCCGCGTGCGCAGTATGCCAGGTGACCGAGACACTGTTTTTCCGGCGAGCAGGGAGGTCGGGAGCCGGAGCGGTCGAACTTGATCGGGACTGCGTCGTTTGAACCAGTGACGCCGACCCGGAGGAGATCTCATGCTGCGCAAGATTCGGACAAAAGCCCTCGCAGTCGTACTCGCCATGATCGCAGTGCTGACGAGCTGGTCCATGGCCGTCGCGAAGACGACCGGACCTTCCGCACCCGCTCACGGGTCGAATGGTCACTCGGGCGCTCAAGCTCAGCAGGATCCGGCCGATGACGGCGGCGACGACGGCGACGTGGACGGAGATCAGGACAACGACGACCAAGGTGACGTGGACGACGACCAGGGTGAGAACGAAGACGACCAAGGCGACGTCGACGACGATGACCAAGGCGAGAACGAAGACGAGGGCTCCGGTGACGAAACCGAAGTCGAGGGCGCCGAATCCTCCGCGTCAAGCACGGCGGCAACAGCGACTTCCTTGATCCCCAAGCTATAGAGGAATAGAGCCATCGTAGGATAGGGGCTTCCGAGAGGAGGCC
>JAIVGO010000081.1 GCA_020201525.1 Actinomycetota bacterium | reverse complement strand
GGTGTAGTCGGCCGAGAGATCCACATACTTCCCGTTCGCCGCATCGCCCTGAATGAGCGGCGTCTCGTACGCAGAGGTTCCCGAATACACGAGGGCACCGCGGACCATCGGCGTGAGGGATCGGTCCGCAAGACGGGCGCTGCGGATGTTGCCGATCGTTTGCGGATCCTGCGAGTGGAAGACAACGGCTAGGCGCGTCGCAAAGCCCTCGACCAGGATCTCGAAGACCATGTCGGCCTGCGTGAGGCCGTAGTGGGGCCGCGCGAGCGGGACGTTGTCTATCTTCACGAGGAGCGCTCGCTTGTCGGCCGAACCCAGCTTCAGCGGCTTGCCGGAGAGCGGCCAGCAGTCCTTGCACGGAGCATCCAGCGCGAGCGTGGGTTCGACCGTGGCGACCGGTGTCGCCGCAGGCGAGCTGCAGGCCACGAGGAGGACCAGGATCATCACGAGGGCAAACGAATACGTCTGCGGTGCGCCTTTCCTCATTCGTTTCGACTCTAACGGTCCGAGGCGCCGCAGTTCCAGGACTACGAGCCCATGCTCGCTCCCTCGCGGTAGGGCGCGACTCGTTCGCGGGTCGGAGCAAGATACGCGGAGGCCTGCATCGTGAAGAGCTCGGCGTAGCGGCCGCCCAGGTGCATGAGCTCGTCATGGGTCCCGCTCTCGACGACACGACCCTCGTGTAGAACGTAGATTCGGTCCGCCGAGCGGACGCTCGAGAAGCGGTGCGAGATAAGCAGCACAGACCGGCCGCCGAAGAGGTCGCGCATCCGTGTGAAGAGATCGTGCTCGGCGCGCGCGTCGAGCGCCGCGGTGGGCTCGTCGAGGATCACGAGCGGTGCGTCCCGGAAGAACGCGCGAGCGAGCGCGATGCGCTGCCACTGGCCGATGGAGACGTCCTTCCCGCCCATGAAGTACGGACCCAGGACGGTGTCGTAGGTATCGGGCCAAGCATTGACGAAGGAATCGGCGCCGGCGCGTTCCGCCGACCGGATGATCGCGCCGAGATCTTCGAGCTTCTCGACCCGGCCCAGGCCGATGTTCTCGCGCACCGTGAGCATGAACCGCGCGAAGTCCTGGAAGAGCACAGCGACACGCTCGTAGATCCAGCTCTGGTCGTGCCTCGCAACGTCGACGCCGTCCCACAGCATCCGCCCGGAGTCGGGGCGATAGAGACCCGAGAGGACCTTCGCCAGCGTCGTCTTGCCCGATCCGTTCTCGCCGACGAGAGCGATCACCTCCCCGGCGCGGATCTCGAGGGACACGTCGTCGAGCGCGAGGTGTGACGGGAGCGCGGGCCCGGCGTCCTTGGACGCCGACGGCGGATAGCGGAAGGAGACGTGCTCGAGGTCGATGCGCTCGAACGGCGCCGTGGGTTCGGCGAGGGCCGGCGCCCGCGCGGGCGCGAGCGCGCTGAACTCGTCCCAGTCCTCGAGGAAGAGGCTCGCCTCGTAGAGCTGGGTCATGTTGTTGACGACGCTCGACAGCTGTCCGGAGAGCTGCTGGCTTGCGGCGACGGCCGCGCCCGCCTCGGCGACGCCGATGCGGTGCTCGATCACGAGGTACGCGAGCGCGCCGTACGTGAGTGCGGTGACGAGCGAGGACGCGCCCGTGCTCATGATCTGGTAGCGCGCGCGCTTGCGCAGATTCGCGGCGAGCTCTTTGAGGCGCTCATTGGAGAGCCGCTCGTACAGCGTGCGCATGTACGGAGCCAGCGCGAACGCCCGCAGCTCCTTGGCGTACTCGCGGCTCGTGAAGAGGCCGAAGATGTAGTTCCGCTTTCGCTCGTTCGGCGTCATCGATCGCCAGAACGAGTAGGTCTGACGGCTGCTTGCCGCGCTCGCCAGCCACATCGGGACGAATCCCACCATCGCGAGCACCAGCAGGATCGGCTGCAGGATGTAGAGAGCTGCCGCGACGCCGATGATGAGGAACAGGCTTCGCGCGAGTCCGATCGCGGACCCCGTGACTCCCATCATCCGCCCCATGGCATTCATCGCGCGGCGCAGGAGGTCCTGGAACTCCGGCGTTTCGAAGCGCTTCAGGTCGATCGCGATGATTCGATCGAGGAGGACCGAGTTCGTGTGGCGCTCGACGATCGCCGAGAGCATCGATTGCTGCTGGCTCTGAATGAGTCCCGCGGCGCTCGAGATCACGCTCAGTCCGATCATCTCGCCGAGCAGCGTCCCGACGCGGCTGAGATCGCCTCCGGTGCCGGTCGCAAGGACCGCGGCGATGAGGTCTCTCGTGATGACGAGCTGCGCACCGGTCGTGACCGCCGTGACGATCTGCGGGGCGAGGCTCGCGAGGAACCGTCCGGGTGCCGCCTCCCACACGAGGCGGAACGACGACCCCAGGACGCGCGGAATTCGACGGAGCTGGCGCCGCTCCGGCGGTGCCTCGACGCGATCGCCGCGTCCCCAGAAGATCAAGTTCTCAGCGTATCGCCGTGACCTCAGCGGATCGGAATGAGAGCAGCTCGCTCACGCCGTCATAGCCGAGCTCCCGCAAGGCTTCGTGCTCTGGCTTTGGTCCGCCCCGAGCCGCGGCAATCTCCTCGCGCACGGCGGAGGCGACAGCTCCCGCGAACGCCCCGCCGCGGCTGGCGCGGTCGTCGAGGCGCGTGAGCGACTTTTTGGCATCCGCCCAGTGCTCTGTGACGACATGCGCGACCGCGAACTGCCATCCCGGCACGTCGTATGAGCCCTGACGGTCGGAAAACCTTGCTCCGAGTGTGTAGGAGCGAGCGACCTCCTCCGCCGAAACCTCTCGTCCGCTCATCGCGTACGGGAGGCTGAGGATCGCTGCGCGCGTCCCGGGTGAGTCTGGGAGAAGCCGCAGCGCAAGGTCGGCGAGGTCCGTGGGCAGCCCTCTCCCTTGAATCATGTCTGCTGCTGCGCCGAACGAGGCGAGATTGCCGCCGACGATGCAGAACGTGACCTCCGGATTCTCGTCGACGACCGTGCGTAGCTCGCTTGCAAGGGCCGCGACCTCCGACCAGCTTCCGCGGCCAAGGAGCGTGAGAGCTTTTTGGCCTAGGGCGTGCTGACGCGTATGCGCGCCCATCGTCTTGCTCGCATCGAGGAGACGGTCCGCGACCTCTTCGGCCCGGCCGAGCTCGCCGGCGTTGAACAGCGCCTGCGTGTGCCACAGCAACGCCTCGGGCTCGTTGAACAGTGCCCCCTTTGCCGCGAGCGAGTAAAGCTGCTCGAACGTCGCGACAGACCGCCCGATCTCGGCAGTGACGGCCGATTGGACCATACCCAGTCGCCACAGCGAGTCCGCGTAGGGAAGCTTGTCGGGTACAGCGCTGAGGAGGCCTTCGACGTCCGCGAGCACGGTCTCGTCGCTCGTCACCATCGCTCGCTGGATCAAGAGTCTGACGATCGAAAGCCGATCGTTGTTCTTACGGGCCACGGCAAGACCCTCAGCGTTCAAGGCAAGGATCTCGTCCAGGTTTGGCAAGTGTTTGAAGTAGCCCCAATTGAATGCGGCGAGATCGATCGTGTCCGCGTACAGCTTCGGAGCCACCTCGATGCCCGCGGACTTGTAGAGCTCGATCGCCCGCAGACGATGTCCGGTTGCGTCGTCGCCTCGGGCGCTTCGGGCATATGCGATCGCGATCCCTTCCTCGATTGGTGCCATTTCGCCCGGCTGCTCCGCGAGTGCGAGCCCGTGTTCGTAGACCGAGAGCGCGCTGTCGGGTGCCTGTCGGTCCCCCAGGCGCTGGCCCGCGGCGACATGAGCGCGCAGCGCCTCGGCGCGCATTTCGTCGAACTCGGGGTTGCCTTTCCACACCCATTCCGCGTCTGGCGGCCGTAGTGCCTCCCACCAGTGGTGCGCAAGTGCCTCCACGTCATCCGGGGGCGCGCCCTCACGCGCGTAGCGAGCATGCAAATGCATGCGAGCTCCCACGGGCAAACGGCCGTAGCTGACGTCGCGCACGAGGCCGTGATCGAACCGGAACGCGCCGTCCACGGGACGCAGGTAGCGGAGATGCGCGAGCCTCCCCAGCGTGCCAGCGACCTCGGCCGGGTCGCGCTCGGCGAGCAGCGCAGCATCTCGGATCGTGAAGGTCTCGCCGACGACGGCCGCTCGAAGGAGCAGGTCGCGGTCTGCGACGGCGAGCTCGTCGAGCCGCGCCCCGATGGCCGCCTGCACCGTGATCGGAAGCTCCGACGAGCGTTCGCCGCGCGCCCGCACCAGCTCCATGATGAAGAGCGGATGCCCGCCGGCACGGCCGATACGCTCGGCGTCGTGACCTCCGGCGGCCGTGGCGAGCGCCGCAGCGGAGTTCGCGTCGAGCGGAGCGAGCTCGAGGAGGACGCGGTCGCCGTCCGCGGGGCGGAGGGCGGTGGCGGCCGGAAACTCGGGACGCGCGGTCGCGACGACGATGAGGTTTTTCTCTTCCGCGAACGTCAGTCGGTCCAACAGGCGCACGACTTCGCTATCGGCCCAATGCAGATCCTCGATCCAGATCAAAACGGGACGATCGCCACCGAGAGCCGACAGGTAATCCCGCCAGCCGGTGAAGATCTCGTTCCGACGATCGAAGGTGGGAAGAGCCAGGAGTCGTGGATCGATCGCGATCCCGGCGCTGTGCGCGACCGCCGCGGGCACCGACCGCGGATCCGAATCGCCCACGATCTGCCGAAGCGGCGCCGATACGCCGACCTCCGTGCCGGGTCGGCACCGCGCCTTCATCACGAGCGCATCCGCGGAAGCGGTCCGAACGAACTCCTCTGCCAGTCGGCTCTTGCCGATCCCGGGCACCCCGCTCACGAGCACGAACGTGGCTTTCCCGGAGCGAGCCCGTGCGAAGGCCTCGCCGATACGAGCGACCTCCTTCGCGCGGCCAACGAATGGCGCAGGAGTTTCCTGGGCCGCGACGAGCTTCACCAGCCGTGAGGCCGGGACCTCTCCGACGCCTTTGAGCGTCACCGCGCCAAGATCGGCAAAATCGGCCGCGGCGCCCGCCGCCGCGCGACACGTCGGACCCACAATGACCTGGCCTGGCTCGGCGAGGTGCTGGAGCCTCGACGCGACATTCACACACGTTCCGACGGCCATCCGCTGACGCTCGTCGACGGCGTCGAGATCGACGAGAGCCTCGCCCGTTTCGACGCCAACGCGAACCGACAGGGACTCTGCCATCGCCCCCCACCCGGCCGCGGCCTCCGCGGTGCGCAGCGCGCGGAGGACGTCATCCCCGTGCGCAGTCGGCGCGCCGAACAAGACGAAGATCTCATCCCCGATGTATTTCTCGATCGTGCCGCCTTCCGCTCGCGCGACGCCGCTGATCCGCTCGAAGGCGTCCGCGAGCCGTCCACGCATCCGCTCCGGGCCGAGCCGCTGCCCGATATCGGTGGACCCCACGACGTCGATGAACACACAGGTGACCAGACGGCGCTCAGACCGAGATTGCATTTCCCCGCTCCCCGCGGGAATCCTAATCGTCAGCCAGCCGGCGGTTGCGGTATGCGTTTTCCGCGTACGTCTACGAAGGTGCGCTTCGGCGTGTGGACGATGCGGATCATCACCGTGGAACACGCCGTGCAGCGGAGCACGATGCCGGGGGCGTGCACGTACGCGACGAGTCCGCCGATGTGATCGACCTGTCCGCAGCTGCCGCACTCGGCGAGGACCGTTGTCATATCGTCCCCGTAGATCTCCGACAGTGTCCCGGCTACCGCGTTGCCGTCCAACACGAGATCGTTATCCGGCGCGGTCACGACCCGCTCGGTCCGAACCGCTCGGTGCGGATGCGTTCCGCGGGCAGCCCGACGCGCTCGAGCCCATCCGCCGCGACCTCGACGAGCGCGGTCGGGCCGCAGATGTACGCCAGTGCGTCGCGACCGAGTGGTCCGCTCACTTCTTTCAGCATCGCATCGTCGACCCGTCGCGCGTAGCCCCTCCAACCGCCGGGCTGGCTCCGCGTCAGGGTGTACGCGACCGTGAGCCCATTCCTTTTCGCGAGCATCTCGAGCTCCTCGCCATAGATGATCTGATCGTAGGTGCGAGCGCTATAGAGG
>JAIVGO010000024.1 GCA_020201525.1 Actinomycetota bacterium | reverse complement strand
GGGTACCGTCGCCGCACAGCTTGTAGTGCTGCCAGTCGGTGTTCGGAAGCGGCCAGTCACTCGCGTAATACGGGGCGAGCCGGTTGGAACCCTCCGACTCGAAATACAGCAGCACGCGCTTGTCTGGGTTTCGGATGTCCGAACAGGTATGGCCTGACGTGGCGGACGCACCGATGTCTCCCTTGCGAAGAAGGAAGCAGTCGAGCCAATCCCGTTTGTTTCCGGTGGGGTCATTCGGGTTATGCGTGCCGGTCGAGATCGTGATGCGCTTTTCGACGTTCGACGGCAGGTTCTGCCACAGCACATGACCGCCGCGCGGGCCGGTTTGCTCATCCTGGTACTGCTGTCCGAGCTGGATCGGCGCCTTGATGCCGTTGATATGCGCGAGCAGCGACTGCTTGATGGCCCACACGTCCGAGCCGGTCGCGTCCTTCGTGAACGGAGAACCGTAGGTGTCGAGGAAGATCTGCGGCGAGGGGACGAGGTCTGTCGTCTGATGCGATGCGTAGTTCTGCTGGCAATGTGCGTCGGTTGCCAGCGGACCCCGGGTGGACGGGTCGGTAACAAAGTTCTGGACGCCGGCTTGGGTCGGGGTGAGCCCGAGGTGAGACGCGTGCTCGCTCTCCGGACGCAGTCCGGCGCCCCACAGAACCGGGAAACCGTAGTTGTTCACTCCGCCCGGATAAAGGATCCCACGATAGAAATCGTCGATGAGGCCCGAGACGGCGACGGCCTTCAGGTGCACCGGCGACTGCGCGGCGACGAGGAACCCTTCGAGGCCACCGTAGGAATGACCGTAGATCCCGACGCCCATGGTGTCGTCGTACCACAACTGGTCCGCGATCCAATGGTCGATGATCCATGCGCCGTCCCGGCTTGACTGGTCGCTGAAGAGTGAAAGCGTTCCGGCCGAGCAGCCGGTGCCGCGTAGCGACATCGCGACGACGACGTAGTCCTTCCCATTGACGAACGTCTTGTCGCTTGGGTCGGCCGCGCCGCCGTATCCCTCGACCTCCAGGAGCACAGGATACGTGTCTCCGTCCACATAGTTACTGGGATAAAAGACTTGGACGGCGATTTCAGTGGTAGAGGAGGATGGGTCCGAGGGATTGTCGGGGACCGCGACGTACATGATGCCACTTCGTGATCCAGGACCGGCCGCCTTCCCCACCCCGGCCGTAAGCGGAAGCATCGTCAGAACGAGCGCGAGCAGCCAAAACCGCTTCATGAACCCTCCCTCGCCGAAACTCGAGCCGACAGAGAGTTCGTTACCCAAAGGTCGGAATCCTGCCGATTCAGGGCGTGGGTTCTGCCGGCCGTTCAGCCCTTTGGGAGCGGCGAGCCGCGCGGTTGAGGGCATTGAGGAACGCCCGCGCGCTGGCCTCGACGATATCGGTGGCAAGACCACGTCCCGTGTAGCGCTCGCCGTCGATCTCGAGCTGCACGCTGACATCGCCGAGCGCTTCCGCTCCTCCCGTCACCGCTGCGATGTTGAACGACGCGAGCTGTCCGGTGACGCCGGTTGCCCGCATGATCGCGCCGTACACGGCATCGACCATGCCGTCGCCCATCGCAGACTCCGTCACCGACTGACCATCGGCGGTGATTCGCACCGTGGCCGTCGGAGCGAGGTGCGTGCCGCCGGCTACTTGCAACGACTCCAGCTTGTACACCTCTTCGACCGCCTGGATCTCATCCGCGATGATCGCTTCGAGATCCTTGTCGGTGATCTGGATCTTGCGGTCGACCAATTCCTTGAACCGCGTGAACGACCGGTTGAGCTCCTCTTTGCCCAGCTGGAACCCGAGCTCTTCAAGCGTCTTCGCGAACGCATGACGTCCGGAGTGCTTCCCAAGGACGATCTTGCCTCCCTCGACGCCGATGTCTTCGGCCTTGATGATCTCGTACGTCAGGCGGTCCTGCAGAACCCCGTGCTGATGGATGCCGCTTTCATGAGCAAACGCGTTTTCGCCGACGATGGCTTTGTTGCGCTGCACCTGGTACCCGGTCAGCAATGTCACGAGGCGAGACGTGCGCGCGATCTCCCGCGTATTCACGTCGATATCAAGCCCAAGCAAATCACGTCGCATCTTCAAAGCCATCACGACTTCTTCCAGCGAGCAATTTCCCGCTCGTTCTCCGATTCCGTTCACGGCCACTTCCACTTGCCGGGCACCGTTGCGAACCGCCTCCAGTGAGTTGCTCACCGCGAGCCCGAGATCGTTGTGGCAATGCACCGATACGGTAACGTCGCCGAGGCGCGGAGCGTGCTCGAAGAGCTCCTTGATGAGTGCTCCGAAGTCGTAGGGAATCGCATAACCGACGGTATCCGGAATGTTCACCGTCGTCGCGCCGGCTTCCACGACGGCGTCGCAGATCCGCACCAGGAACTCGGGCTCGGTCCGCGTCGCGTCCTGCGGAGAGAACTCGACGTCGTCGCAGTAACGCTTTGCGCGCCGTACGCCTTCGACGGCCTGCTGGACGATCTCGTCCTCGGTCGCGTTCAGCATGTACTTGCGGTGAATGTCGCTCGTGGACAGGAAGACGTGAATCCGCGGCTTGGCCGCGTCTTTGATGGCCTCCCACGCCCGGTCGATGTCCATCTCGTGCGCGCGTGCCAGCGCGGCGATGCCCGGGCCCTTGATGCTCTCCGAGATTGCCTTCACGGCCTCGAAATCGCCGACGCTCGTTTGGGGAAACCCGGCTTCGATGATGTCGACGCCCAAACGTGCGAGCTGCTCCGCGATCTCGAGCTTCTCCTTGACGTTCAAGTTGATTCCCGGCGACTGCTCGCCGTCCCGGAGCGTCGTATCGAAGATGATCACGCGGTCCATGTCGTCACCCCTCAAATGAAAATGTCGTCAATCCCTTTCACGCAAGGGCCAGGAAAATCGCGTTCTTGGCACCCGATCCCTGCTTCAGCTTGCCCAGAAGTCCGGCGTCGATCGGCGTGTCCACGCTCAGGCACATGAGCGCTTCGCCGCCTTTCGTTTGCCTTCCCACACGCATGTCGGCGATGTTCACAGCGGACTCGCCCAGGATCGTTCCGATCGCGCCGATGACACCCGGGCGGTCGTCGTAGCGCAGAAAGCACATGAATTTTCCCGGAGGCATCTCGATCTCGAAGTCGTACACACCCGTGATGCGTTCTTCGTTGTTCTTTCCGATCACCGTCCCGGCGACGACGATCCCGCCTTCACCTTGGATTTCGAACTCGTTTACGTAGCTGCGCGCGCTGCTCGATTTGGTCTCGCTGTATTCGATCCCGCGGTCGGCGGCAAGGAGTGGGACATTCACGAACGTCACCGGCTCCAGCACGACGGCGGCAAGCATGCCTTTGAGAGCGGACAGCGCTACGACGCGGGTGTCCTGATCTGCGATTTGGCCGAGCACGGCGAAACGAACCTTGTGCGTGGCTTCGCCGGCGATAGCTGTAAAGATGCGGCCGAGCTTTTCCGCCAGCGGCAGGAACGGGCGGACGCCCTCCGCAATTTCGCGGCCGGCATCGACGTTGACTGCGTACTGCGCCAGCTCGCCGCGGAGCGCGAGAAGAACTTGCTCCGCGATCGTCACGCCTGCCTTGTCCTGCGCCTCATGCGTCGAGGCGCCGAGGTGCGGCGTGACGACCACGTGTTCGAGATCGAACAAGGGAGAAACCGTCGTCGGCTCTTCGGCGAAGACGTCGATGCCCGCTCCGCCGAGATGTCCCGAGGAAATCGCTTCGGCGAGCGCCGCCTCGTCGATCAAGCCCCCTCTTGCCGCATTGACGATGCGTGCGCCTTTCTTCATCGTCGCGAGCTCGGCGGCTCCGATCATGTTCTCCGTCTCGGGCGTCCGCGCCATATGGATTGTGACGAAGTCCGCGTCACGCAATGCGTCTTCGAGGGACACCAAGTCGACGCCCATTTGCGCGGCGCGAGGCTTCGACACGTACGGGTCGTATGCGATCACGCGCATTCCGAAAGCCAGTGCTCGCTGCGCGACGAGCGCACCGATTCGCCCGAGACCGAGAATCGCAAGCGTCTTCCCGTTGACCTCGACCCCTTCGTACTCGGCACGCTTCCACTCCCCTGCTTTCAGCGAAGCATTCGCCGCCGGAATGTTCCTCGCCTGCGCAAGCAACAGAGCCATCGCATGCTCGGCCGCGGACAGGGAATTGGATTGAGGTGCGTTCACGACGAGAATCCCATGGCGGGTCGCGGCATCGAGGTCGACGTTGTCGACTCCCGTGCCGGCGCGACCGATGACTTTCAGCCCGCGTCCGCGATCGATCAGCTCGGCGTCGGCCTTCGTCGCCGAACGAACGATGAGCGCGTCGTATTCGCCGATCGCCTCCAACAGATCCTCGCGCGCGAGATCGGTCTTCACGTCGACCTCAAACCCGGCAGCTCGCATACGCTCGATGCCTGCGTCCGCGATCTGTTCGGCGACGAGAATTTTCATGCCTGCGCGAAGACCTCTTCGGCGGCCGCAACCGCGTCGCCGCGTTTCACCGGATATCCGAGCTCGTCCAACGCCAGCTCGAGTACCGCGAGCGCTTGAAGGATTTCCGAGCGCTCGAGATAACCGATGTGCCCGATCCGAAAAATCTTTCCCTTAAGAGCGTCCTGGCCCGGCGCAAAGATGATCCCGTATTTGGCGCGGATCAGCGCCGTCAGCTTGTCTCCGTCGATTCCCTCCGGGCACTTCACCGCGGTGACGCATACCGCGCGCTCGGGATCCTCGCCGAACAAGTCCAGGCCGAGAGCCTTGACACCGGCCTTCACCGCACGCGACAAAATCGCGTGGCGCGCAAATGCATTGGCGAGCCCTTCGTCGCGGAGCAGCCTGATCGCTTCGGCGAGCCCCATGTACAAGTGCACGGCCGGCGTGTACGGCGTTTCGGGATCCGGCCGCTCATACGATTTCTTCACCGGTGCCCAGTCCCAATAGAACCGTGGACACTTCGCAACCTTGTTCGCTTCCCATGCTTTCGGCGATATCGTCATGAAGGAGATCCCGGGGGAACCCATCAACGCCTTCTGCGATCCGCCGATCGCGCAATCGATGCCCCAAGCATCGACCTTTATCGGGGCGCCGCCGACACCGGAAATCGAATCGACGACGAAGAGCGCCGGATGGTCGCGGACGACCTTCGCGACCGACTCGATGTCGTTGACGACGCCGGTTGACGTTTCCGAGTGCTGAATCAACACGCCTCTGTGGTCGGGCTTCAGCGCCTTCTGCACGTCGGCCGCTTTCGCGGTTTTCCCCCACTCGTACTCGAGAAAGTCCACCTCGAGCCCGTACACGTCGCAGATCTTCTTGAAACGATTGCCGAAGTTACCGACGCTCACCACCAGAACTTTGTCACCGGGCGAGAACAGGTTGACGACGGCCGCTTCCATGCCGCCGCTGCCCGAAGAGGTGAACGTGACGATGTCGTTCTTCGTCTCGAACACCCACTGGAGCCCTTCGGTGACGTGACGCAGGACCTCGCCGAAGCCCGGACCGCGGTGATAGACGATCGGGCTCCCCTGAGCGAGCAGCACTTCGGGCGGGACCGGCGTCGGGCCGGGCGTCATCAGGATTTCAGGCTTTTTCAGCACGTCAACTGCCCCCTCGCGTTTGTGAACGGGGTCATTCTAATGGCTTCACCGGGCGGCGTCGTTTTCAAAACGAACGCCGAAATGCCTGGGGGGCTGAGTCTCCTTGCCCTTCCGGTGACGTCGCTTACGCTCACTCCCTACGGCGTGTTCAGTGAAGGAGACTGCCATGGATTACAAACGGACTCTATCGGTCGCCGTACTGGGACTCGTAACGGCAGCGTGCAGCTCCTCGACGCCGAGTGCGACCACGACCACTCGCGAGGCCGTCGCATCGACGGCCGGCCCCACGCCGCACGTCACGTGCGCCGTCACAGACAGCGCGACCCAGATCGCCGCGGAAGGAATTGGCTTCGATAAGGACTGCCTTGCCGTGAAGGCGGCAAAAGCCTTCACGGTGACCTTCAACAACAAACAGGGCTTTCACAACTTTTCGATGTACGACTCGCCTGAGACGAAGACCGTCCTCTTCCAAAGCCCGCGGTTTTCGGGGCCGAAAGTCGAGACGTACGACTTGCAAGCAATGGCCCCGGGCACCTACTTCTTCCGCTGCGACGTGCATCCGGGCGCGATGCGCGGAACATTCATCGTCGGCTAGAAAACTCCCTCGACGGGGCGGCTTTCTCACTTCTTCTTCAACCACGGCATCATCGCCCGTAACTCTTCACCTACCTTTTCGATCTGGTGGTCGCGCTGGCGCTCGCGTTCTTCCAGGAAGCTCTGGGCACCGTGCTCGTTCTCGCCGATCCATTCCTTCGCGAAATCGCCGTTTTGGATCTCGGTCAGGATGCGCTGCATCTCTGCGCGAGTTCCGTCCCCGATGATGCGCTTTCCGCGCGTGTAGTCGCCGTATTCGGCCGTGTCGGAGATCGAATAGCGCATGTACTTGAAGCCGCCTTCGTACAGAAGGTCGACGATCAGCTTCAGCTCGTGCATGCATTCGAAGTACGCGACCTCCGGCTGGTAGCCGGCCTTCGTCAGCGTTTCGAAACCGGCTTTGATCAGCTCGGAGACACCACCGCACAACACCGCTTGCTCGCCGAAGAGATCGGTTTCCGTTTCTTCCTTGAACGTCGTTTCGATGAGACCGGCGCGCGTTGCGCCGATACCCTTTGCATACGCCAGCGCGACGTCGTGCGCTTTGCCGGTCGCGTCTTGGTGGACGGCGACGAGCGCCGGCGTCCCGATGCCTTCCACGAACGTCCGTCGGACGAGGTGGCCGGGACCCTTCGGAGCGACCATGCACACGTCCACGCCCGGCGCAGGCTTGATCTGGCCGAAATGGATGTTGAAACCGTGCGCGAAGAAAAGAGCTTTCCCGTCGCTGAGGTGTGGAAGGATCGACTCTTCATAAACGGACTTCTGCTTCGTATCCGGCAGAAGGATCATGATGACGTCTGCTTCGGCGGCGGCATCGGCCACGCTCGCAACGGCCAATCCCTCGGCCACCGCCTTGTCGCGTGAGGGCGATCCTTCATAGAGACCGACGCGGACGTCGATACCTGAGTCCTTCAGATTGAGCGCGTGCGCGTGACCCTGGCTGCCGTAGCCGATGATCGCCACCTTGCGGCCGGCGAGCGCCGACATATCGGCGTCGGCGTCGTAATACATCGTGGCCATCGATTACGCCCCCTTTTCGATTCGCAGTGCACGATCCGCGATGCCGCGGTCTCCCCGCGCGAGCGCCACAAGGCCGGTCCGAACGAGCTCTCGGACGCCGAACCCGTTCAGGAGATCTGTCAGGGCGGTCAGCTTGTCCGGCGTTCCCGTCGCTTCGATCGTCAGCGCGTTCGCCGACACGTCGACGATCTTGGAACGAAAGATGCCGGCGATCTCCAGGATTTGCGCCCGCGTCCCCGCGTCGGCCTTCACCTTGATCAGGAGTAGCTCTCGCTCAACGGAGGAATCCTTCTCGAGCTCGACGATCTTGATCACGTTGATCAGCTTGTTGAGCTGCTTCACCACCTGCTCGAGCGGTTTGTCCTCGACGTTGACGACGATCGTCATGCGGCTCATGTCGTCGAACTCGGTGGGTCCCACCGCCAGCGAGTGGATGTTGAAACCTCGCCGTGCGAATAATCCCGAAACGCGCGCGAGCACGCCCGGCTTGTTTTCGACGAGCACGGAAAGAGTGTGCTTCGCCACGGTCAGATCACTCCTTCCGGTGAGTCATGCAGAACATCCTCGTGTGCTTTCTCGAATTCGGGACCGAGAATGATGTCGTCGTTCGATGCGCCGGCGGGAACCATCGGGTAGCACTTCTCCATCGGGTCGACGCGGAAGTCGATCACCACTGTCTTGTCGGTGATTTCCATCGCTTTGCGAATGGTCGGCTCGACTTCATCGGCGCTGTCGCAGCGCAAGCCGACGGCACCGTACGCCTCGGCCAGGCGCACGTAGTTCGGAATCTCCGGGTCGTAATGCACCTGTGAGTATCGCTCGGCGTAAAAGAGCTCCTGCCACTGCCGCACCATACCGAGGGATGCATTGTTGAGGATCGCGATCTTCACCGGGATGTTCTCCGTGGTCATCGTCGCGAGCTCCTGGCACGTCATCTGGAAGCACCCGTCGCCGTCGATGGCCCACACCGCCAGATCCGGCCTGCCGACTTTAGCTCCCATCGCGCCGGGAACGGCGTATCCCATCGTGCCGGAGCCGCCGGAGTTTATCCACGTGTTCGGGCGCTTGAAGCGCAAGTACTGGCTCGCCCACATCTGGTGCTGTCCGACACCGCCGACGTAAATCGCGTCGCCCTTGGTGATCTCGCCGATTTTCTCGACGACGAACTCAGGCTTCAGCGGGCCGTCTGCCGTTTGCGAATACTTATACGGGTACAGGCGCCGCCACTCGTCCAGCGTCGAGATCCACGTCGCGTAGTCGGGCTTTCCGCGCTCTTCGATCATCGGCTCGAGAACCCCCACGAGATCGGTGATCACGCTGAGCGCGTCGCCCACGATCGGCACATCCACCGCTCGGTTCTTTCCGATCTCGGCGGGATCGATGTCGGCATGAATGATCTTTGCATCCGGCGCGAACGCGCTGAGCTTTCCGGTCACGCGGTCGTCGAATCGCGTCCCCAGCCCGACGAGCAAATCGGATTTCTGCATCGCCGTCACCGCCGTGTAATTGCCGTGCATTCCCGGCATGCCGAGGCACAGCTCGTGATCGTCGGGCAGCGCGCCGCGCGCCATCAGCGTCGTGACCGCAGGCGCGCCGGTGAGCTCCGCGAGGCGCCGCAACGCCTCAGACGCGCGTGCCTTGATGACGCCTTCATGATCAAGCGCGCCGCTTCGCGGATCTGCTTGAGGTTCCCCTTCGTCACCGGGTGATAACCGGCGAGGTCCGGCTTCTCCGGATACCACCAAGCCATCTCCGACTGGAGCACGTCCTTCGGTATGTCGACGAGAACCGGTCCCGGACGTCCCGTCTTTGCGATGTGAAACGCTTCGTTGATGATGCGCGGGATATCTTGCCCCTCCATCACGAGGTAGTTGTGCTTCGTCACCGGCATCGTGATGCCGGTGGCATCGCATTCCTGAAACGCATCGCCGCCGACGGCCCACCGGGGTACCTGGCCGGTAATCGCAACGACCGGTACCGAATCCATGTAGGCGCTCGCGAGTCCCGTCACGAGATTTGTGACCCCGGGACCCGACGTCGCAAAGCACACGCCGACTTCGCCTGTCGCTTGCGCGTATCCATCCGCGGCGTGCGCCGCGCCTTGTTCGTGGCGACACAAAATGTGACGAACGGTTGAGTCGATGATCGGGTCGTAGAGCGGAAGGATGGCACCGCCGGGGATCCCGAAGGCCACTTCGACGCCTTCCATCTCGAGGCTCTTCATGACGGCTTGTGCTCCGGTCATTTTCATGACGGCTCCCTCTCCATTGCGGTATCTCCTTCGCGTTCTCCGATGCGCCGGATCTCACTCGCGACTTCCGCCGCGGTCGCGATCCGCACGCCGACCGCGGCGAGATCGCTGATGTTTGCTTGCCGCGTGTCCTCGTTCGCGGCCGCGAGCGCGTCGGTCGGCGCGATGACGTCGTAGTCGAGCCCGATCGCGTCGAACATCGTCGTGCGAGGACAGTTTGGAAGGTTGACGCCGGTCACGACGATCCGCGTCACGCCGGCCCGCCGGAGCAAGAGATCGAGCTCGGTGAACGCGAACGCACTGAAGCGCTGCTTCACAATGAGGGGTTCCCCTTCTTCGGGTGCGAGACGGTCGATGATGCGCGCACCCCACGACCCTTCAACGACGAAACCGCGGCCCGCCTGAAAGTACGGGACGCGAAACCGTTCGACGTCCCAGCTGTCGAGGCGGTAACTCCGCACGACGTGGATCACAGGCTGGTGCGCTTCACGAAATGCGTCGAGCAGCATCCCGATCACCGGCGCCCGGTGAGCCGCGTCGGGGATGAATCCCTTTCCGTCTGGATGAGCGAGGTCGTTCTGCATGTCGACGATCAGCAGTGCGGTCTTGGTCATCTGGCGCTCCGTTCTCAAGAAACAAAAAACCTCTCGGATCCCGAGAGGTTAGCGCGTCGCCGCCGAGCGGCAGGCGCGCCTAGGTAACGACGACGAGAAGGCCGGTGCGGTCCTTGAATCCCATAATGCGCGAAAGTCTGACACCAGGGGCCGGGACTGTCAACCGGCTCTTTCTGGACGGATCACGCGTCGACGGCGAAAAGCTGCCACTCGCCGGGCAAGCCTTTCAGCTCGTGCGGCCCTTTATCGGCGAACTGCAGGCGGGATCCCGCCACCAGGTCGGTCACCGTGCGAGAGACGATGACTTCCGACGGCGCGGCACAATCGGCGACCCGCGAAGCGATATGCACGGCAATTCCTCCGACGTCGTTGCCGCGGACCTCGACCTCACCTGTGTGCAGGCCCACGCGGACCTCGAGGCCCAGCCGATGTGCAGCATCGCGAACGGCGACGGCGCACGCGATGGCACGCGCCGGACCGTCGAAGGTCGCCATGAATCCGTCGCCGAGCGCCTTTACTTCCCTACCGCGAAAGCGCTCGAGCTGGCGCCGGACCATCTCGTCGTGCGCATCGAGCATCTCCTTCCACTTCCGGTCACCGAGCTTTGACGCGAGATCGGTCGAGCCGACGATGTCGGAGAACAGCACGGTCGCCAGAACGCGGTCGTGTTCCGGCTCTTCGCGCGCACCGGTAAGGAACTCGCGAATCTCGTCCATGAAGAAGTTGATATCCGGCTCGACGTCCTTTTCGTGGGGCACCATTTTCAGGACGGCCCCGGGAATTCGGTCGGCCACGTATTTCGAATACGACGGCAAGACCGTCGGACCCAGGCCTCCGAGCAAGTCTGGATGATCCGAATAGAGAACGAGCGTCGGAACGCGAATCGCCGGCAGCACGTCCCGTACGTCGGTGTCCATGATTTGGCGGACGAACATCGCCATCACACCGGGGCTCGCGGCTTGCCGTTGATACTTGGCCCAGCGAAGACGCTCGATCCGCTGGGGTTCCGTCTCATTCGGGTACGGTATGTCTTGGCCCCACGTTTGAACGACGACGTCGAAGAACGGCTTGACGATTTCCTCGGGAATGCCGATCTCGAATCCTTGGGTTTTCGTCACCCGCGCATAGCTGTCGATGATGGTGAGCGCAGTTACTTTGTCCGGATAGGTCGCCGCGAAGACGAGCGCCATCGGGCCCCCCGATTCAAAACCGACGATCGCGGCCCGCTCGGAGCCGGCGGCCGCCATGACACCGTTGACCTCGTCCATGCGTTGCTCGAGTGGTGCGGGGCGGTCGAGCGGAATCGGATCACTCATGCCGTTGCCAAGGTGGTCGTACACGATGACACGGGCGAACGACGCCAGCCGTCGCAAATAACGCTCGATCGACGGAATCTCCCACATCGCTTCGACGTGCGTGATCCAGTTGGGGACGACCACGATGTCAAGAGGGCCGTCGCCGAGTGATTGATACGCCACATGCCCGCCTTCGATGCGGGCGTACTGGGTGCGCGGGATCTCTTCGGCCATGTCTAGTCGCAGACGGCGCCGCGGCTCGCGCTCGAGACCAGGCGTGCATACTTCGCCAACGCGCCCGTCGTATAGCGCGGCGGTGGTGGCGACCACGCCTTCAGGCGCCGGGTCATCTCGTCTTCGTCGATATCGAGGTCGAGGCGTCTTGCTTCCACGTCACAGGAGACGACGTCACCGTCACGCGCCGCGGCGATAGGGCCGCCGTCTGCCGATTCCGGGGCCACGTGCGCGATGTTCCCAGATCGCGTCCCGCCGGAAAATCTCCCATCGGTGATGAGCAAAACCTTGTCGTACAGACCTTGCCCGGCCAGCGCGGCGGTCACAGCGAGCATCTCGCGCATTCCCGGCCCACCGCGAGGACCCTCGTTGCGAATGATCACGACATCGCCGGCTTCGATAGCGCGCGCCGCTGCTGCACGAAAGCAGTCCTCCTCGGACTCGAAGACGCGAACCGGGCCGCGAAACGAACGAAACGTCGTCGGTCCGACCTTGAGGACACACCCTTCCGGGGCGAGGTTGCCGTAGAGGATCGCGTAACCGCCTTCGTCGTGCAGAGGCGATGACGTTGGCAGAACGATGTCTTGGCCGGTGGGGTACGTCACGTCCAACAGGTTCTCTGCCACGGTCTTTCCCGTCACCGTCATGCAGTCGCCGTTCAAGAGACCGGCATCGAGCAGCTCGCGCATGACGATGGGCACGCCGCCGATCGTGTCGAGATCCGCCATGACGTATTTGCCACTCGGCTTGAAATCGGCGATGTGCGGCGTGCGACGCGAGATCCGGTCGAAATCATCGATCGACAGGTCGACCCCGGCATCGTGCGCGATGGCGACGATGTGCAGCACCGCATTCGTGGACCCACCGACGGCACAGCAAACCGCGATCGCATTCTCGAATGCCTCGCGCGTCATGATGTCGCGTGGGCGGATCCCGAGGTTCAGAAGGTTGACAACGGCTTCGCCGGACGCGCGTGAGAGCGCCTCGCGGCGCGGATCGATCGCGGGAATGGATGCCGAAAGGGGCAACGCGATCCCGAGCGCTTCGGAAATCGACGCCATCGTGTTCGCGGTGAACATCCCGGCGCACGCGCCCGGGCCGGGACATGCGACGCGCTCGAGCTCGTTCAAGTCTTGCTCCGACATCGTTCCCGCCGCGACGGCCCCAACGCCTTCGATCACGTCAACGTACGTGACGTCTCGCCCGCGGAAACGTCCCGGCATGATCGTGCCGCCGTACTGATATACCGCCGGCAAATTCAGCCGCCCTATCGCCATGAGCATCGCCGGTTGTGATTTGTCGCACCCCGCGATCGCAACGACGCCGTCGAACCGTTCGGCGTGGACGACGAGCTCGACGGAATCGGCGATCACCTCACGACTGGGCAGCGACGCACGCATGCCTTCGTGCCCCATCGAGATGCCGTCTGACACCGTGATCGTCATGAACTCGAGCGGGACGGCGCCGGCCGATTTCACGCCGGCAGACGCCCAGTGCTGGTCACGGTCGAGGCTCGCGTTGCACGGCGTGACGTTGTTCCAGGACGACACGACCCCGACCTGCGGCTTCCCGAAGTCTTCTTCGCTGAAGCCGACGGCGCGCAGCATTGCGCGTGCCGGCGCGCGTGAGGGTCCATCGGTCACTTCCCGGCTGCGGGGGCGCGGGTCGGCTTTTGTCCTCTGCATACGGCACAGGATACGACACGCAGGCCGAGCCGTTTTCCGGGTGTCTTAGCGCTCGCGAAACACGCGAGAGTTGACGACCATATCGTGCCACGTCCGGTTCTCGGGGTCCCACGCGGCCCACAGATAGCCGAGCGCAAGCGGAATGCTCGATACGATCGCCATCGCCTGCCGGCCGGCGGTGGTGGCCAGCGACAAAGGTACGCCGTCGGCTTGCGCGACGCGTAGCCCGGTCGCCATGCAACCCACGGTGCGGCCGCCGTTGAGGCCGATCAGCAGCCACGAATACAGAAAGTAGGTGGCGCTCCCAAACGGCGAGCCAAAGCCGAAGAAGAGCCCGGCGCGCGTGCGAGACCCGACATGCACACGGAACTCCGGCAAGAGACGGCCGATCACGCCACAGATGAGAAGGTCGATGAACAACGCTCCGAAACGAATCCAAAAGTCGGCCGAGACCTTCGACGTGGTCAGAACCGCCGCCGGCGCGCGAAGCTCGTTCGGCTGACCGCAGTTCGGGCACACCTCGGCCGTTGCCGCAATCGGGCTTCCGCAATTCCCACAGAAAGCCGCTGCGTTGATGTGGCCGCAGTTCGCGCACATCGTCGCCGCGTCCGGCATCGCGCTTCCGCAGTTCGAGCAGAATCCCATCTGCTACTCGACCTGAAAGCCGCCGTTGGCGGCGACGATAACGATAACGGCGATGATCAGTACCCACAGCCCGATGTTCGCCCAGCCGACGATGATGCCCGCCTTCGCCATTCCTTCCCCCTCGAGCTGCGGATTCTCACGAAGGCGTTGCTTCGCACGCGTGCCGAGAACGATGGCAACGATCGCGGGGATGACGGGAAAGATGATGAAGCTGCCGACGCCGCAAATCAACGAAGCGACGGCAAGACCCTCGGTGCGACGCGCGGGCGTAGGCGACCAAACCGGCGGGACGCCCGCTTGGGGATGACCGCACTGCGGACATGCCGGAGCTTGATTCGATATTTCCTTCCCGCAATTCGCGCAGTACGCCACTGCTCACCCCCGCCGTATCACGACGCTCCGTGCGACCTTGTCGTGGATCGTTTGACGCCGCGGATCCCAGAGTGGAAAGAGCACGTCCACGATCCCCGGCACATAGAGCAGCCACCACAGAATCGTGGCGATGAAAACACGTAAGAGGCCACGTCCGAAGCCGATCGGCGTCCCGCTTTCTGCATCACGCACTTGGATACCGAGGGCCATCTTGCCAACAGTCTGGCCGCGATCGCCGCCGTCCATCACCGCACGGTATAGGAACGGCAGCAAAACGATGCCGACGACGAGGGCGAGCCAAAACGCGGCCGGCGGTTCCGAGTCGGTGTCGCTCGATCCCGCCGTCACGATAGTGACGACGATGAGAACCACCGCTACCGCGCCGGTGATCAAACCGTCGAGCAGAGACGCACCGACTCTTTGTCCCCAACTTGCAAGCTCTGCGGCGAACGGCACAGGCGCCCCTGAATACGGCGCGTACGCGCGTGGCGCCGCCGTCGCAGCCGGACCCGGATGCCCGCAATTTGGGCATGCGACTGCCTGATCGGACAGCTCGTTACCGCAGTTCGCGCAGAAGGCCATCGTCCTCCCCGATGTTTGGGCAATCCTGTGTGACGCCCGCGGCCGGGTCAAGCACCGCCCGTAGTCAGCACTTTCCGAAGGAGGTCGTTCACGAGCGCAGGATTGGCTTTGCCTTTCGTCTCGCGCATGACCTGCCCGACGAGAAAGCCGAATACTTTTTCCTCGCCGGCTCGGAAACGCTCGACTTCGGTCGCATTGGACGCAACCACCGCAGCGATCGCGGTGGCAAGGGCGCCTTCGTCCGAGACTTGTGCCATTCCTTCGCGCCCGATGATCACGCCGGGATCATCACCGCTCTCGAATGCCATCTGAAACACGCGCTTCGCGGTATTGAGGTTCACCGTCTCTGCGCCGACGAGCCGGATGAGGTCGGCGAGCTGCGCAGGAGACACTCGTGCATCTTGAATCCCGACGCCCGCGTTGTTGAGTGCTCGTCCAAGCTCTCCGGCCATCCAGACTGCTGCGTCGCGGCCGTTTGCGCCGGCGGCGACGGTCCCCTCGAAGTAGCCTGTCGATGCTACGGATGCCCCGACCGCGTGCGCTTGTTCGACGCTCAGGCCGTGTTCTGCGGCGAGGCGCGCGCGTCGCGCCTGCGGGAGCTCGGGCAGCGAGCTTTCGAGCGCGCTCACCCAATCGGCCGTCGCGCTGATCGGAAGCAGGTCGGGCTCTGGGAAGTAGCGGTAGTCAAATGCCTCTTCCTTCGAGCGAAGTGTCTTCGTGACACCGGAGCTCTCGTCGAAATGCCGGGTTTCTTGGAGCAGCGCCTGCCCGGCTTCGAGTGCCTTGCGCTGGCGCTCGATTTCGAACGTGAGCGCTCGTCCCACAGAACGGATCGAGTTGAGATTCTTGATCTCGACCTTCGTCCCGAACTCACCGCCGGGCTCGCGCATGGAAATGTTGGCGTCACACCGCATCGATCCTTCTTCCATCCTGACGTCGCTGACGCCGAGCGCTTCGAGAATCGAACGGAGCTCGGCGACGTATCGCTGCGCCTCGGCGGCCGAGCGGATGTCCGGCTCGCTGACGACCTCGACAAGAGGAATACCCGCGCGGTTGTAATCGACGAGCGAGTATTTCGCTTCCGAGATCCGGCCGGTCGTTCCGATGTGCAATGATTTTCCGGTGTCCTCTTCCAAGTGAACGCGCGTGATTCCGACCGTCGTTTTGGTCCCGGCGACTTCCACGTCGAGCCGCCCGCCGATGCAGAGGGGCAAGTCGTACTGCGAAATCTGATAGTTCTTCGGCATGTCCGGATAGAAGTAATTCTTCCGGTGGAACAGCGAATGCGGCGCGACCCGGCACCCGAGCGCGAGACCGATCATCATCGTGGACTCGACGGCCCGTCTGTTCGGAACCGGCAAGGAGCCCGGTTCGCCGAGACAGACGGGGCATGTTCGCGTGTTCGGCTCGCCGCCGAACGTCGTCGGACATCCACAGAACATCTTCGACTCGGTGTTCAGCTCGACGTGGCATTCGAGCCCGATCACGGCTTCGTAGTTCATAGCGGCGGCCTTTCGGCGGGCCCGCGCGCCGACTCATACGCAAATGCCGCGCGCAGGAGAAGCGATTCCGACAACAGCGGGCCCATGATTTGCAAGCCGACCGGCAACCCGTCCTCTGCCAGGCCGCACGGGATGCTGATTGCCGGCGCGCCGGCAAGGTTCGACGGGATCGTGAACAAGTCGTTCAAATACATCGCCAGCGGATCGTCGGCTTTCTCGCCGATCTTGAATGCAGTGGTCGGGCTCGTGGGGCTGACCAGAATGTCGAACTTCTGATACGCCTCATCAAAATCGCGGATGACGAGCGTCCGGACCTTTTGCGCCTTGCCGTAATAGGCGTCGTAATAACCGGCGCTCAAGGCGTACGTTCCCAGCATGACGCGACGTTTGACCTCGTCACCGAATCCTTGCGCCCGCGTGCGCGCGTTCATCTCCGATACCGTCGGCGCGTCGGCCCGCATCCCGTACCGGACGCCGTCGTAGCGCGCGAGGTTGGACGAGCATTCGGCAGGTGCGATCAAGTAGTACGCGCTCAGCGCGTGCGCGAAGCTCGGCAACGATACCTCTTCGACCTCACCGCCGAGGCTCGTCAGCGTCTCGATCGCATCCTTGAATCGACCGGCGACTCCGGGCTGCGTCCCCTCCGAAAGGCTTTCCTTCACGATGCCTATGCGCAGCCCGTCGATTCCCGCGTCGAGGCCGTCGAGATACTGCGGAACCGGATCCGGGATGCTCGTCGAATCCTTCGGGTCGTGACCGGCGATCGCGTTCAGCAACAAGGCGGTGTCGCGCACGTTGCGCGCGAACGGGCCGATCTGGTCCAGTGACGACGCAAAGGCGATCAGGCCGTAGCGGCTGACGCGACCGTATGTCGGCTTCATCCCGACGACGCCGCACAAGCTGGCCGGCTGCCGGATCGATCCCCCGGTATCCGTCCCGATCCCGATGGGTGCCATCCCGGCGGCAACCGCCGCCGCGCTTCCACCACTGGATCCTCCGGGCACACGCGCGAGGTCCCACGGATTCTTCGTCACGCCGTATGCGGAGTTCTCCGTTGAGGACCCCATCGCAAACTCGTCCATGTTCGCTTTGCCGACGAGGAGCGTGCCGGCATCGGCGAGCATGTGCACGACGGTCCCGCTGTAGGGCGGCACGTAGGCGTCGAGGATGCGCGAACCGGCAGTGGTACGGACCCCGTCCACGCAAATAACGTCTTTGAGTGCCAGCGGGACGCCGGCGAGTGGAGGCAGCGGCGCTCCGGTCGCACGGCGTTCGTCGATCGCTTTCGCCTGCGCGCGCGCGATGTCGGGCGTCGGCGTGATGAACGCGTTGATCTCCGGCTCGAGCGCTTCTATGCGCGCGTTATGCGCTTCGGCAACCTCGACGGCCGAGATCTCGCCGTTGGCGATGCGCATCGCGATCTCGGTGGCGCTGAGCTGCCACAGCTCGCTCACGTCGGGTCCTCCATGATCCGAGGAACCTTGAATCGCCCTTGTTCGGACTCCGGCGCCGTCGACAACGCCTTGTCCTGCGGCAAGCACGGCTCTGCGACATCTTCGCGGAATACGTTCGACAGAGGGAGCGCGTGGGCCGTCGCCGGCACGCCGTCGTCGGCAAGCGCCATGACTTTTTCCGCGTGATCGAGGATGACAGACAGCTGCCGCTGAAATTTTTCGATCTCGTCGTCGGACAACGCGAGCCGAGCGAGCTTCGCCACGTGGAGCACTTGTTCCTTCGTCAGCGCCATAGCGGCGACAGTCTACCGATGACTGCCGGATTCGTGGCCGGCAATTCCCGTCAGCGGCCGAGAAGCTTCAAAAACGCCGCCTCGTCGAGGATCGTCACTCCAAGCTGAACAGCTTTGTCGTACTTCGATCCAGGGCTGTCGCCGACGACGACGTAATCCGTTTTCTTGGAAACGCTCGACGTGACCTTTCCGCCTGCTTCCTCGATCGCCTCGCCTGCTTCGTCTCGGCTCATCGACTCGAGGCCGCCGGTCAGGACGAACGTCTTGCCATCCAGTGCGCCGCCGGCCTTTCTGGCCCGCGGCTCGTCGGCCGTGCGGACGCCGGCGTCCACGAGCTTGGCGATCACGGCGCGGTTCCGCTTCTGCGCGAAGAACTCGTGCACCGCATGCGCGATGACGCGCCCAATGCCGTCGATCGCGTTGATGTCGTCTTCCGTGGCATTCGCCAGTGCGTCGAGTGATCCGAATCGGCGTGCAAGCGTCTGCGCGACCGTGGCTCCGACATGCCGAATGCCGAGCGCCGTGAGCAGCCGCGCAAGCGGTCGTGATTTGGACGCCTGGATCGCGTTCATGAGGTTCGCTATGCGTTTCGTCTTCCATCCTTCGACGTCCGCCACGTGTTCGGGGCGCAAGGAGTAGATGTCGCCGACGTCCTCCAGCAACCCGCGGGACACGAGCTCGTCGATCGTTTGGTAGCCGAGACCTTCGATGTCCATCGCGCCGCGAGCGGCAAAGTGGAAGAGACGCTCCTGGCGCTGCATCGGGCAGTCGACGCCGGTGCAGTAGGCAACCGCCTCCCCTTCCTCGCGCACGATCTCCGACCCGCACGACGGACACTTGTCGGGCATTCGCCATACGCGCGCGCCACGCTTGCGGCGCTCCTTCAGTGGTCCCACGACTTCTGGGATCACATCGCCAGCGCGGCGGATCACTACCTCGTCCCCCTCGCGGATGTCTTTGCGATGGACTTCGTCCTCATTGTGAAGCGTTGCGGTCGTCACCGTGACGCCGCCGACCCGGACGGGCTCTAGCCGGGCGAACGGCGTCACCGCGCCGGTGCGACCGACGTGAATGTCGATCTTCTTCAGCTTGGTCACTTGCTCTTCGGGCGGCCACTTGTAGGCAATCGCCCAGCGGGGAGATTTCGAGGTGTACCCGAGCTCTTGCTGATGCGCGATCAGATCTGCTTTAACGACGACGCCGTCGATTTCATGTTCGATCGAGGCGCGCTGCTCGCGCCACCGCTCGATGAAGTCCCATACCTTGTCGAGGTCGTCCAATGTTTCGGTGGTCGGGGCGACGCGGAGCCCCGCTTCTTTGAGGTACCCCAGCATTTCGGTGTGCGAAGCGAACTTGCGTCCTTTCACCGCACCGAAGCCGTGCATCCAGTACGTGAGCGGTCGCGTCGCTGTTTTCGCAGGGTCCTTCTGGCGGAGCGTTCCGGCCGCGGCGTTTCTCGGGTTGGCGAACGGCTGCTTTCCCGCGGCGACCAGCTCATCGTTCAGCTGTTCGAACGGCGCGATCGGCAAGTACACCTCGCCGCGCACCTCGATAACTTCTGGAGGATTCGAGTCGAGCAACCGCATCGGCAGCCCGCGCAACGTCCTGATGTTTGCCGTCACGTCTTCACCCGTGGTGCCGTCGCCGCGAGTCGCGCCGCGGACGAGTACCCCGTTTTCGTACACTACGGCGATGGCCGTTCCGTCGATCTTCAGCTCACACGCGTAGCGCAAGGACGACCCGATCGCCTTTTCCGCCCGTTCGGCCCACGCCGTGAGCTCTTCGATCGAAAAGGCATTGTCGAGCGAGTACATCCGCGCGAAGTGTTTGACCGGGGCGAACGTCGCCGACGGTGCGGCACCCACTCGCTGCGTGAGTGATTCCGGTGTGACGAGATCGGGAAATGCCTCTTCGAGCTCGACGAGCTCTCGGTAGAGCTTGTCGTACTCCGCATCGGAAATTTGCGGATGGTCTTGCACGTAATAGAGGTAGTTGTGATGCTCGAGCTGCGCTCGCAGGTCTGCGATGCGCTTGTTCGCACTCGCGCGCTCTGTGGGGCTCACTGCGATTGCGCCCGGCTACCGGCTCCTGCGACGTGTGGACTTGGATCGCGCCTTTGTTCCGGATGATCGCCGCGTTTGGCGGGCAGGCGCGGCCTCGCGCTCCAGACGCTCGAGGTCGGCACGCAAGGCCTCGAGTACTTCGCCGATCGGAGCATGTTCCTGACGAACGGCAATCGAGAATCGGCGGATCGTCTGAAGATCCGGCAAACGAACTTCGTCCAAGGCTCCTCCCGGTCCGGCTGACTCCGCGATTATAGGGGCAGGGCCGCGTCGATTGTGCCCGCCCCGAGAACCTCGTCGCCGTCGTACAACGCCGCCAGTTGCCCGGGCGCAATGCCGCGTTGGGGACGACCGAAGCGAACGGCGACACGTCCGGCCTCAACGCTCGTAATGGTTGCGGGCACCGGCTCGCCGTGAGCGCGCACTTGTACGGTGCAGTCGGCCGTAACAGGGGGTTCGCCGCCGACCCAGCTCACTTTCTCCGCCGTAAGGCCTCCGCGAGCAAGCAGCTCACCGGGCCCGACGACGATCGCGTTGCGCGAGGCATCGACTTCGAGCACGAACCGCCGCTCTGCCGTTGCCAAGCCGAGCCCGCGTCGCTGCCCCACCGTGAAACGGTGGATACCGCCGTGCTCGCCGACCTCGTTTCCGTCGGGGTCGAGAATCGGTCCGGGCGCCACGGTCGCGCCTGCGCGCTCTACGAAGGCTGCGGCATCGCCATCCGGCACGAAGCAAATGTCATACGACTCCGGCTTGTCGGCCGTGCGAAGCATCAACGACCGGGCGATCTCGCGCGTGCGGTCCTTCGTCTGCGCGCCGACCGGGAAGCGCGCAAACGCCAGCTCCTGCCGGCCGAGCGTCGCGAGGACGTAGCTTTGGTCCTTTGTGCGGTCGGCACTTCTGTAGAGCCGCCGGCGGCCGTCCTCTTCCCGGTTGATCGCGTAATGACCCGTGGCCACCGCGTCGAAACCGGTCGCACGGCCACGATCGAGCAGCGCGCCAAACTTCACCGTCTCATTGCATCGGACGCACGGATTCGGCGTCCGGCCACGCTCGTATTCCCGAACGAAATCGTCGATGACCGCCGAAGAGAACGTGTCCTTCAGGTTCCAGACGTAGAACGGAATATCGAGCACGTCCGCGACGCGGCGAGCGTCGTCTGCGGCTTCGACCGTGCAGCACCCGTGAACCCGGCCATTCGATTCCGGCGACGCCTCACTCAGCTTGAGGTGCACGCCTGTGACATCGTGACCTTCGGCGACAAGCATGGCGGCGGCGACGGAAGAGTCGACGCCGCCCGACATCGCGACGAGGATCTTCATCGGCGCAGCCTAACAACCGCGTCGGCCACGGCGGACACCGCACGATCGACGTCGGCTTCGGTGGTGTCGGTACCGAGCGTGAGGCGAAGGGCGCTCGTCGCGAGTGGACGAGACACTCCCATCGCGACGAGCACATGGCTTGGCTCCGTCGAGCCGCTCTGACACGCGCTGCCACTGGATGCCGCAACCCCTGCGCCGTCGAGCAGCAAGATCAACGGCTCACCTTCGATGCCTTCAATCGACACGTTCACGTGGCCGGCGAGACGCGGCGCGCCGGCACCGTTCACGTGCACGCCGGTGATGCGCGCGCACAACTCGGCTTGGAGCCGGTCGCGCAGCATCTCCACGCTGGGGACGACCGAGCTTCTTTCGGCGGCAACCGCTCCGACGGCGGCGCCGAACCCGATGATGCCGGCGACGTTGTACGTCGAGGAGCGGAGGCCTCGCTCTTGACCACCGCCGTGAATTAGCGGCTGTATTTTCGTGCCGCGACGCACGATGAGCGCACCGACGCCCTTCGGCCCGCCGACTTTGTGCGCAGAGAACGCCGTCAGGTCTGCACGAGACGAATCGACGGGCAGAAAACGCAGCGCCTGCACGGCGTCGGAGTGAAAGAGGGCGCGGGCGCTTCGCGCGATGTCCGCGATTTCGGCGACGGGCTGAACGGTGCCGACCTCATTGTTCGCCCACATGACGCTTACGATTGCGGTCTTCTCGTCGACGGCCTCGCGAAGCTCGTCGAGAGAAACGACGCCGTTGCCGTCGACGCCCACCACGCGGACGCGAAAACCCACCCGGCCGAGCCACTCTGCGGTTTTCGCAACGGCCTCGTGTTCGGTGACGCCGATCACGATGCCGTCGCGACCTTGCTCGCGCGCGTGCCAAGCGGCGCCCTTCAGCGCGAGGTTGTCGGCTTCGGTGCCGGACCCGGTGAACACCACCTCTTCCGGTCGCGCCCCAACGGCTGCGGCGAGCTGTTCACGCGCAACCTCGATCCCCTTTCGCGCTTCTCGCGCCGATGCATACAGCGATGATGCGTTGGCGAACGCCGCGTCGAGAAACGGCTCCATTGCCGCGCGCGCTTCCGGACGCAGCGGCGTGGTGGCGGCATTGTCGAGATACAGCGTGGTGGGGTTGTGCATCCCTACAGACTACCCGTCCGAACAACGGGCGTTTCTGCGTGGTGCTCGACCTCGCATGCGTCTCCCGCGCAGTGCAGGAGCGGCAGCCTCGAATCGGCTACGCGCCGGTACAGCCGCTTGCCCAATGCCGGGCTGCCGGGAACGTATAGGGCCCAGAGCATCGGCCAGCCAAGCGGCACCACCGAGGCCAGCCGCCGGTACGCGAAAAAGCCGGCGTAGATTCCGCCGCCGCCCGAAACAATGTGCATGTCCTTCAAGCAGGACGCCGGATCGAGCTGCGGAAAGCGCCGCGCAAGCTCGACGGCGTCACGCGCGTTCAGGAACTCGAGCCGCCGCAACACGTCTAGCGTGGCGAGAACGGCCGCACTCCGGCGGCAGAGCCGGCAGCCGCCGTCGTACAGCACGACGTCTTTCGGCCGCGAAAAGCGAGTGCGAACGCGAAGCCCGAGACGCTCCCAATCGACGAGGGGTATCCACGCGACCAGGAGCGTTCGTGTGAAGTTGATGCGCGTCAACCGGCGTGTCGATTCGTGGAACGCCACGAGGCCGGGAAGGATAAGCTTCTTGAGCGCCGGATAGACGAGCACGAGAGCAACCGACAGCTCGAAAGCGACGCTCGCGACTGCCGCCGCCTGAGCCACGGCCGGGTGCGCGGCCACCCACAGGCCCGCCTTCGGCGGATCCGGCAGCTGATCCAGGCGCACGTAGAGAAAGCGGCGGAACGCGTCGGCCGTGAACCACGTTGCTCCCCCATTGACGAGCTTTGAGATTCCCGCAAAGAAGTACACCGAGACGATGGTCGTCTGTGCGAGCGCGACGGGCCACCGGTAGGCCGGGCTCGGCTCGACGGCGAACGCCTGCCGCCGGCGAGCAACCGCCATCAGCCGGTCGACGGAAACGGCGTCGCCTGTACGCGCCGGCAACACGGCGACGAGGAGCAGAACCAGGAGCATCGACCGATGGTTGATCTTTCCGAAGCTCGAATCGAACCCGAGTAGGAAGGCGGCCAAGGGAGTCGCAACGCGCTGCGTAACCCTCGTCCACAATCCGATCGCGGCGAGGGTCCCCACGACGATTACGGCGATCTGGACGGCGCGAATCGCCCCGTCCGAGGGCGCGGCCGGTAGGATCCGGAAGAACGACGTCGGCCGCCAGTTGATCGCCGCGGCCGCGGCGTCGCGCGCCGTGTCCTCTTGGGCGGCGAACCAGACCGTGGCGCCAAATAGGCCGATCCGCAGTACGCCGGCGTTGACCGGGCTCGCCGGTGCAAAGAAGAACCCTTCGATCCGGCGTCTCACCGGCACACCGCTAACAGTTTTTTCTCGACGTGCGCCGGCCGGTCGCCGGTGCGGTCCAGCACGCGCCAGGATTTCTCATACACGCGAACTTCAAGGTCTCCGCCGCCGTGTACGCGCGCCGCGCGCAGCAAGCCCGCACACGCCCCCCCTTCGTCACGCCGGATTACGGCCAGCAGGCGATGGCTTTGGAGGCCGAGTGGCACCAGGTCTCCACTCAGAGGCCTCACCGCGCCGCCGGGCGCAACTCGAAACGCTTCGGCGACATGGACCTCTGCGGGCTCGACGTGGCTGAACATGTACCAGGACGTGAACGGCCACGCTTCCAATTGCCCGAAGCCAAATGTTGCGATGACGAGGACGAACGCAACGACCCAAAAGCGGGCGAGCTTCATGATCGAACGATAACGCGGCCTATCGCTCGGCAAATCGCGAGAACAGGCCTCCGGTCGCATCGCGTTTTGCGGCGACGTCTTCGGGAGATGCCAGCACAATTTGTGTCGGGGGAACTTGCCACCGGACATGCTCTTCGTAAATGCCGATTACTTGCCCGGGATCGTCGGCTTTCGGCGCGATGTAAATGAACATGTCGGTTTGACCGCCGTTCGAGGCAAGCTCGACTTGCCAGTCGTTCATGCGCGGCGCAAGGAGCGCAGCCGTATCGCGCATGTCGTAGCGCGTCGCGCTGCCGTTGAGGGTGACCCGCCTCTGCCAAGCATTCCGACGGACAGTCGGCCCAACGCGCGGCACGTCGCGTGCGCAGTTCGGGCAGGTTCGTGTTGTGATGCCTCCCAGCGCCAAGTCTCCGGAGCGCCAGCGCGGCACGCCGCCACCGCGAAATCCGAGAGGCGTCACCACAATCTCGCCGGGGGTTTCCTCATCCAGCGCTTCGCCGGTTTCGGGCGACACGACTTCGAGGATCTCCATGTCCGGATACGTGTGGAACCCGAAGGTTTCCGTCTTACCCGCCGGCACCGCACACTCTCCCCACAGAACACGTCCTTCGGCGACCCCGTACGCCGCGGCGATGCGCGCCTCGGCGGCACCCGCCGCGAGCAAGCCTTCGCCTACTCGCTCGCGCTCTGCCTTCGTCAGCGAGCGTCCGACGGCAAGAAGGGTGCGAAGGCCCGACAGGTCGATCCCGGCTTCGGTCGCGGTTTCGGGAAACTGCGCGGCTTCGTCCGCGGGAACAGCGACGGCCGTGGGCTGCATCATTGCGAACGTCGCAGCGCCGCCATCGCTGTAGCCGTCTTCATGTCGTGTGTGCACGGCGGTGTGTCCGACGCCGAGCGCCATGTAGAAGATTCCCCAGTAATCGATCGTCGGTCCGAACGGAACGAGATTGAGCAGCCGGTCTTCGCGATCGATACCGACGAGCTGCGCGAGACGGGCTCCAGCCCGAGCCAGCAGATCCAGATCGTCGCGCGTATACGAGATCGGAATCGGTCCGCCGAGCCCTCCGGCGAGGTGCAGGTGGACCGACCTGGACGCCGACTCGATCTGCAGCTGCTGCACCTCTTCGCCGCCGAGCAATCGCGCTCGCGCGACGCGGAAGAGCACGCTGCGATCACTGAAGCGTTTCACACCCTCCGCGGTACCTTGCAACACGAAGGCCCAGGGGCCGTCGGGATTGCGCACGGGATCGACGACATCGCGGCGCATCGTGAGCGGAACACGCGATTTGAGATCCTCTACTCCGCGTAAGGTCCGCGCGTCGACCCCGGCCGCGTTCAACCGCGTGCGCGCAAGCGGGACATGCGCCAGCGCCATCTGGAGCACGGTCTGCTTGACCAGCACATCCTGGATGCGGCGCTGTTCGCCCGCGGAACGTTGATCCCACGCTGAAGCCACGAGTGCCGATTATACGGGCGGCGTCGTGCTGAGCGAGCGGGACGGTAGAATGCGCCGCTGTGGCCGACCTCGAAGGTCCTTTTCTTGCCCAGGAGCCGACCGGCGAACGAACGCTGCCCGGTATCCCGGCCGAGAACTATTGGTTCCAGCGTCACGTCGCCGCATACGAGTACGCGGCGAAGCTCGTGCACAGCCTCGAAGTGCTCGACGCCGGGTGCGGCGAGGGATACGGCTCCGACATCCTCGCCGCGTCGGCGCGCGACGTCGTCGGGGTCGACCTCGACGAAGGGGTCGTTGCGCACGCCGGGCGCCATTACCCGCGCGCACGATTCGAACGTGCCGACTTGCTTGCCCTGCCGTTCCCCGATGCGTCCTTCGACGCGGTCGTGTCGCTCCAAGTCATCGAGCATCTGAGCGGCCCGCGCGATTTCGTCGCCGAATGCGCGCGCGTTCTGCGCCCGGGCGGGCGGCTCATCATGTCGACCCCCAACCGCTTGACGTTCTCACGCGACGGCATCCGCAACCCGTTTCATACCTACGAGTTCGCGCCGGAGGATTTCCGCAGCTTGCTCGCCTCAGTCTTTGCGATCGAGGAGCTTGCCGGCACGTTTCATACCGGCCGTTTGCGCGTGATCGAGCGCATGTCGCGCAGGCCGTTTACCGAGCGATTGTTGGAGCAGCCGGCACCCGAATGGCCCGCGTGGCTCCGCCGCGCCGTGCGGAATACCAAACCCGGAGACTTTGCAATCCAAGCGCGCGACGTCGAGCACAGCTTGGACCTCGTTGCCGTCGCACGTCGGTAGCCGTGGACTCTTTCGCTCTCGTTCTCCACACGCATTTGCCGTACGTCCGCCGCAACGGGATTTCTCCCTGTGGTGAGGACTTCTTTCACGAAGCGGCTTTTGAGTCCTGGCTTCCTCTTCTCGACGTGCTCGAGCGCGTGCCGCCGTCCACGCGCCTGACGATCGGCGTCACGCCCATCCTTGCGAACCAGTGGAACGACCCGTACATGCTGAAGGAGTTGCGGCTCTACCTCGGGCGCGTCGAGCTGGGCGCCCTTGGCATCGCCGCGAATCGTGTCGAGCTCGATTCCGATGCGTTCCGCACCGCCGCCGCGGACGCCGCGTTGCGGTCGCGCCGAGCATTGGCGCGTCTCGATTCCCTACCGGGAGGCATCGCCTCCGGGTACGCGGCGCTCGAGTCCGCAGGCATCGCTCAGCTCATCGGCGGCCCGGCCACGCATCCGCTGCTTCCGATGACCGGTCATTCGATGCAGCGTGCACAGATCGCACTCGGCGCCGGCGAACACACACGCATATTCGGGAGCCGCCCGGCGATGATGTGGTTACCCGAGTGCGCTTACGTACCGGGCAGCGGCGTCGAGGCGGCGTTCGCGGCGGAGGGCATCCGCGCATTTGTCGTCGACGAGCACATGCTGGGACACCGAGTCGCGCAGCATGAAGGACTTGCGGTCGCGGCGCTCGACCGAACGCTCGTCGATGCCGTCTGGGCCGACGGTGGATATCCGGGAGACGCTGCCTACCGGGAATTCACCGGACGCGAATACGAAACCGGCATCAAGCTCTTTCGCGTCACCGCGCACGACGGGTGGGCGACGATGAAGCAGCCATACGATCCGGTGGCGGCCAACCGCCGAGTCGCCGACCACGCAGCTGCATTCGTCGACGTCATCGAGAAACGTTTCGCCGAAACCGATCCCGGTGGTGTGCTCGTCGCCGCTTTCGATACAGAGCTGTTTGGGCATTGGTGGCTCGAGGGACCTGCGTTCCTCGGTCACGTCGCAGCGATGCTGGCTATGCATCCTTCCATTCGGATGGTCACCCTCGAAGAAGCACTGAGCGGAGGAGAGCTTCCCATCGCCGATGTCGAGGAGGGAAGCTGGGGTCTCGAAGGTGACTTTCGATCGTGGTTCACCTCCGAGACCGAAGATATGTGGGACGACGTGCAGCGCACGGAGAAAGAAACGGCACGTTTCCTCACGCGGCACGAAGGATCCGTCGCCGATCAGCTTTTGCGCGAGCAGCTCCTGCTCTCGTCGAGTGACTGGACGTTCGGCGTCGGGCTCGATCGCAACGCGCAGTATTGCCGGGAGCGCTTCGCGATGCACCTGGAGCGATGGGAACGCCTCGCCGCGGTTCTTCAGGAGAAAGGAGACGACGCCGAGGCGGCCGGCATCTTTGCGACAGACAACCCGTTTCCCGATGTGAGCGCCGCGCGCTCCGTCATCGCATCAAGCTTGCCCTCGTTCGACCCCGTCTGATTCAATCCGCGCCACCCATGCGCATTCTGCTGCTTTCTTGGGAATTCCCACCGCGGATCGTCGGAGGGCTCGGCAGGCATGTGTACCGGCTGAGTACGGCGCTCGCGGAAGCCGGCCACGACGTCCACGTCGTGTCCCGCGATCATCCCGATGCGCCGCAGCAGGAGGACCTAGACGGAGTCCACGTTGTGCGCGTCGGCGAGTTTCCTCCGCTGGTCCCTTTCAAGGATCTCTTCCCGTGGGTGCTGTCCTTCAACGTCGGTGTTCAGCAAGAGGCGAGCCGTCTGCTCATGGAAGAACAGTTCGACATCATTCACGCACACGACTGGCTCGTTGCATACGCCACCGCAGCCGTGAAGGACCTCTTTGGAGTGCCGGTCGTGTCGACGATTCATGCCACGGAGTTCGGGCGGCATCAGGGGTATTTGCCGGGCAAGCTCAACAAGCTCATTCACCAAGTCGAATGGTGGCTCACCTACGAGTCGCGCCGGACGATTACGTGCTCGAAATATATGCACGATCAAGTTCGTGACATCTTCCAGCTTCCGACGGACAAGATGGATGTGATTCCGAACGGCGTCGACCTCGAGGCATTTTCCTCTCCGGACGGCGTCGAGGAGCTGCGCGCACGGCACGTGAAGGGCAAGGAAAAGCTCATTGTTTTCGCCGGCCGGCTCGAATACGAAAAAGGCGTGCAAACAGTTCTCGATGCCCTTCCGCGTGTGCGCAAAGACGTCCCGGTGCGATTTCTCATCGCCGGCGTCGGTACGCATGAAAAGCAGCTTCGAGCTCACGTTCGGCGGTTGAAGCTCGGCCGTCAGGTCGAGTTTCTGGGGTTCGTGCCGGAGGAGGAGCTTCACACGTATATAGCTGCGGCGGATCTCGCCGTCGTTCCGTCTTTATATGAGCCGTTCGGGATGGTCGCGCTGGAAACGATGGCGAGCGGGACGCCGTGCATCGCCGCCGACACCGGCG
>JAIVGO010000096.1 GCA_020201525.1 Actinomycetota bacterium | reverse complement strand
GCCCCCGCGTACGCGAGGCGTCATCGCGCTCAAGGAAGAGAACTGCACGGTGTGCATGTTGTGCTCGCGTGAATGTCCCGACTGGTGCATCTACATCGAGTCCCATAAGGACGTGATGCCGCCGAAGACACCGGGTGCACGTCCGCGCACGCGCAACGTCCTCGACCGCTTCGCGATCGATTTCGCGCTCTGCATGTACTGCGGGATCTGTGTCGAGGTGTGTCCGTTCGATGCGCTCTTCTGGGCGCCGCATTTCGAGTACTCGACCGATTCGATGGACACGCTCACGCATGAGATGCCGGTCCTCGGTCAATGGATGGATTACGTCGCCGTGCCGCCGCCGCTGGAGATCGGCGCGGAAGACCCGAAGGAAGCTGCCGCGGAGGCAAAGGTCTACGAGGCTGCCGGTGTCGTCTCGGCGCCGGCGTCCATCGCGGCGCCGCCGGCTGCGACCGCGCCGGCCAACGTCGCGCAGGCTTCCGCCGCGCAGGGTGCGCCGGCTGCGGAAGCAACAGCCGAGCCCCAAGCCGTCAGCGAGCCGCCGGCGGCGAGCGCGGTCTCCGCCGGCCAGCCCGAAGCCGCCGCCGACGAAGGCGACCACGGCCCACCGGAAATCGACGAGGAGACGTACCAGCGTGAGCTCGCCGCAGGGAAGCCGGAACGTGTCGCGCGTGCGATGGCAAAGCGCGCGTCCGTCTTGAAGCGCAAGAAAGGCGGCGCATGATTCTCGCCGCGACCGGCCCGGAAATTGCGTTCTGGGGTTTTGCCGTCGTCGCCGGGATCGCAGGATTTTTCGTTGTCGGATCGCGCAACGTCGTGCATGCCGCGCTGTATCTCGTGGGTGTCTTGGGCTCGGTCGGGGCCATTTACATCGTGCTCGGGGCCGAGTTCGTCGGCTGGGTGCAGATTCTTATTTACGTTGGTGCCATCGTCGTTTTGCTGCTCTTCGGAATCATGCTCACGAAGGCCCCGATCGGCGGGGTCGCGTTGGACAACAATCAGCGCCCCGTCGCCTTCATCGTGGCCGCGACGACCTTCGGCGGCTTGACGTGGATCATTTGGCGCACGTTCGGCGGCACGCGCATTCGCTTGTCGCCGACGCGCACCGCCCAAATCGGTAACTCGCTGTTTACCCACTTCGTCCTTCCGTTCGAGGCGGTTTCCGTTTTGCTGCTCGCTGCTCTCGTTGGAGCGATCGTGCTGGCGCGACGTGACTAGGAGAGAACGATGAACCTTGCGTGGCCGTTGACTCTGGGGGCGCTGCTCTTTTCGATCGGGGTCTACGGCGTGCTCGCGCGCCGGAACGCCGTGCTCGTCCTCATGTCGATCGAGCTCATGCTCAACGCCGTGAACGTCAACCTCGTCGCGTTCAGCACGTGGATTCGCGAAACGATCGCGATCGGTCAGATTTTCGCGCTGTTCGTGATCACGATCGCCGCCGCCGAGGTTGGGATCGGGCTCGCGATCGTCCTTTTGATCTTCCGCAATCGGGAGACGATCAACATCGACGAGATCGACCTACTGAAATGGTGAGGGTGTGACCGAGCACGCGTATTTGATTCCGATCCTGCCCCTGGCGGCGTTCTTTCTGATCATCGCGTTCGGCAAGAGACTCCCGTTGAAGGGTCCTGAAATCGGCATCGTGGCGGTCTCGATCTCATTCATCATGTCGGTCGGCATCATCGCGAAGTTCGTCGGGGCGCACGGGGCCGAGCACGCGCGAGAGATCTCGACCAGGTGGTTCCCATTCGGATCCGGCGCTCATCTGCAAATCGGGATGAAGATCGACGGCCTGACCGCCGTGATGTTCATCGTCGTCACGACGGTGTCGCTGCTCGTTCAGATTTATTCGATTGGATACATGAAGGGCGAGGTTCGCTACACGTGGTTCTTCGCGGCGCTCTCGCTGTTCACCGGGTCGATGCTCACGCTCGTCATCGCGAACAACTTGCTGATGATGCTGATCGGCTGGGAACTCGTTGGTATTTGCTCGTACCTCCTCATCGGGCATTACTGGGAAGAGAAGGCCAACTCGAATGCGGCGATCAAAGCGTTCATCACCACGAAGACCGGCGACGTGCCGTTTCTGATCGGGATATTCGTGCTGTTCGCCGGAACTCACACGTTCAATATCAACGCGATCTACCACAAGGTGGCGGTCGGCGATGTCAGTCACGCCACACTCACTGCAGCGGCGATCCTGCTGTTCGGAGGCGCGATCGGCAAAAGCGGCCAGTTCCCACTGCACGTCTGGCTCCCGGACGCTATGGCCGGCCCGACACCGGTCAGCGCCTTGATCCACGCCGCGACGATGGTAACGGCCGGAGTGTTCCTGGTCGCGCGCCTGTTCCCCGTGTTCGCCGCGTCTCCGGAAGCGCTGAACGAAGTCGCGCTCATCGGCGCCTTCACGATGCTGTTCGCTGCGCTCATTGCCATGGTGCAAGACGACATCAAGCGCGTTCTCGCATATTCAACGGTGAGCCAGCTCGCGTACATGATGGCCGCGCTGGGCGTCGGGGCACGCGAGGCGGCGGTCTTCCATCTCTTTACCCACGCATTTTTCAAGGCGTTGCTGTTCCTCGGAGCGGGAAGCGTCATTCACGCCGCGCATTCGAACAGCATGCGCGACATGGGCGGCCTTCGAAAGCTCATGCCGACCACCTACGCGACGTTTCTCATCGCGACCTTGGCGCTTTCGGGTATCCCACCCTTCGCGGGCTTCTGGTCGAAGGACGAGATTCTCACCGAGGCCTTCCGCGCCGGCCAGCACGGTCCGACCCACATCGTCGGCTACATCGTCTACGTGTTCGGTGCGATTACGGCGTTTCTGACCGCTTTCTACATGATGCGCGCGTTCCAAATGACGTTCATGGGCAAGTACCGCGGAGAGGCGCACCCGCACGAGTCGCCGCGCGTGATGACCGGGCCACTCGTCATCCTCGGCGCACTTTCGGTCGTCGCAGGATTTGTCGGAATTCCCGGCCTGAAGAGCGGCTTCGGCTCGTGGCTCGCTCTCGGCGAACACGAGGTCGAGAGCGCCAACTATCTCCTGATCGTCGTTTCGGTCCTGCTCGCGGGGGGTGGGCTCGTGCTCGGGTCGCGCGTGTACCGGACGTACGCGGAGGTCGATCCTCTCGAGCGTCTCGGTTGGTTTCACAAGGTTCTCGTCAACAAGTTCTACATCGACGAGTTCTATATGGCCGCGATCGTCCGACCCATTCGCGACCGAGTGTCTCGCGCAACGCTCTGGATCAACCAGAACGTGCTCGACGGCGCGGTAAACGGCGCCGCCGCGGTCGCCAAGATCTCCGGGGACGGTTTGTACGACCAGCTTGATCAAAAAGTCGTCGACGGCGCCATCAACGGCATCGGCATCACCGCGCGCGCCACGGGCGGGGTACTTAAGTATCTCCAGTCCGGTGACGTGCAGAAATACGCAGCCTACTTGTTCGCAGGAATCGTGATCTTGGCCGTTCTATTCACGCGCTTCGCTTAGGGGGAGGAATGCAAAACTTCGACCTGTGGTCCCTGTCTCTGGTGGTGTTCCTTCCCACCGTTTTCGCGATTCTGATCGCGGTCACCCCCAAGGCGCAGGAAGGAGCCGTGAGGTTCCTCGCACTCATCGGCAGCGGGGCGGCGATGGTCATCAGCCTCATCGTTCTCGCTCGCTTCCAGTTCGACCACTCGCGCTCGATGCAATTCATCGTCGACAAGACATGGATCAAGACGATCGGCGCGCGCTTTCACATGTCGCTGGACGGGATCTCGTTGCCGCTTCTCGTCATGACGACCGTGATCGTTTTCCTGTGCGTCGTTTACTCGCAACGCATCATTCCTCCGCCGGGCAAGCCGAAAGGGTTCTTTGCACTGATCCTTCTGCTATCGACCGGCATGAGCGGCACATTCGTCGCGCTCGACCTCGTGCTGTTCTTCATCTTCTGGGAGCTGGTGCTCGTCCCGATGTACTTCCTGATCGCCATCTGGGGATCCGAGCGCAAGGAATACTCGGCGATCAAGTTCTTCCTCTACACGCTCACCGGCTCCGTCTTCATGCTGCTGGGTTTCCTGGCGCTGTATTTCCGCTCGGTAGACCCGGTGACCGGGGGACATACCTTCGACATGGCGCGGCTTGCCGGTCAGCATTTCGGCGGTCTGCCGTTCCAGAACCTCGTGTTCCTCGGCTTGTTCCTCGGTTTCGCGATCAAAGTGCCGATGTGGCCGTTTCACACGTGGTTACCCGATGCGCACGGCAACGCTCCGACCGTCGGGTCCGTCTTGCTGGCGAGCATCATGCTGAAGATGGGCACGTATGCGTTCATTCGCATCGCGCTTCCGATCTTGCCGCAGGCGGCGAAGATCTGGGCTCCGTACATCGGCGGGCTCGCGACGATCGCCATTTTGTGGGGCGCTCTGTGCTCGCTTGCCCAGAAGGACATCAAGCGGCTCATCGCATTTTCGAGTGTTGGGCACATGGGATTTGTGATGCTCGGCATCTCGACGTTGACGGCAACCGGCATCAACGCCGCCGTCTTCGGGATGGTCGCGCACGGCGTCATCACCGGCATGCTGTTCTTTCTTGCCGGCTCGATATACGACCGGTACCACACGCGCCAGATCGACGAGATCGGTCCCGGCATGATGCAAGCGCTGCCGTATATGGGAGGCATTCTCGCGTTCAGCGCGATCGCGTCGCTCGGACTCCCCGGTCTCGCCGGTTTTTGGGGTGAGGTCCTCGCGTTGCTCTCTGCGTTCAAGCCGGCGGCGGGACTCAGCACGTCTTTGTTCCGCACCTACATGGTGCTCGGCGCGGTCGGCACGATCCTGACGGCTGGCTATTTCTTGTGGTTGCTTCAGCGCCTCAATCTCGGGCGCGTACCCGAGCGCTGGGAAGGCAAGAATTTCGCCGACGTCCGGCCGGTGGAATACCTCGCGTGGGCGCCGTTGATGATTTCGATCGTCGCGCTCGGCGTCTACCCGGGAGCGGTCACGAACCTGACCGACGGCGCTGTGAGCGCCCTGACCAAGCTGTTCACGTAAATGCCGACGACGCTGGATCTGCACGCAGTCCTTCCGGAGATCATCCTTTCCGGAACGCTGCTGGCCGTCCTCGTCGTCGATCTTTTCTTGCGTGACGAGCGCAAGTTGTGGAACAGCGTGATCGCGATGGCCGGCGTTCTTGGCTCTTTCTGGGCCACGCTGACGCTGATCGGCGATCACCGAGCCACGTTCAACGGCATGTTCGTCGTGGACTCGTTCGCCTTGTTGTTCAAATTGATGTTCCTGGCAGTCGCCGCGCTCGTCATCCTCATCTCGGCTAATTACCTCGACGAAGGTGTTCGATCGACGCAAGGGGAGTTCTACTTCCTGTTGCTTTCGAGCTTTCTCGGGATGCTGCTCATGGCGTCCAGCCGGGATTTCCTCATGCTCTTCGTCGCGCTCGAGCTCGTCAGCGCTCCCGGTTTCCTTGTCGCGGGCTTCAAGAAGCGCGATGCGAGGTCCAATGAGGCTGCCGTCAAATTCTTCCTCTTCGGCGTTCTGTCCACCGCTGTGATGCTTTTCGGGATGTCCCTCATCTACGGCGTCACGAAGTCGACGAACCTCGTTGCCGTCGGCCAAGCGCTCGCACACCCAGCCGCTCGATCGGAGCCACTCATCGTTGCGAGCATTCTTTTCATAGTCGCCGGCTTCGGATTCAAGGTGTCGGCCGTGCCGTTCCATTTCTGGGCGCCTGATACGTACGAAGGGTCGCCGGTACCGGTTGCGGCGTTCCTGTCGGTTGCGTCCAAGGCGGCCGGTTTCGCCGGCCTCCTGCAGCTGATGTTCGTGGCGTTTCCGCACCAGTCGAACGTCTGGGCGCCGGGCTTTGCGATCATGGCCGTCGCCACGATGACGCTCGGCAACATCGTGGCGCTGGCCCAAACGAACATCGTCCGGCTTCTCGCGTATTCATCGATCGCGCAGGCTGGATACATGCTCCTACCGTTTGCCGTTGTCGGTGGCGCGGGTCCGGCTGTGATGCGCCAAGCGTTTGCGGCATCGCTCACGTACATCTTGATCTACTCGTTCATGAATCTGGGTGCGTTTGCCGTCGTGATCGTCGTCAATCGCAAGCGATCGTCGAATCTCATCGCGGACTATGACGGCTTGATGTCGCGAGAGCCCGGCCTTACGACGGCCATGCTGTTTTTCTTGCTTTCACTCGCGGGAATTCCTCCGCTCGCAGGCTTTTGGGCCAAGTTTTTCGTCTTCAGCGCCGCGATCAACGGCAACGCCGCGTGGCTGGCCGCCGTCATGGTCTTGAACAGCGTGATCGGGCTGTACTACTACCTTTCCATTGGGGCGCGCATGGTGCTGCGTCCCGCCGAGGACCAAAGCCGCATCGGGGTTCCGTTCGCTCTGGCGGCCGCGATCATATTGCTGGTGATCATCGTCGTTGCCGTCGGCGTGTTCCCCGACTTTTTCAACCACTTCTCACCCAGATCCACGCTCGTCGCGTTGTAGCCGAAGGCTCTCAGCGGCGTCTCATACGCGCGAGTACCATGATGTTCATGCGACTCGCTTGAGTTGCCGAGGAGGATCTGGAAGTGGGAAAGAACACGGTCAAGACATTTGTTTTCCTCGCGCTGCTGACCAGCTTGCTGTTGTTCGCAGGCTCGCTGTTTTCGCGCGGCTATCTCATTATGATCCCAATCGTCGTCCTGATGAACTTCGCCGGATACTTTTGGTCTGACAAAATGGTCCTCAGGGCGACGCACTCGCGGCCGGTTACCGAACAAGAAGCCCCTTGGCTCTACAAAATAGTCCGTGAGCTCACCCAAAAGAACGGCATGCCGATGCCGAAGCTCTACATTATGCCGGCGTCCCAACCGAACGCGTTTGCGACCGGACGCAATCCGCAACACGCCGCCGTGGCTGTGACCGAGGGAATCCTCGGCGTGCTCGACGAAGAGGAGCTAAAGGGTGTTCTCGCGCACGAGATTTCTCACGTGCACAATCGTGACATCCTCATCGGGGCCGTTGCGGCGATGGTTGCCGGCGCGATCACGTTGATCGCCCGCATGGCGATGTGGGGCGCGATGTTCGGCGGTGGCGATCGCGACGACAACAACAGCCCGCTCGGGGCTATCGGCGCTATCCTCGGGATCATTCTGGCGCCGATCGCAGCGCTCTTGATCCAGATGGCGGTGTCGCGCTCACGCGAAGCGCAAGCTGATGCCTCCGGCGCGAAACTGCTCGGCGACGCGACGCCGCTGGCTCACGCTCTCGTCAAGATCGACGCGGCGGCGAAGACCACGGCGCCGATGAATGTGAGCCCGGCTGTTTCGCACGTGTTCTTGCAGAACCCGTTCCGCGGTCAAAACGTGTCGAAGCTCTTCCTCTCGCACCCGCCGCTCGAGCAACGGCTCGCGCAACTGCGGGAGCTCGGGGCGAAGATTTAGGTCCGGAGCATCCGCCGGCGTCGGAATACGATGCCGCACACCGTCAGCACGATGAACGTGCCCCCGATCGATGGCCGCCGACTGTCGGCGATCTTTACCGGCTCGCCGGAGGCTTGTGTTGTCATGGCATACCCGGTCGTCGGTGCGGGTTCTTCGTCGATTTGTGACGCAACGGGCGACGGCGACACGCCAGTCTCTCCAACCGGCGCCTGCGTCAGGTTCAGCTTGGCAAATGCTTCATTTATCAATTGCGTTGCGTCTTCGGTCACCGTCGTCGAGTTCAGTACGACCGCGACAAGTGTGCGGTCTCCGCGGGTTGCCGCCGCAGCGAGACAGTTGCCCGCCTTTTGGGTGAAACCCGGCTTGACCCCAATCGAGCCCGGATAGCTTGCGAGAAAGCGGTTGCTGTTGTGAAAAGTCGCCGGGCCGCCGAGCCACGGAACGTCGTAGGACGCCGTGTGAACGATTCGCGCCAGAGTTTCGTCGCGCAGGAGCGTTCTCGCGATCAACGCCAGGTCGCGCGCCGTCGACCCTTGGCCCGGCGCATCGAGCCCGTTGGGTGTGACGAAGTGGCTGTTCGCTGCTCCAATCTGACGTGCTTTCTCGTTCATCAAGACGGCGAACGCCGGCTGCGAGCCGGAGATTCTTTCGGCCAGCGCGATCGCGGCGCCGTTGGAAGACTCGAGCAGCATTCCATGCAGCACTTGGTCGACGGTGAACGTCATCCCGAGCGGCCAGGCGAGCCGGTCGGCTTCGGCGTGAGCAGCGCGAGAGGAAATCGTGACGAAGTCGTCGAGGTGCATGTGCTCCACGACGACCAGCGCTGTGATCATCTTCGCCAGGCTCGCCGGCGGCCGCGGGATGTCGGCGTCGTGCTCCCCGAGCACCGCACCGCTCGAGCCGTCCTCGACGATCCACGACAGTCCATGGGGCTGCACCGCGTCTGCCGGCGCGGGAAACAGCAGAATCAGCGCGAAGACCACGACGAAGAGGCGTGCCGCGAAACGCATGGCCAGTATTCTTACCGACCCAAGCAGCACACTCCGGAAGCGAAGAAGCCCGTTTGTTTATGCGCGACGCCGCGAGACAAAGGCGGCGACGGCGGAGGCAACGACGAACGCGAGAACGGCGCTCTCGGGATCATCGCTCAGTCCCGTGGCGGGAAGGCCGGTCGTCGCGCGCGGCGGGGCCGGCCTCGTGCGTCGCAGACCAAGCACGGCAGAGACCGGGAGCGATCGCGCGTGATAGATGTCGCGATAGATCGTCGATCCCGTCGGCGATCGAAGCACGGGCCGGGTCCAGACAACACTCAGCCTCGCGTCGGGGTCGAAGTAGGCGCCCAATAGATCGCCGGGCGGCTCGCCCGTTGACGGTGCGACGGGACTCCCGGGATCAAGGGCGGTGAGGGCCGGCTTTCGTCCGGGCTTCCACGCCGCCCCGAAAACCTGCCATGCGGCTTTCGCACCCGGGCGCCTGTAGACGCCGAGCCCGAGAGTCTTTCCGTCTTGCGAAAGCGCGAGCCACGAGTAGCGGTACCGTCCCGACGCCGGCGTGATGTCTTGGCGCGACCACGTCTTTCCGTGGTCCCTCGAGTGATACAACATGAGCTTGTTGGAGATGGTCTTGAAGGATGACTCACCGAGTTCGTCCTTCGTCTCTTCGATCCTCGCTGCATCGACGTAGAGAGCCCAGATCGATCCGTCGGGCGCGATCGCGACGGTCGGGTACGTGGTCGTCGAGTCGCGCGGCTTGTATTCGCCCATCTTGTAACGCTCAAATGTCGCTCCGTTGTCCGGAGAGACGTATGCATAGACATTGCCGACCTCGTCCGGGGACCCGGTGGGGTTATTCAAGCCGAGAAACTTGTCGTCGGTGCAGATGACGTAGATGTACGTCGATCCACGCGCGTGATCCGCGGCCGGACGGCACCAGCCGGAGTCCTTCAGCGGAACGCCGACCGAATCGAACGTCTGTCCACCGTCGTGGGAGGCGTACACGATGAATCGGCCGGGCCCCACGCCGCTTCCGCTGCCGCCGCCCGCGGGATATGCCTGTGCGACTCCTGTGTTGCCCGTGTAGAAGACTTCGCCATCGCCGTGGGCGGTGATCCACGGTCGATCATCGACGAGCTGCGCGCTCGGAATCAGCGGACGTGAATAATCGAGCTTTATTCGGTCGCGGCCGCTGATCGTCCAGCGAGTGATCGTGTTATCGGCGACTTCGGTATCGACGAAGTACAGGTGGTTGGCGTCGTCGAGAGCCACAAATCTCCTTCGTCTCCGAATTGGTGATTTTCGGCGTTGAGCGGCAAGCCGGGGATCTCCTTGAAGGTTGCGCCGCCGTCCGACGACATCCACTTCCAGGACATGCTGCGGGTAGACGTGGGCGACTGCGGATCCGGCGAGAGCGCCAGCTCGAAGTTTTCCTTGTGGGCGGTGACGAAGATGTTCCCGAAATGATCTATCACGGTCGCCGGCTCGTAGCCGCCACCCCCATCGGGCGTCACTCGGACCGGTGTGCCGAACGCGATGCCTGCGGAAGCGGAGGCTTGCTGCCCGCCGACCGCTGCGCAGAGTACCGCGGCGGCGAGAAGGGCAAGGCTTCTTTTCACGGCGACAACTCCTTGAACATTCCCAATCGTTCGCGGTCAGCGGCGGCGAGTCCTGCTTTCGAGGCTTCGCCCATCGTCGCGTTCCTCGAGAAGATCGTGGATAATCTGGGCGTCCACGGAACGGAGGCTCACCATGGCGAAGGGACGCGACAAACCCAAGAAGGAAGCGAAGAAGCCGAAGAAAGACAAGAAGAAGTAATCGAGTGGGCTCCGTCGGCCGCGATCCTGACCGGGATTGCGGCCGAGTCATTCTCGGTGCCCGAAAGGGCGGTGCCCCAGGCAGGCGATCCTGCCACGATCTCTCGGACAACCATCTGCCGGTGTCCGGCGTTTCTCCTGTAGCGAGCAAGGAGACCCCGTGAAAGGAACGGCCAGACGTGAGCGCGCGATGCAAGAGCTGTTCAACGCGCACTACGGCTCGTTGTGCAGGCTCGCCTTTCTCATCGTGCGGGACTCCGGCCAAGCGGAGGAGTCCGTCATGGACGCGTTTCTGAAGACCTTCACCGGCTGGCGCCGCATCGGCCAGATGGATCGTCCCGACCTCTACATTCGCCGCGCCGTCGTGAACGCGTGCAACTCTCGTCTTCGAAGGCGCGCCGTGGAGTCGCGGTTTCGTTTCGCCGAGAGCGAAACCCATGGTTGGGACGTTGACCGGGAAAGCTCGATAGTCGTTCGCGGTGCAATCGACGCGCTGCCGAAACGTCAGCGCGTTTGCGTGATCCTTCGCTACTACGAAGACATGTCCGAGATGGAGATGGCAGAAGTGCTCGAGTGCTCGCCGGGCACGATCAAGTCGCAATTGTCGAAAGCACGCGAAAAGTTGAAAACCGCCCTCGATGCAGATGCACCAGAACCCGTGCGAGGTGAGACCCGTGGCTGACTTGGACGAGCTGCTCAGACATTCCCTCCGGGCCGACGTGACGGAGTACCAGCCGGTCTCGACGGACCCTCTAGGTCGCATGAAAAAGCGTGCGCGACGGAGTCGAACGATGAACGTTCTTTCGACGAGCTTTCTCGTGCTGCTCGTTGGGACGGGTGTGGCGTACGGCCTGAAGTCGATTACGAGAGACACTGGAGTGACCACCCAGCCGACGCCGTCTGCTTCTTTCGTTCCCTGGAGCGACGCGACGCCGGGCCCCGAGGAGACGCAGCCTTCGACGCCGCAAGCGCCCGCAGGAACGCGTCCCTGCGCGAAATCTGATCTCGTTGCCGCGTACGGGTTCGGCAACGGCGCGACGGGTCACCTCGACAACGTTTTCAACTTTGCGAACAGAAGCGAGTCACTGTGCGCGTTGCAAGGTGTCCCTTCGGTTCGCCTCATCGATGCGCGCGGCGACGTCATTCCCGCCCAGCAAGAAACGGGCTCATGGTTCCCGGATAACGGTAACGAGCGAGTCGCCGTTCAGCCCGGCGTGCGCTTGCCCGGCGGCGAAGACACGCCACGGCCCGGTATCGCCGTTCTGCAGATGGAATGGACCGACTGCAGCCAAGCTCGCGTCGTGGACTCGGTCGATGTGGCTTTGCCCGGCGACGGGGGGACGATGCGAATCAAGACAGGGCGTGGAGGCTTGGGACGCAGCAACCAGGCCATGTGCGACGGCAACCCGTCGCCGGGCCCCGGCCGTCTCGGCGTGAACCATTTCAAGAGCGTCGATCCGGCCCCGCCCGCGTACTCCAATCTCGCCGTCGCCGCGCGCGTTCCGGAAGTCGTGCGGGCCGGAGAGCGGTTTCGCTACGAAATCACACTGACGAACGAAGGCACGACGGACGTCGTGTTCGATCCGTGTCCGACGCACGTCGAAAATCTCTCCGATTTCACGTACCGCCCCGCGCCGTTTCGCGATGACACGCCCGTCCCCGCCGAGCGATTGAAGAATCTCAGGGGCATGTCTCCGCACTTGCTCAATTGCGTTGCCGCGCCGTCGATCCCCGCAAGGTCGAGCCTGACCTTCGAGATGTTCTTCGACGTGCCCGCCGCCACACCGGCAGGGCAAGCTCGCTTGCACTGGGATCTTGTGGGAGGAACAGCGCTCAAGCGAGCGCCCAAAGGAATCTTGATAACGATCGTTCGTTAGTCGCGGTCCCGGGCGCGCGCATAGCCTAAATTACTTTTTCGTTTGTCCGATTTTCCACAGATCATCCCCCGCCGTCGCCTATTTCGAGTGCGACGCCGCGTGGATCTCCTCGTTCAAAGATCGGAACCCGGCAATCAAGGAGAGATCATGCGTAAAGCTTTACAGCTTGCCTTCGCGGCGGTCGTCGTCGCGGCAGTTTCGGTAACACCAGGGGCTTTTGCAGGAAAGCCGACCTCAGGCGCGGCGTACAAAGCAAGTGACGACGTACGGCAGTGTGACGGCGGAACGATCACCTATCACGGCCCGACGAAGCTGTGGCCACCAAACCACAAGTACGCAGCAACATGGGTGCTCGCCGACGCGACCGACGACACCGATCAGACGACGCTCGAGAGCAGCATTACGAACAGCCAGTACGACGGCGACACCGAGGCGAACGGCTCCGGTCACACGCTCGATGACGTCGTGATCAACCCGCGCAACGACAGTGACACCGATGCACAGACCGGTCAAGGAAACGTGGTTGCGAGCTCGACGGGCGCCGACCAGCAGTACCACGACATCAAGCTCCGCGCGGAGCGTGCAGGCACCGTCAGTGACGCACGCACGTACACGCTGACAGAAACCGCGACGTTCGGGGACAACGATCCGTGCACGGTCACGTTCACGGTGCAGGTCCCGCACGACATGCGGCCTTCGAACCGCTAATACCAAACCAACGCAAGAGAGCCCGGCACACGCCGGGCTCTCTGTATTCTTTTGCCTGATGCGGAAACCCGCGCTGGCTCTTCTTTTGCTCCTTCTCGGCGCATGCCGGACCTCATTGCCGCCTCCGAGTGCCGCGCCGCGCGGCTTTCCGTCCGAGCTGGCGCAACCCGCAACGTCCCTGCCCGCAACGACAAAACCCCTGCCGAGCACAAGGGCGACGGCTCGATCGACGCCGGGAACGCCGGCCTCACCGGTCGCGAGCTCCTCCGCCCCTGCAAAATTCAGCGTGCTTGGCCGGGTGAGCGACGCAACTGGGGATGCGGGCAGCAAGGCGCCGGCGTATGCGGATCTCATCGAGGTTACAGTCGAGAGTGACGGCACGAATGCACGCGTCACGGTGACGATGAACGGCGACGTTCCGTCGCCGATGCCCTCGGGCGAAGAAATGGCCATCGGCGTCGACATTTTTCGCACCGAGAATCAACGAGAAGGTGATTACCAGCTTTACGGGAGCGGTGATCAAAACGGATGGGTTGCGTTCCTCGATACGCCCAGAGGATTCGTGAAATACCCCGGTACGTTCCAAATCGGGGGACCGGCGCTCGTTTTCACCGTCCCGTGGTTTTCACTGGGAAGCCTTCGGTCGGCCTACGCAAGGGTTTTCATGGACTGGGACAGAAACGGCGTCGTTCTGAACGACGTAGGAGAGGATCATGCACCGGACGGCGGTACTTTTCGGTACCGCTGATCGTCTATTCGGTCCGGAGAGCGAGCGCAGGCTGCGTACGCGCCGCGAACACAGCGGGCACGACGGCGAGGATATTGGCGAACACCACCATCCCCACCGCGACGAACGCAACGGCCGCCAACGGTGTCGTCGGCTCCGGAACGATGCCCAGCCGTTGCGCGGAGATTCGCCAGATCCACCGGCCCGTTGCGATACCGGCCGGCAAGCCGATCAAGAGGGAAGCGATGGCCGTTGTCGTTGCTTGCCACGCAACGGTCGCGGCAATTTGGCGGCGCCGAAACCCAATGCTCTTCAACACGGCGAGCTCACGTCGCCGTCGCCGAACTGATGCAATGAGCATGTGGCCGACCGTTGCGAGGCCGAGCACGAGCAACAGCGTCGCTAAGACGCCCGGCATCCAGCTGATGCGAGAAAGATTTTCCAAGTCCGCGGAACGCAGCGGCAACAAGACCGTGTCGCCGAACAGCTTCTTGAGCCGGCCGATGGCCGCCGCCTTATCCGCGTTCGGCGCAAATCGGACGAAAAACACGTTGACGGCCGCTTGCGGTGCGATCCGCTTCAACGCCGGCATCGGCATGACGATGCCCGACGGGAAAACTCCACCGCCGATTTCGGCGACCACTTCTCCCACGATGCGCGCCGAGAGACTCCCCTTCGGGCCGGTGATCTGAACCGCATCCCCGACGTGTTTGTGGAGACGGTCGAGCACCGGCCGTTGGACGGCGATTTCATCGGGGCTCGTCGGCATACGGCCGGGCGTGGCCGGTGGCAGGATCGAACCGTGCGAGGTGTCCATTCCTACTGCGTTCGTATCCAGACCATTCACATCGACCGCGAATGTCGCTACGCCGGAGAAGCTTCCCACATACGGTTGCTGTGCCAGAACCTCCGCGCCCGGGCCGCCTACCTCATTGTTCGGGTTGCCGACGGCGACGTCCCACGTCCATCCGTAAATGCGCGGTGTATGTGCGACATGAGCGATCGACGACGCGACGGCGAGCGATGCTGCGATCGCTCCCACGGCAACAATCGCACCAGCAAGTGCCGTTCGAACCGGCACCGCCGAGCGTCCACGGCCCGGCTCGAGCGCCATACGCACTCCGGCGACCAGGGAAGGGGATCCTCCAGCCTTCGCGAGAAGGTTCGCGAGACGAGACGGAGTTTGCCGGCCGGCCAGCTCCGCGACGCCCGTCGCGTCGGCTCCGAGCCGAGACGCGGCGATCGCCGGCAGAGCGGCGCGAACCATCAGCGTGACGATGCAACCGAGGAATGCAAATCCCAAAATGGGAGCGTCGAATGAGAATCCCGGATGTACGTCGGCCTGACGCGCGAAGCCGACGGGGAAAACGGGAGAGAGCAGCACGGCGACCCCGACGGCGATCGCTGCGCCGGCCAACGCAACGGCCGACGCACGCAGGAGGCCGGTGGTAACGAGCTCGCGCCGTGACATCCCGATCGCTCGTAGCGTCGGATATTCAGATGAATCTTCGATGACGTGCCGCGCCAGCGCTTGCCCGAAAACGAGGACAGTTGCAAGCGCGGCGAGTGCACCGAACACATTGAGCGCGAGGGCTTGGGCGCGTAAAGCGCGTCGTGCGGGCTGGAGCTCCTCTTCGCCGCGATCGACTTCCAAGTGCGCATCTGGTCCCGCAAGCCTCTTCGCTGCGACGACGAATTGTGTCAGGTCGCGCTTCCCGTGCTTCAACCGCACATACGCTCCGGTCTCATCGCCGAAGACCGGCCGCACGTATCGCTCGAAAAAAGATGGCGTCAGATAGACGGTGTCATGCCCCCCGAGATACACGACGTTTTGGTTGCGCTCGTCTATCGATTGTACGAGATCGGTCGGCTGTCGCAGGACGCCGGTCACCGTGAGCTCGACCTGATCTCCGTGTGTCGCGATCGCTCCGCCGGTCATTGCTGTCTGGATGTCGGCAAAGGTCATGTTCTGCGCGCGGAGCGTGTCGCCCGGCCGCAGATCTTGTCGCGCCGCAAGCGCCGGCGAGATCGCGATCTCGTTGAATACAGACGGGTTCGGACGGCGGCCGGCTTCAAGGTGCCCGCGGTTGACCGTTCGGTACATGTGATCGTCGCCCGCGGCGAAGGGAACTATCTGCGAGCCTAAAGCAGAGCCTTCGAATCGGAGAAACCAATACTCCGTCCGGCCGACGTCTGCGACCATCGGCAGCTTTTCCAATCCAGGCGGGGCCGGGTACACGGAAATCTCAGCGTGTTTGCTCTCGTCGACGAATTGATCGAAAGCGGCCGCCGTTTGTCTCGCGCCGGCGAATGCCGCAGTGGCGACCCCAGCCGCAAGGCCGAACAGCAAAGCCAACGCGAGTGTGCCGGCGGCTCTTCTTTGTAGATCGCTACGCGTGCGGATCCAAATCGCTCTCACTGGCTGCTCATCCCATCAGTAACATCCAAACACCGCAATGGTGCAGGCGCCCCCGAACGCGTGCGGCTGGCTTGGCTAATCCGCCATGCCCAGCTTTTGCGCGAGCGCGCGGTTGGTCGGCTCGGACAAGTGGGACCCGTCGGGGAAAACGATGGTCGGAACGACGCGCTTGCCTTGGTTTCTCTCAAGGACCACCTCGAAGGCGGCGCCGTCTTCTTCGATGTTGATCCAGTCGTATCCGATTCCGTTGTCGTCGAAAAAGCGCTTGGCGCGCGTGCAGTCGCCGCACCACGTTGTCCCATACATCTTGATGTCTGCCATCGCACTCGATGATACCCGCGTGTTTTCATGCTCGGCCGGCATGCTGCAATTCCGGCCGCAGTGGTTCCGAATACGAGTCCGGTCTGCGGCAGGATCGCGTGACGATCTCACACTTGAGTCCGGCTCAGCGTTCTTGTTCGAGAATTACCGGTAGTTCGTGAACTGGAGAGGCACGCCGAAGTCGCCTTCTCGCAACAGTTGCATGACGGCCTGGAGATCGTCTTTCTTCGATCCGCTCACGCGCAGCTGATCACCTTGAATGGCCGCCTGGACCTTGAGCTTGGTGTTCTTGATCGTTTTAACGATCTCGCGAGCCCGCTCGTCGGGAATCCCTTGATTCACGTCGACGGTGATCTTGAAACCGCCGCCGCCGGTCGGCTTGACCTCCGACGCTTTCAGAGATTTGAGAGGCACGTTGCGCTTGATGCACTTCTCCTTGAACACTTCGTGCGCCGCTTCGACGCGCTGCTCGGCGTTGGCCTTGATATCGATCGACAGATCGCCGGTCCACTCGATGTCCGCCCCGGTCCCTTTGAAGTCGAAGCGCTGTGCAAGCTCCTTCTTCGCCTGATGCAAGGCGTTATCGACCTCCTGGCGGTCGACCTGCGAAACCACGTCGAAAGATGAGTCCTTGGCCATCGGCGGATGAGGGTACACTATCCGCTGCTCCGGGGTAACCGGGTCCAGGTGGGATACCCAAGTGGCCAAAGGGGGCGGTCTGTAAAATCGCTGGCGCAGCCTTCGGAGGTTCGAACCCTCCTCCCACCACCACGAAACAAAAAGCCGCTGGGATCAGCGGCTTTCTTGTTCTGTACGCGACGGTTGTGTCGTCGCGAGGCTCCGAGGAATACCGCTGGACGCCCTGCGGCTCGGGCCGCGTACAATGACACGTCCCACGCTGGCGTAGCTCAGACGGCAGAGCACTTCCATGGTAAGGAAGGGGTCAGGAGTTCGATTCTCCTCGCCAGCTCCACTCAGCAAGCAAGGCCGTTATCCGAGGCGGGGTAGCTCAGAGGTAGAGCAAGCGGCTCATAATCGCTGTGTCGGCGGTTCGATTCCGCCCCCCGCTACCAGGCGCAGCCGCGCGGCGACCGCGGCTGCGCGAAGAACGAGGGCGTTTGATTCCCCGCAATGCCACGACGGGGCGACGAGGGCAGCATGATGATTCGCGCAAGCCTCATGCCATCAGGTTCTGTACCCGCTTTGCGGAATCTTCTCTTCGCCGGGGTGTCCGGCAATCGGTATACTCCCTGCCCGTTCCCATCGCGAAAGGACCGCAGTGGCGAAAGCCGACAACCGCCCGAAGATCACCCTCGCGTGCGAGGAGTGCAAGCGGCGGAACTACATCACCACAAAGAACAAGGTGAACGACCGCGACCGCATCGGCATGAGCAAGTACTGCTCCTGGTGCCGCCGCCACACCCCGCACAAAGAGACGCGGTAAGCGTCCGGCTTGACGCTTGTTACCAGCCGGTAATAGCGTTGCGACCATTCCACCTCAACCGCAGGAGGTTCCATGGGTCGCCTTGATGACCGCGTCGCGATCGTAACCGGGGCCGGCCGGGGCATCGGCCGTGCGACCGCGCTCCGATTTGCCGAACAGGGGGCCGCGGTCGTCGTGAACGACGTCGACGCGGACCCGGCCGCCGAGGCGGTCGAAGAGATAAAGAAAAACGGCGGGCAAGCGCTGCTTTCCACGCACAACACGGTCGAGATGGCCAACGCCGAGGCGATGGTGAAAGCCTGCGTCGACGAGTTCGGCAAAGTCGACATTCTGATTAACAACGCGGGGATCACGCGCGACAAGACGTTCCACAACATGGGCGATGACATCTGGGACGCCGGCATCAAGATCAACCTGTACACCGCATATCACGCCGCGTATGCGTGCATGCCGTACATGCGCGAAGTCGCAAAGAAGGAGCTCGCCGAAAAAGGCGAGGTGAGCCATCACCGAAAGATTAATTTCACGTCGTCGGTCGCGGCGCTCACGGGTAACCCCGGACAGGCGAACTATACCGCCGCCAAGGGCGCGATCATCGCGCTCACCAAGACACTTGCCCGCGAGCTCGGACCGTTCCGCATCAACGTGAACGCGGTTGCCCCCGGATTCGTCGAAACGCGACTCACGCAGCCGAAAACCGGGGAAAGCGACTTCGGGATCCCCGACCAGCTTCGCAATATGGCGCTCATGATGATTGCGATCGGTCGCGCGGGGCGTCCCGAAGACATTGCGAATGTCCATCTTTTCCTCGCGTCGGACGACGCGGATTTCGTTTCCGGGGTCACCATCCCGGTGACCGGCGGTCAGCTGGGAGGGTAGGCATGCCGCTCAACAAAGCATTCGAGGGAAGAGAGTTTCCGGCGGGCGCTCCGTTCACCGTGACGGCGGAGTCCATCAAGAAGTTCGCCGACGCCGTCGGAGATCCGAATCCGGTGTATCGGGATGCGAGCGCAGCAAAGGCCGCGGGGCATCCGGACATCATTGCGCCCCCGACGTATTTGACGAAGCTGAATTTCGAATACGGCGCAGGAATGCTCGCCGACCCCGACCTCGGGCTCAACTACATGATGGTCGTGCACGGGGAGCAGGAGTACCAGTCGATCCGTCCGGTGCGCGCCGGCGATGTGCTCGTCATGAAGCCGCGCATTGCCAGCATCGCGGCGAAGGGTCGCAATGAGTACCTCGTCACCGAAGCAAACATCGACACGCAAGACGGCGAAAACGTTGCCGTTGCGCGATCGACGATCGTCTCACGCGGAACCGCGCCGCAGGAGGGCTAGGGATGCCGGCTACCGTCAAAGCTTCAGACGTGAACGAAGGCGAAGAGCTCAAGCCGTGGACCTATCAAGTGCAACGTGAAGACTTGCTTCGGTACGCGAACGCTTCGGGCGACCAGAACCCGATTCACCAGGACGAGGCATTCGCAAAGTCCGTCGGCCTACCCGATGTGATCGCGCACGGCATGCAAACGATGGCGAAGATCGGCCAGTACGTGACGGATTGGGCCGGTGACCCCGGTGCGGTCGTGCGCTTCAAAACGCGCTTCACGAAGCCGGTCGTCGTGCCCGCCGCCGGTGGAAGCTCGGTCACGATCTCGGGAAGAGTCATCGCAAAGAGCGGCACCACGGTGACGCTGCAGCTGACGGCATCTACCATGGACGGAAGCTGTGGCGAAGCGGAAGCCGACGTCGAGCTGAGCTAGCTCGCCTGCGTCAGCTCGGTCAGCCTCCGGAGCAGCTCCTCGTTGCGCCAGGGCTTGCGGATCACGGCTTCGACGCCTTCGACTCCGCCGGGCTTCGCGCTGACGACGATAATCGGGAGGTCCGACGTGTCGGGGTCGGCGCGGAGCTTGCGGATCAGCTCGTGCCCGTCCATCACCGGCATCATGATGTCCGTGACCACGACGTCCGGGTGCTCGCGTTTGGCGACCTCGAATCCAAGCGCTCCGTCTTCGGCGTCGACGACCGTGAAGCCGGCGGCTTCGAGGGTCACGCGCAGCACAAAGACGATATCTGGATCGTCGTCGACAACAAGAACCTTTGAGCTCACCAATACCTCGCGCTGCCCGGGTGAGAAATCATACGAAAGACATCGGCCGATCGCGTGGTGCAGATGAGCTATGTGTCGCGGCTAATATTTGGTTATGACCCCCCGCGAACAAGCGCAAAAGCTTGCCGAGGAGCGAGAGCTGGCCCGCGGCCGGCGCGATTTTCCGCGAGCGGATGCGTTGCGAGACGCGATCGGGAAGCTGGGTTTCGACGTCGTCGACACTGCCACTGGGTACATGTTAGCCGAGCAAGCCCGCTACCAAATCTATGACCCCCGAACCGTTCCGGATGGCTTTGCCTCGTCTGCCATTCTCGATGCTTCGGTGCATGTTCTGTACGAAGGTCACCGAAGCGATCTCTACCGGTTCCTCGAACGAATCGCGCTATCGTCACGCGACTTCGAAGTCGTTGTGACCGATAACGACAGCGGCGAAGGCGACTGGGTCGAGACGCTCGCCGTCGGCAAGGTTCGCGCGCTGCATCTCGACCGGAAAGTGGGCTGGGGCGAAGCCCGAAACGCCGCCGCCAGAACCTCACGAGGGGCCGCGCTAATTTTCGCCGACCTTTCGGTGGAACCGACGGGCGACGTCATCGGGCCATTGTGCGACGCGCTCGAAGATTCCAGCGCCGGCATATGCGGTCCATGGGGACTTACGACGACCGATCTTCGTGAGTTCGCCGAAGCCCCGGGCCCCGACGTCGACGCGATTGAGGGGTATCTCATGGCGGCTCGCAGGGAGGATTTCGAAGCGACAGGGTTCGACCCGTGGTTTCGCTGGTACCGCCACGCCGACCTGGACCTGTCTTTTCGGATACGAGACCGAGGCCTGCGGGCCGTGGTCGTACCGGTGCCGGCGACGCGTCACGAGCACCGTGGATGGCTGGGCGTCCCAGAAGCCGACCGTCCGCCGCGCTCGAAAAGGAACTTTTACCGGTTCTTGGACCACTGGAAGGACCGAACGGACCTACTCGTCGGCCGACGAGGGTCGTAACGGGAGCCACCTGGGCGCGGTCTAATAGACGAACGTGCAGATAACACCCGAATTGGTGGAGGCGTGCCGCCGCGGAGACGCGGGGGCATTCGAACGATTCGTCCGACAGACCAATCGCTCGATCTACACGGTCGTTTTGCGGATCGTTGGGAATCCCGATGATGCGGCGGATGTCACGCAAGACGTCTACATCCGAATTTGGCGCAGCATTCGAGGATTCCGCGGCGATGCGAACATCGCGACGTGGGTTCACCGTATCGCGACGAACGCAGCGCTGACGCATTTGAAGAAGCGGGGGCGGTTGGCGGCCCCGATGGAGGAGGAACAGATGGCGGAGCGTCTTGCGACGGTGGATGACGAGGATCAGCGTCTGTCCGCTGCCGAAGTCGAGCGCGCCGTCGAAAGGCTGCCGGACGCGTATCGTCCTCTTATCGTTCTCAAGGACATGTACGGCATGACGTGCGAGGAGATAGCCGAACAGATGGGCATGACTGAGGGCGCCGTAAAAGTACGGTTGTTCCGTGCCCGTCGTAAGCTTGCCGAGGATCTGACGCAGGGCGGCGTCGTGGTTCCGATGCGCAAAAAGAAGGTGCAACCATGAACACAACCGAAGCGTGCCGCGACTTCACTCCATATCTCATGGCCGCGCCGGACGAGGTCGACGATCTCGCTGCAGCGCGTCTCGCCGAACACATCGGAACGTGCACTGCATGCCGCGCCGAGTCCGCCCAGTACTCGCGGTTGCGCGACTCGCTGTCACTCGCCGGCGCGCGTGAAGCCGAACCACCGGCGGATCTCGTTCCTGCCGTGCTTGCTCGCGCCACGCGCGAGCGCCGTCACGTGATTCCGATGCTGCCGGTGCCACAGGTCGAGCTCGCGCGCGTCATCCAAGACAACCGTGAGGTCATCGCGCAAGTTGCCGGTGTTGCGATCGTCGCCGCCGGCGCCGCGTGGGCGCTGTGGCGCGGCGTCCGCGCGTACAGAACCGCACCCGCACGCGGATAACCCTGCGTTTTGCCTGCTCAGCGCCGTTCGCGGTGCCGGATTCGCTTTACACTCCTTTGAAGGGCCCCCTATACTGCGTGGCGCTGTTGCGGAGGGGGGAACCCCAGCCGCGGAGGGCCGTAGCTCAACTGGCAGAGCACCGGTCTCCAAAACCGGGGGTTGGGGGTTCAAGTCCCTCCGGCCCTGCAAAGCAGGGCACAGTGCCGCGGTAAGGGCCGCGGTGCTTTTCGTGAACGGGCCGCATCTGTCGGCCGGAAGGAATGATCGTGAACCGCCAAACCAAGAGATTGATGGCGAAACAGCAGCGCGCCGAGGAGCGCGCCGGCGGCGGTTCCGGCCGTCCACCGAGTAGTCCCGGAGGTCTCGGCGGCCGTGGAGGAGCCGGTGGCGGTCCGAGCGGCGCGCCTCGCAAGAAGCGCACGCCTCCGCGTCAGTTCATTCGCGAGGTCCGCAGCGAGCTGAAGAAGGTTGCATGGCCGTCGCGAAATGAAGTCACGACGTACACATTGGTCGTGCTGTTTTCCGTCGTCTTCATCACGCTGATTATTTTTGGTCTCGACTACGGGTTCGCCAAGGCGGTCCTGAAGGTTTTCGGCGGGTAACCATATGGATCGAGACGAGATGCAAAACGATCCCGGCACGCCCTCGGATGAGGAGTCGTTGCTTCCCGACCAAGACGCGACCCCGGCGGAGCAGCAAGGCGCTCCGGACGAACCCAACACCGCGGGCGTCGAATCGATCGATGAGCTTAGCTTCGCGCAAACGCCGGAGGAGGAAGTCTCCGCGCACGTCGACGAAGTGCCCGACGACGAACGCGCGCGCGAGCAAGCCGCCGACGAGAAAACTACCTCTGACGAAGCTCCCGAAGATGAGCGTGCGCTCGAAGCCGCTTATGTCGCTTCGGCGGAGCCGGTGACGAGTGAGATGCCGCTCGGTGACGCGGAACAAGAGTCGGCCGAAGAGCAGGCGCCGCTGGAAGTGAGCGCCTCGGAGGCTCCCGGTATCGTCGAGGAGCCGCAGCCGTTCAAAGAGGCTGCGCCCGAGATCGAAGAGCCCGCCGCCGAGATCGAAGAGCCCGCAGCCGAAGTCGAAGAGCCCACAGCCGAAGTCGAAGAGCCCACAGCGGAGATCGAACAGCCCGCAGCCGAAACGGAAGAGCCCGCAGTCGACGAGCCGGCGCTCGTGCCGTCGCCGGAGCTCGCCGCGGCCGTCGACGAAGCGTTCGCAGAGGCAGGCGCAGATGAGGAAGCCGAAGAGGCCCTCGACTGGCAGCCGGGCGAGTGGTTCGTCGTCCACACATACGCCGGATACGAGAACAAGGTAAAGACGAACCTCGAAAGCCGCATCGTTTCCATGAACATGGAAGAGAAGATCTACGAGGTCGTCATCCCGGTTGAAGACGTCATGGAAGTGAAATCCGGCAAGAAGCAGGTCGTGCAGCGCAAAGTGTTCCCGGGTTACTTGCTGGTACGCATGGACCTCAACGACGACTCCTGGTACGTGGTGCGCAACACGCCGGGCGTCACGGGCTTCGTCGGTTCGGGCACCAAGCCGATTCCGCTATCGGAGAAGGAAGTCGACCGCGTGCTTCAGCGCAAGGGACCCGAAGAGCGTCCGAAGCCGCGACTCGAATTCTCGAGTGGCGATAACGTTCGCGTCGTCACCGGTCCGTTCGCAAACTTCCAGGGAATCATCAGCGATATCGACGTCGATCGTTCGAAGCTGAAAGTGCTCGTCAACATTTTCGGACGCGAGACTCCGGTGGAGCTCGGGTTCGATCAAGTCGCCAAGGTGTAAGGAGCTTTTCGATGCCGGGTAAGAAGAAGGTCGCAAACATAGTCAAGTTGCAGATTCCCGCGGGTCAGGCGACGCCCGCGCCGCCGGTCGGTACCGCGCTCGGACCGCACGGCGTGAACATCATGGAGTTCGTCAAGCAATACAACGCGATGACGCAGGCTCAAGTCGGGACGATCATTCCGGTCGAGGTGACGATCTACGAGGACCGTTCGTTCTCGCTCGTCACGAAAACGCCGCCGGCGTCGATCCTCATCAAGCAGAAAGCGAACATCGAAAAGGGATCCGGCGAGCCGAACCGCAACAAGGTCGGCACGATCTCGCGCGCGAAGGTTCGGGAGATTGCGGAGCTGAAAATGCCCGACTTGAACGCGAACGACGTCGAAGCGGCAATGAAGATCGTCGAAGGAACCGCGCGTTCGATGGGCGTGACCGTAACCGACCAATAGCTCTATTCAGTGGGAGACGGCTTTCCGTCGCAGACCACAGGAGGTGCATCGTGGCAGAAGGAAAGAGCTACAAGGCGGCAGCGACTCTCGTAGATCGTGAGAAGCTCTACGCGCCGAAAGAAGCAATCGCGCTTCTTGCACAGGCGCCTAAGAAAAAGTTCGACGAGTCGGTCGATCTGGCGATTCGTCTCGGCGTGGACCCTCGTAAGGCCGACCAGATGGTTCGCGGCACCGTATCGCTGCCGAACGGAAGCGGGAAGACCGTGCGCGTCGCCGTCTTTGCGGCAGGCGACAAGGTCGCGGAAGCGCGAGAGGCCGGCGCCGACATCATCGGGGCGCAAGACCTCGTCGATCGTATTCAGAAGGAGAACTTCCTCGACTTCGACGCCGCCGTGGCGACGCCCGACTTGATGGGTCTGGTCGGCCGTCTGGGTAAGGTGCTGGGTCCGCGCGGGCTCATGCCGAACCCGAAGACCGGAACGGTGACGATGGACGTCGGCAAGGCGGTTCGCGAGATCAAAGCCGGGAAGCTCGAGTACCGCGTCGACAAAGGTGGCAACGTCCACCTGTCGATGGGCAAGCGTTCGTTCGAAGACAACGCATTGCTCGAAAACTTTCAAGCGGTCATCGACGAGATCGTTCGGGCAAAGCCGTCGGCCGCGAAAGGCAAGTACATCCGCGGCGTGACGATCTCTTCGACGATGGGTCCCGGCATCAAGGTCGACTGGTCCCGCGGCCGCGAAGCAGCGGAAGCCGCGAGCTAGCCGGGAGGAATTCGGCCTCCGGGGTAGAAGTCTCCGGTATGCGACGTCCGCTCGCTCTCGGCCGGCTTCTCACCGCCGCTCTGCTGCTGACGCTCTTGCCCGCGACGGGGCATGCAACCAACCAGAATTGTGCGTGGCTCTTCCGGCTCGACCCGATCGTGTTCAACTCTGCCTACCCAGACGAGTTCGCAAACTACTGGACGCTCGCGCTGCCGTCTGTTCCGGGTGAATCGCTGACGATCAAGGGCCGCTATCCGCACGGACGCTACATGTCGTTCATGTCGTATAACGCTGCGCTCCAAGCCATCGACGGGTTGAATGATCAGCGCATCACCGCCGACGGCGGCAGCATCAATCCGTTTATCGAAGGCAATAGTCGCACCGACGGGAATCGAAATTACACGGTGACGGTACAGACCGGAGCCCGTGGCGCCGCATCGAACACGTTGTACACGGACGCGATGGCGCCGTACTTCATCGTCACGTATCGCGTCTTCCGTTGGGACGAGGGTCTGGATATCACCGGCGGTGTCGGGCTTCCGTCGGTCACGCTCAACCTTCCGGGCGGACAAAGCGTCGGTGTTCCGGAATGCACGAGCGCGGATCTGCCGCCGAACGACCTCAACAAGCGATTCGCTGAAGCCGGCGGATCCGGATCGAACGGAAGTCAGTATCCGGGGGAGAACCCGCCGCGGTGGCACAAGTTCTACAACACGCCCACGGGTTACTTGTACGGCTTGAGCGAGCAGGAGCGTTTGAGCCCGACCGGACTCGACGACGCGATCCCCAGCGCTTTGTCTCCGTACACGATGTCGCTCGTGCCGCCGGGCGGGTTCCTGAACAACCTCGACAACAATTACATCTCGGCGGTAACGAGTTCGGGCCACGGGCCTTTGCTGATTCTGCGCGCGAAGCTTCCCACCACGCCGCAGACGTGGCGGAGCTCTCCCGTCATGGAGTCCGGTGAGCTGCGTTACTGGTCTTTGTGCACGAACGAGCCGGTGTCGCAACGCTATTACGCGTGTCTTCCCGACGATCAAGTGAAGCTCGACGACGGCGGGTATTTCACGATTGTTGTCTCGACGCTGGCCAATCGTCCGGCTGCATTCGGTGCGGACGGTAACGGCTGCGTCGCCGCAAACTGGCTGCCGGCCGGCCCGCTCTCGACGCTCCTTATCATTCGCAACATGCTGCCGCAACCGACGTTCTCATACTCGATTCAAAACGCGGGCTACGGAACCGAGGCGACGAATATGGGGGAATACTTCCCACGAGGCCCGGACGGAACAGTCGGTGGACAGTACGCCGCCACGTTCGGTTGCTGACGGACACCCAAGCCGGTTGACGGTGCCGTCGTAAGCCCCGTATCCTTCGCCTTTGCCTGAGACAGGAGGTGCCGCGGTAGCGGCTTAAGCCCACAAGGGCCTCCCGAGGTCCGGACCGCTTGCGCGGCCGCCTTCGTTCTTGGGCGGCCGTTTTTCTTTTGCAGGAGGCCGGATGGCGAAAACAATAGCTTCGAAAGCGAAAAAGAAGCTCGGAGGGCCGAAGACCGAAGACGGTCATCGGGCCCAGAAGGTCGCGACCGTTGCGACCGTGGCCGAGCGGATCCAAGGGTCGGAAGCGGTGCTCCTGACCGAGTACCGCGGCCTGAAGGTGGGCGAGCTTGCCGATCTTCGAACGGCTCTCGCGAAAATCCAGACCGACTACAAGATCGTGAAAAACACCCTTGCGACGATCGCCGTGAAGCAGGCGGGGCTCGACGAGCTCGTCGACATGTTCAACGGTCCGACGGCCATCGCATTCGTGGACGGCGACGTGGTCAAAGCGGCAAAGGAAATCAGCGACTTCGCGAAGCGCGCTCCGTCGCTCGTGCTGAAAGGCGGGGTTCTGGCCGGCAAAGTCTTGAGCGAGAAAGACGCGAAGGGACTTGCCAGCCTCGAAACAAGGGAAGTCATGCTGGCGAAGATCGCAGGCCTGTTTGCAGCGCCATTGCAGCGCACAGCCGGAATGTTTGCTGCGCCGCTTCACGGGCTCGGTGCTGCGTTGGCGCAACTACGAGACAAGATGCCGGCCGAGACGGCCGCATAAGGACCAGGAGGAGAGACATGGCGAAGCTATCAGCAGACGACGTCCTCGACGCCGTAGCAGATTGGAACCTTCTCGAGCTGAGCGATTTCATCAAGAAGTTCGAGGAGAAGTTCGGCGTCACCGCGGCCGCGCCGGTTGCCGTTGCAGCTGCCGGCGGCGGCGGAGCCGCACCGGCGGCCGCAGAGGAAGAGGAGCAGTCCGAGTTCGACGTCATCCTCGCCGCAGCGGGGGAGAAGAAGATCAACGTGATCAAGGAAGTGCGCGCGATCACGAGCCTCGGCCTGAAGGAGGCAAAGGACCTCGTCGAAGGGGCCCCGCAGCCGGTGCGCGAAAAGGTCACGAAGGAAGAAGCGGAAAAGATCAAGAAGCAGCTCGAGGACGCAGGCGCGACCGTTCAGGTCAAGTAGCGCAGCGCAAACGAAAAGGGGCCGCGTGCCGGCCCCTTTTTATTGGGCCTATAAGAACGGGGATTTATTGGGCCTATAAGAACGGGGACTCCGACGGTTCGGGCGAAGGTTCCGGTTCGGGTTCCTGCACCGAGATCGGCACCGGCAGGTTCACGGTCTCGCCGTACGGCGAACCGCAGTCGCCGGATCGGCCGATGAAGTTCGCGGAATAATCTCCTGCCGACTCGTATATGTGACGGAATACGAGCGATACGGATCCGGCCTGTCGCGCCGGCGGCGTCCACGGTCCGTACCGCGACGGTGTCGAACATGCCGGGAGCGCTGCCCGCGATGGGTCGCCGAAGCCGGCCTTGTACGCGGTGATCTTGGCGTCGGGGTCGGTGATCGTCACGGTGAATGTGACCAGATCACCGGCGACCGGTGACTCGGGTGACCACTCGACCTCGATGTCGATCGGCTTGTCGATTCCGGGCGATGGGCTCCAATAGAAGCGACCGCAGGATGGATTCGTGCTGTTACGGCAGACGAGGCCGCCCGAGGGCGTTGTCGCCGGTGCCGCCGATTCCTCTTGGGTCTGGTCCGCGGGCTCGTCCTCCGCGAGAACGTCCGATGTCGGCGACGGCTGCGGCGAGAGCGGGAGGCGCAGGAAATTCGGTGGCAACGTAGGCAGGCTCGTCGCGGCGGGTTCCGGCGTCGGAGTCACGAGGTGCTCTCCAAGGACGTGAGCCGGCTGCCGGGTCGGCCTGGCCACGATCAGGACGACGTTGGCGAGCAGCGCGACTACTCCCAGGCCGGCAACGATCCAAAACAATTTCGGGTTGATTCGGTCTTGATCGAAGATCATCGAACCCTCCCCCAAAGGTGCGGACGTGCATCTGTAACCGACTATAACGAAATATCGGGCATTTAGTAACGCAAGCCTTTCGCAGTGGCACCCGGCCCGGCGCCCGGACGCAGCATGAGATCGTCCCTGTCGCGATGCCGCGAGTCGAATAAGGCTTCCAATCAGGCACAATGCGTCGTTGGAAGATCTTGACTCTTGACTACAACAGGCTACCTCGCTATGGTGGCCCGGCAATTGAGATGCATATCGTGGATGTGACCGCTGCTTGACGGCAGGACGGCCTGTGCGCTATCCTGCCCTTTCGTCGTGTCATCCCCTTAGGGCCACCAGTAACTTCACGTCCTCACCGAGGGAGGGAGAGCTTTGCCTGCCGCCGCCCCTGAGCGCCTGTCTTTCCGCAAGATTGCCGAATCACTCCCGCTGCCAGACCTGATCGCGATTCAAAGAGCCAGCTTCGATTGGCTTTTGGAGCGCGGCCTGCGCGAGACGCTCGAAGAGATCTCGCCAATCGAGGACTATCAGCAGGTGATGAAGCTGTACTTCCGCGACCATCGCTTCGAAGAGCCAAAGCTCTCAGTCGACGACTGCCGCGACCGCGACCAGACCTACTCTGCGCCGCTGTTCGTCCAGGCCGAGTTCCACAACACGGCCACCGGCGAGATCAAGGCGCAAACCGTCTTCATGGGCGACTTCCCGCTCATGACGAACAAGGGAACGTTCATCATCAACGGCACCGAGCGTGTCGTTGTGTCCCAGCTCGTCCGGTCGCCGGGCGTCTACTTCGACTCCGAGCCGGACAAGACGTCGGACAAAGACCTGTTCAATTGCAAAGTCATTCCCGGCCGCGGCGCATGGCTGGAGTTCGACACGGACAAGCGCGATCTCGTCGGCGTTCGTATCGACCGCAAGCGGCGCCAGCACGTGACCGTGCTGCTGAAGGCGCTCGGGTTCGGCGCGGACGAGATCCTCGACATGTTCGAGGGAGCAGAATCCATCCGCCTCACGCTGGAGAAGGATCACATCGCCGGACCGGACGAAGCGCTCATCGACATCTACCGAAAGCTCCGCCCGGGCGAGCCCCCGACGCTCGATTCGGCCCGAGGTCTTCTCGAAGGGCTGTTCTTCAACCCGAAGCGTTACGACCTCGCTCGCGTCGGGCGCTACAAGGTCAACAAGAAGCTCGAGCTGAGCGTCGATCCCGCAGCGACGATCCTCACGAAGGAAGATATCGTCGCGACGATCCGGTACCTCGTGAAGCTGCACGCAGGCGCCGACGGATACCAGCTCGACGACATCGACCACTTCGGAAACCGGCGCCTGCGTTCGGTGGGCGAGCTGATCCAGAACCAGCTCCGCATCGGCTTGAGCCGCATGGAACGCGTCGTGCGCGAGCGCATGACGACTCAGGACGTCGAGGCGATCACGCCGCAGACGCTGATCAACATCCGTCCGGTCGTCGCGGCGATCAAGGAGTTCTTCGGCACGTCCCAGCTGTCGCAGTTCATGGACCAGACCAACTCGCTCGCCGGACTGACGCACAAACGTCGCCTGTCGGCGCTCGGACCGGGCGGTCTGTCCCGTGAGCGCGCTGGCTTCGAAGTCCGAGACGTTCACCCATCGCACTACGGACGCATGTGCCCGATCGAGACGCCGGAAGGACCGAACATCGGCCTGATCGGATCGCTGTCGACGTTCGCGCGCATCAACGAGTTTGGCTTCGTCGAGACGCCGTACCGCAAGGTGACGAACGGCCGCGTGACCGACCAGGTCGACTACGTGACGGCCGACGAAGAGGACAAGCACGTGATCGCGCAGGCCAACACCCCCGTCGACCCGAACGGCCGCTTTACGGAAGACCGCGTCCTCGTGCGGAAACGCGGCGGCGAGGTCGAGTACATCCCACCGGACGAAGTCGATTACATGGACGTCGCGCCGCACCAGATCGTGTCGGTCGCGACTGCGATGATTCCGTTCCTCGAGCACGACGACGCGAACCGCGCACTCATGGGCTCGAACATGCAGCGCCAGGCGGTGCCACTCGTGAAGAGCCGCGCCCCGCTGATCGGCACCGGCGTTGAGTACCGCGCCGCGATCGACGCCGGCGACGTGGTCCTGTCCGAGAAGGCCGGCACAGTCGAGGAGGTCGACGCGGAAGGCATCGTCGTGAAGCACGACGACGGCAGCAAAAAGACGTACCGGTTGCAGAAGTTCCGCCGGTCCAATCAAGGCACCTGCATCAACCAGAAGCCGGTGGTCTCCGAAGGTCAGCACGTCGATGCCGGCGAGCTCCTCGCCGACGGCCCGTCGACGGAGAAGGGCGACCTCGCGCTCGGACAGAACTTGCTCGTGGCGTTCATGCCGTGGGAAGGCCATAACTACGAAGACGCAATCGTCATCAGCGAGCGTCTCGTGAAGGACGATGTGCTCACGTCGATTCACATCGAAGAGCACGAAGTCGATGCCCGCGACACGAAGCTGGGCCCTGAGGAGATCACACGCGACATTCCAAACGTCGCGGATGAGGTACTGAAGGATCTCGACGAAGACGGCATCATCCGCATCGGCGCGGAAGTGAATCCCGGCGATGTGCTCGTCGGAAAGGTCACCCCGAAAGGCGAGACCGAGCTGACGCCTGAAGAGCGGCTGTTGCGCGCGATCTTCGGTGAAAAGGCGCGTGAGGTCCGCGACACGTCCATGAAGGTTCCGCACGGCGAGACCGGCAAGGTCATCGGCGTCCGCAAGTTCTCTCGCGAAGCGGGCGACGAGCTGCCGCCGGGCGTCAACGAGCTCGTTCGAGTCTACGTCGCGCAGAAGAGAAAGATCTCCGAGGGCGACAAGCTTGCCGGACGCCACGGAAACAAGGGCGTGATCGCAAAGATTCTTCCGGTTGAGGACATGCCGTTCCTGGAGGACGGTCAGCCGGTCGACATCGTGCTGAATCCACTCGGCGTCCCATCGCGTATGAACCTCGGCCAGGTGCTCGAGTGTCACCTCGGCTGGCCGGCGGCGCGTGGCTGGACGTTTACGAATAAGCCGGCGTGGTTCAAGCAAGTGGGATGGGGCGACGACAGGATGTCGGTCAAGGGTCCGATCAACCTTGCGACGCCGGTGTTCGACGGGGCGCGCGAAGGTGAGATCGAAGATCTCCTCGCGAATGCGAACCCGAACCCGGACGGATTGCGACTCGTCGGTGCCGACGGCAAGGCGCGACTCTTCGACGGACGCTCGGGCGAGCCGTTCGAGGTGCCGATCACGATCGGCTACGTCTACATCCTGAAGCTGCTGCACTTGGTCGACGACAAGATCCACGCGCGTTCGACCGGTCCGTACTCCATGATTACGCAGCAGCCGCTCGGCGGAAAGGCACAGTTCGGTGGACAGCGCTTCGGCGAGATGGAAGTGTGGGCGCTTGAAGCGTACGGGGCCGCATACGCGCTGCAAGAGCTGCTCACGATCAAGTCGGACGACGTGATGGGCCGCGTGAAGGTCTATGAGGCGATCGTGAAGGGCGAGAATATCCCGGAGCCGGGCATTCCCGAATCCTTCAAGGTTCTCATCAAAGAAATGCAGTCTCTCTGCTTGAACGTCGAAGTTCTTTCGGCGGAAGGTAAAGAGATCGAGATGCGCGATACCGACGAGGACGTGTTCCGGGCTGCGGAAGAGCTCGGGATCGACTTGTCGCGCCGCGAACCGTCGAGTGTGGATGTGGAGGGGTAGACGGTGCTTGACGTTAACTACTTTGACGAGCTTCGCATCGGTCTTGCGACGGCCGATCAGATTCGCATGTGGTCGAACGGTGAGGTCAAGAAGCCGGAAACGATCAACTATCGCACGCTGAAGCCGGAGAAGGACGGGCTTTTCTGCGAGAAGATCTTTGGCCCGACGCGCGACTGGGAGTGTTACTGCGGTAAGTACAAGCGCGTTCGCTTCAAGGGAATCATCTGCGAGCGGTGCGGCGTCGAAGTCACGCGCGCGAAGGTGCGCCGCGAGCGCATGGGTCACATCGAGCTCGCCGCGCCGGTCACGCACATCTGGTACTTCAAGGGCGTTCCCTCTCGTCTCGGCTACTTGCTCGATCTCGCGCCGAAGGATCTCGAGAAGATCATCTACTTCGCCGCCTACCTCATCACCGAGGTCGACGACGAGCGGCGGCACAAGGACGTTCCTCGGCTCGAGAAGGAAATCGCTGCCGAGAAAATCGAGCACGACAAGCTGCGAGACAAGCGAATCGACGCAAAACTGAAGGATCTCGAGAAGCGTCTCAAGGAGCTAGAGGGCGAAGGTGCGAAAGCGTCGCAACTCAACGCCGAGAAGACGCGCAACGACCGCGAGGCGCGCGAGATCAACGATCAGGCCGAGCGCAAGAAGACACAGCTCGACGAAGTGTTCGAGCTCTTCAAGAACTTGCACGTGAAGCAGCTCGTCCCGGACGAGATCCTGTACCGCGAGCTGAAGGACCGCTTTGGGGAGTACTTCTCGGGCGGCATGGGCGCCGAGGCGATCAAGGATCTTCTTTTCAAGCTCGACGTGAAGGCGGAAGCAGAGGAGATGCGCCGTCAGATTCGCGAGGGCAAGGGACAGAAGCGCGCTCGCGCGATCAAGCGGCTCAAAGTGATGAGCAACTTCATCACGACGAAGAACACTCCGATCGGAATGGTGCTCGACTGCATCCCGGTCATTCCGCCGGACTTGCGCCCGATGGTGCAGCTCGACGGTGGCCGGTTCGCGACGTCGGACCTCAACGACCTCTACCGCCGCGTCATCAACCGCAACAACCGGTTGAAGAGGTTGCTGGATCTCGGCGCTCCGGAGATTATCGTCAATAACGAGAAGCGCATGCTTCAGGAAGCAGTCGATGCGCTCTTCGACAACGGCCGTCGCGGACGGCCCGTCACCGGTCCCGGCAACCGGCCGCTCAAGTAGCTATCGGACATGCTCAAGGGCAAGCAGGGCCGGTTTCGTCAGAACCTGCTCGGCAAGCGCGTGGACTACTCCGGCCGTTCGGTCATCGTCGTCGGTCCCGAGCTCCACTTGCACCAGTGCGGTTTGCCAAAGCAGATGGCACTCGAGCTGTTCAAGCCGTTCGTCATGAAGCGGCTCGTCGACCTCGGTCATGCCCAAAACATCAAGTCGGCGAAGCGCATGGTGGAGCGCGCGCGTCCGGTTGTTTGGGACGTGCTCGAAGAGGTAATTCGCGAGCACCCGGTGCTGCTGAACCGCGCGCCCACGTTGCACCGTCTCGGCATCCAGGCGTTCGAGCCGGTCCTCGTCGAAGGCAAAGCCATTCAAATTCACCCGCTGGTGTGTACGGCGTTCAACGCCGACTTCGACGGTGACCAGATGGCCGTCCACCTTCCGCTGTCGGCGGAGGCGCAAGCCGAAGCGCGCATTCTCATGCTGTCGGCGCACAATATCTTGGGTCCGGCGCACGGCCGGCCGATCGCGGTTCCTACACAGGACATGGTCCTCGGCCTGTACTACCTCACCGTGATCAAGGAAGGCGCCAAAGGTGAAGGCCTGAAGTTCTCGAGCCCCGCGGAAGCGATTATGGCGCTCGAGTTCAAGGACATCGACCTTCAATCGGTTATTTCCGTGCGGTGGCCGGGGAAGAACGCCGGCCTGCTCGCGGGAATGGAAGAGAACGGATCGTCGCTGATCAAGGACACGACGGTGGGTCGCATCCTCTTCAACGAGGCACTGCCGCTCGACTACCCGTACGTCAACCAGATCATCAAGAAGAAGGAGCTCGTTGAGATCGTCGACGAGTGTGTCGACATCTACGACCGCGTGTCGGTTGCAGACATCCTCGACAAGTTCAAGGCGCTCGGCTTTCACTACGCGACGCGTGCCGGCGTGACGATCTCTCTCAGCGATGTCATGACGCCACCGCAAAAGGGTGAGATCCTCGATCGCCACGAAAAGAAAGCATCGAAGGTCGAAGACCAGCACCGCAAGGGAATCATCACCGACGAGGAGCGCCGCCAAGAGCTCATCGAGATCTGGACGGAAGCGACCGACGAGGTCCGGAAGGCGATGGAGGAAAACTTCACGCCGCTGAACCCGATTTACATGATGGCGTCGTCGGGAGCACGAGGAAATCTCATGCAGATCCGCCAGATCGCGGCTATGCGTGGCCTCGTCGCCAACCCGAAAGGCGAGATCATCCCCCGTCCGATCAAGTCGAACTTCCGCGAGGGTTTGTCGGTTCTCGAGTACTTCATCTCGACGCACGGTGCGCGTAAGGGTCTCGCCGACACCGCTCTTCGTACGGCGGACTCCGGCTATCTCACGCGACGTCTCGTGGACGTCTCGCAGGACGTCATCATTCGCGAGATCGATTGCGGCACAGACAAGGGATTGCCCGTTCAGGTGACACACCTCGACCGGTCGGGCACGCTCCTTCCGGCGCCGAACCTCGACACGAAGCTGTTCGGCCGTGTTCTGGCCGAGGACGTATGGTCGAAGGCCGACGGGACGCGCAAGAAGGTCATGAAGGCCGGCGACGAGATCACCGACACGGAGAAGGACCAGCTCGTCGACGCAGAGGTCGATCGCGTCATCGTTCGTTCGGTCCTCACCTGTGACTCGCGATACGGCGTGTGTGCGATGTGCTACGGGCGAAACCTCGCGACCGGACGCATGGTCGAGATCGGTGAAGCGGTGGGCATCATCGCGGCGCAGTCGATCGGCGAGCCGGGAACGCAGCTCACGATGCGTACGTTCCACACCGGTGGTGTCGCGGGTGAAGACATCACGCATGGTCTGCCGCGCGTCGTCGAGCTGTTCGAGGCGCGCAAGCCGAAGGGTGAAGCGCAGATCTCCGAGCTCACCGGCACGGTTGAAGTCATTGAGGGCGACAAAGCCCGCGAAATCAAAGTCACGTCCGAGGACGGCAAGGAAGAGATCGTCTACAAGACGCCGCGTCGCGCTCGCTTGCGCGTCGAGAACGGTGGGCGCGTCGAGGTCGGACAGCAAATCACGGAAGGATCGGTCAATCCGCACGAGATCCTGCGCATTCAAGGACCGCAAGCAGTCCAGATGTTCCAAGTGGACGAGGTCCAGCAGGTGTACCACTCGCAGGGTGTGTCGATCCACGACAAGCACATCGAAGTCATCGTGCGTCAGATGCTGAAGCGTGTGTACGTGCTGGAGCCTGGTGACACCGAGTTCTTGCCGCAACAGCTCGTCGAGCGGAAGGTGTTCGAAGAGAACAACCGCCGCGTCGTCGGCGAGGAAGGCGGCGAGCCGGCGTCGGCACGTCCGATCCTCATGGGAATCACGAAAGCGTCGCTCGCCACCGAGTCGTGGCTGTCGGCGGCCTCGTTCCAGGAAACGACGCGCGTTCTCACCGATGCGGCGATTTCGGCGAAGAGCGATTCTTTGCTCGGCCTGAAGGAGAACGTGATCATCGGCAAGCTCATCCCGGCGGGAACCGGCATGAGCCGCTACCGGACGATCCGCGTGTTCCCGACCGAGATGCCCGAGCGCCCGGTGTGGGCGGTCGGCGCCGACGGGCAAGAAGAGTCGCCGACACTCGAACAGCCGGTCACGCCGTTCACGTTGCCGGTGCCGCCGCAGTTCCAGGAGATTCAGCCGGAGGACGCGGCGAGCTCAGACGAATAACCTCAGTCGCCTCCCGCGGCTGATCGATCAGAAGGGCGCCTTCTTGCGAGGCGCCCTTCCTGCTTAGTCAGGTCTAAAGTCGCGTCGTGACGCCTGGATCCGAAGCCGCCTGAGCTACTCGGTTCGCAGGATCACTGCCGGCTCGGTTCCTGCCGCGCTGCGCCCCGGCATCAAAGCGATCAAGTTCGCTGCCAGGACGGCGGCCGGTACAATCGCAACCAGCAGCACGAAGGGAATTTTCGGAAGCGGTACCACGCCGAATTGGTCGGCAATCGAGCGCCAGCTCCAGCGTCCCAATGCGATGCCCCCCGGAACGCCGACGGCGAGACACACAACGGTAATCGTGCTCGCTTGCCACGCGATCGCGCTTCGCACTTGGTGCTTGAGAAAACCGAGCGTTTTCAAGATCGCGAAGTCGCGGCGACGGCGGCGAATACCCGTCACGAGCACGTGCGCCATTGCTGCTATGGCCATCACCGTGAAGATCAGGGACAGCGCCGTCGGAATTGCCGTCACGTGTTCCAGCGTGACGAGATCTGCGCGATCCGTTCGAATGAAGGTCTGCAAACCACCTTTGGAGAGAGTGGTTTGCGCGCCGACCAAATCGGTGTGCGGCTTGAAGCGGACGTAGCAGCAGCCGCCCTCATTGGGGCTGAAGCGATGTATTCCGCCGATCGTCATGACCCCGCCTTCTCCGGGCGGCGTTGCAGCCCACGGAAGAGCCGGAATAGCCGCAGTGCCGACGATGCGCGCACGCGCGGCGGCGCCGACTTGTTGGTTGTCTTCACCGGTGAGGTACTTCATCTCGACGATGCCGCCTATGTGCAGCTTCATGCGCCGCAGTGTCGCCGGGCCGAGCGCGATCTCCGGTAGTCGTTCGTTCAGTGCATCCGTCGGTGCTCGGCCGGCGATCGTTGCAAACCGAATCGGCCCACCTTGCTCGAAGCCGATCAAAAATGAGTCGATGCCACCCACGGTGATGTTCAGGCCGGTCCCGGGCGAAACCGCTTCGACGAAATCGTATTCCTTGATCTTCTTCGCGTTCTGTGCGGGGTCGCCTTCTTCGGTCGGAACGATCGCGTCGTACGTGAATCCGGCGAGAGAGGGCGTGTTGATCAGGTAGTGCAGGCTCTGCGCAGCAACGAGGGTGGATGTTACAGCCACAACGCCGATCGCCACTGCCAGGATCGTCGTGCGGACGGGTACTGCGGTGCGGCCACGACCGGGCTCGAGCGCCATGCGCAGGCCGGTCACTGCCGCCGCGGATCCCGATGAACGGGAAGCCAATTCGACGACGCGCGATGGCCGCTCCGATCCCGGCAACGTTGCGCCGCTGGGAATCCTCGCCAAGCGAGCCGCGCGAATCGACGGCGGTAGCGCGAGCAATAACACCATGATGAGCGTGATCCCGACTCCTGCACCGATTGCGAGGCCGTCAAAAGCGAATCCAGGATGCGGCTCGGCGATTCGTGCGGTGCCGATCGGTGTCAAGGCCGACCCGAGGTATGCGATCGCCGCTGCGAGAGGTAGTGCCGCAAGCCCGATCACGCTTGCGCGGAGGATGCCGAGCATGACCAGCTGTCTCCGGCCGAAACCGAGCGCCCGCAACGCGGGATACTCGTTGGATTCGATCAGAATCTGCCGCCCGAGCGTTTGACCGAAGATCGCAATCGTTGCGATTGTGATGAGTGCTCCGAGCAGCCAAAAGGCAATGGCATACAGCCGCATCGTTTTTTGGACGCCGTTGGTGTTAACCGGCTGAATCTCCGGCACGTCGATGTTGTAGACGCGCTCGACCTTTGATTTGAAAGCGTATGAGGCTTGCGGGCCGCCACGGAGATGAATTGCGACGTTACTGAGGTCGGGGTTTTCTTGCGGGATGATCGGCTTGTACTTGTTGTATAAGGCAGGCGTCACATACATCGAGAGAAACGATGTCTGGCCAACTCCTTCGAATTCGCCGGGGGCGGCTTCGATACCGACAATGCGAACCTTTACTTGCTCGCGGGGCCCGAACGTTTGCTCGTCAAAGCCGATGCCGGCGAGCAAGGTATCGCCGATGCGGATGTCGAGTCGGTCAGCGACGGTGAACGGAACCATTGCTTCGTCGGCACGGGTGCGGTCTGCCAGGCGCCCCTCGACAACCTTTGCGCGGTTCGTTTGGTAGTACGCGCGTCCGCTCGGGTCCGCGGTTACGAACATGTTTGGGAACGACACGGTTCTTTCGGGATGGCCACGCATTGCGGGCAACGTCAACGCACCCCCGACGATGTACTCTTCGATTGAATCTTCCACTTCGGGCATCGCCCGGACGTCCTTCAGCCTCTCCGAGAAGTTCTCTTCGGCTCCGCCTCCCGTCGCAGCGTCGAACGCGTCTTGTGCTTTGAGGAATCGCGGATACGCAGTTTCGGTACGCCGCGCGCCCGCGGCGGCGGTGACCGCGGCCCCCGCGGCAATCGCCAGGAGGAGCGTCAAACCCAGCCAGGCGCGCCAGCCCGACCGAAGCTCGGTGCGCAGCCGGACGATGACGGCGTTCAAGAGTCCCCCACACCAATGACTGTTGCACGGCTCGCCCTGATAGCCAAGAGAGTGACCACCACCGCTGCCGGTGGTGCCATCTCCCGGCCCTACCTCGGGTAAACGCGTCCGACGTATTCGCGCATCATTCGGGTCGCGTTGAACTGTGACCCGACGGAGCGAAGTGATGCCTTTATCTTGCGAACCCACCCGTGTGGTACCCCGTCTTCGCTGCGGTCGTAGAACAGCGGGATGGCCTCGTTTTCGAGGATGTCGTACAGGCGGTTGGCGTCTTGTGCATCCATTGCGTCGAGATCGCGCGTTGGGTGAGCGCTGATCGCCCATCCATTTTCAGCGTTGTATGCCTCTTCCCACCAGCCATCGAGGACGCTGCAGTTCAAACCGCCGTTGATGGCCGCTTTCATCCCGCTGGTCCCGCACGCCTCCATCGGCGGGCGAGGGACGTTGAGCCAGATGTCGCATCCCGCGACGAGGCGTTGTGCCATCGCAAGGTCGTAGTCTTCGAGATACGCGACGCGCTCGGCGACGTGCGGCGCCCACTTGAGCTCGAAGACGCCTTGCACGAGACGCTTTCCCTCTTCATCGGCCGGGTGCGGCTTTCCGGCCAGGACGAGCTGGACCGATTGCTCCAGAAGTCGCAGCGCGCGCGACGGGTCAAGGGTGATCAAGTGCAACCGCTTGTACGTCGCGGCACGGCGCGCGAATCCCACGGTCAGCACCTCATCGTCGAATGCGCGCGTCGCTGCCTCCACGTATTCGACGTGCTCTCCCCGCCCCAATCGGTCTTCCGCCGCGCGATCGCGGAGGTACGCGACTAGGCGGCGCCGCAAAATGTTCCGAACGGCCCAGAGGTCTGCGTCGGGGATGTCGTCGATTGCTTTCCATGCAGCGGGGTCGTCGGCGCGGCGAAGCCAATCGTCGCCGAGATGTTCGTCAAGCAGCTCGCGCATGGGTGCGGCCAGCCATGTCGGAAAGTGGACGCCGTTCGTCACATGCGTGATGGGAACATCTGACGCAGTGCCGTCGGGGTACAGAGAATGCCACATTTCTCGCGCCACGAACCCGTGACGGCGGCTTACGCCGTTCGCGGAGCTCGCGACGCGCAGGCCAAGCGGCGTCATGCCGAACGGCTCGTCCTCTTCGTCGGGGCGCGTGCGCCCAAGTGCCAGCACCTCCTTTGCGTCGAGGTGCAACTGCTCAGGGAGATCTCCGAGTACCTGGAGGACTTCGCTCCCGGTGTACGCCTCGTTGCCGGCGGCGACGGGAGTATGCGTGGTGAAAACCGTTCTCCTCCGGACTGTATCGAGCGCGGTGTGAAAATCGGCGCCACTCGCCACGGCCACGCGGGCCAGCTCGAGTGGTGCGAAGGCGACATGTCCTTCGTTCAAGTGGATAGTGCCGGGATCGATCCCCATCGCATGCAGGGCTCGGATGCCGCCTACGCCGAGGAGTGCGTACTGGGCCAGGCGAAACTTCCGATCGCCGACGTACAGGCGCGAGGTAATCCATCGGTCGACTCGATTGTTTTCCGGACGCTCCGCATCGATTAGATACAACGGAATGCGCCCGACGTCGACGCGCCAGATTTGGGCGACGACTGTGCGCTCCCGGATCTTTACGTCGATCGTCAGCGGCCGGCCGTCGTCGCCTCGCACAAGGGCCGCGGGAAGGCGGTCGGGGTCGGTCTCCGTCCAGTATTCGTGCTGCCAGCCGGACGGATCGACGCGTTGATGGAAATACCCTTGGCGGTACAGTAGCCCAACGCCCACGAGCGACAGGGCCATGTCGGATGCCTCCTTGAGGATGTCTCCGGCAAGGATGCCTAGACCCCCGGCGTACGTCGGCAGTGAGGCGTGAACGCCGAACTCGGTGCACAAGAAAGCTGCTGGAGGCGAGGGAATCGATGCTGCCGGGCGGTCGAGGTCGGTCCGAATTGTTTCGAATAAGCGGCGAGCGTCTGCAAGACAAGCTGCATCGCTTGCTGTGCGCTCGAGTGATGCTTGCGATGCTTCCTGCAACAACCGAACAGGGTTCGCGCCGCATAGTTCCCACCGATGCGGATCGATCGATCGAAACACTTCTTCGCCACCGGGTGTCCACGACCAGAGATAGTTGAAAGCAATCTCGGCGAGGAAACCCAGCTCGTTCGGCAGTCGCCCGGCAAGCGCAGCTGCTGCGGCGCGTACGTCGACTGCTCCATTCGTCACGACGCGTTACCAAACCGAGCGAGGACCATCGTGCTTGCATCCTACCCAGCTGCGCGACCTTCAAGGTGTCGCAAAACATGAGCGGGGGTAGGCCTCGTACGTGGGTTGACTAGAGGAGGCCCGTTATGGCGCAACGGCAGGAGGATCTCGCGAAGTTCGAGCAACACGACCATCAAGCGCTCGTGCACGGGCATCAGCATTATCACGTGACGCATAACTTCAGCTCGCGCGAAGGAGCTTTCGAGCACTTGAGCTCCATGCATGCACACGGTCACGACCACGCAGCTCTTCAACACAACCACTACCCCCATCAGAATTTCGATGACGAGCATGCTGGCGAGGCGCACGATCACGATCACGGCGAACCTGTGAAGGAGCGCTCGCCGAAGCGCGCAACGGCCGCGAAGAAGTCTTCGTCTCGTGCTCGACCGACTGAGGCGTAGGGCCGCCCGACTAGACCGTGGCCTCGCCGAAGCGCAGGAGAATCAGCGAGTGAGCGACTAGGTTCAACCCTGGACCTTTGACGACCCGCGCGCCCGCGCGTCCTGTATTGATTTCTTCATGCCAGACGCCCGGGCCCTCGGCTTTCGGCAGCGTGAAATAGCGTGAGCGAGCGCCGCCGTTGAGGAGCAGCAGGACGGTATCGCCGAACAGGGGCCGTCCGCGCGAATCGACTTCATCGGTTGCCCGGCTGTCGATGAGCATCCCGAGGATGTGATTCTTCGCATCGTTCCAATCGTCGTCGGTCATCTCGGTTCCGTCGGGCCTGATCCATGTCACATCCTTGACGCCGCCGGCGCCGGGGATCGGTCCGCCGGTGAAAAACGCGCGACGTCGCAGCACGGGGTTGGATTGAAGGATGTGGATGAGGCGCCGCGTGAAGTCGTACAGATCCCGCCCATCCTGATCGACGTTCCAATTCGTCCATGAGATCTCGTTGTCCTGGCAATACGCATTGTTGTTGCCATGCTGTGAACGCCCGATCTCGTCCCCGCCGAGCAGCATCGGAACGCCTTGAGAGAACATGAGCGTGGCGAGCAGATTCCGCTTCATCCTTTCGCGCATGGAACGGATCCGCGCCGATTCCGTCGTACCTTCGATTCCCCAATTCCGGCTGAAGTTTTCCTCGCGACCGTCCCGGTTGTCTTCGCCATTGGGCTCGTTGTGCTTTTCTTCGTAAGAAACGAGGTCGGTCAATGTGAATCCGTCGTGCGCCGTGATGAAGTTGATGCTCGCGTACGTTCGGCGGGTGCCGTGCGAGAAAATGTCGCTTGATCCCGACAGACGATACGCGAGCTCCGATACCTGTCCCGGATCGGCTCGCCAAAATCGGCGGATGTTGTCTCGGTATTTGTCATTCCATTCGGCCCAGCCCGGAGGAAAATGTCCGAGCTGGTAACCGTGTGGCCCTACGTCCCACGGTTCGGCGATGAGCTTCACTCGTGAGAGAACTGGATCCTGCATGACTGCCTCAAAGAAGGTTCCGAGCGTCTTGACCTCATTTCCTTCGCGAGCGAGCGTCGTCGCGAGATCGAAACGGAACCCGTCCACGTGCATCTCGGTGACCCAGTAGCGCAGGCTGTCCATGACGAGTTGCAAAGTTCGAGGATGCGCGAGGTTCACGCTGTTCCCGCAGCCGGAGTCGTCGATGTAATGGCGGCGATCCTCGGGGACGAGACGGTAGTACGATGTGTTGTCGATCCCGCGCATACAGATCGTCGGCCCGAGATGATTGCCCTCTGCCGTGTGGTTGTAAACGACGTCGAGAATCACTTCGAGCCCTGCCCGGTGTAGCGTCTTCACCATCGATTTGAACTCGGCGACCTGGTCGCCCATCACCGACGTTGCGTAACGGGGATCAGGTGCGAAATATCCGATCGTGTTGTAACCCCAGAAATTCGTCAACCCGCGTTCGATGAGGATTCGCTCGTCCAGCATGTGGTGAACGGGCATCAGCTCAACTGCCGTGACACCGAGCGTGACAAGATGATCGACGACCGGATCCGATGCGAGGCCCAAGTACGTGCCGCGGAGCTCGTCGGGGACGTCCGGGTGCGTCACCGAAATCGCCTTCACATGGCACTCGTAGATGACGGTGCGATTCCACGCCGTGCCGGGCGGCCGGTCGTTTCCCCATGTGAACGCCGAGTCGACCACCACGCACTTCGGGACCGCACCGGCAGAATCTTGTTCGTCCGGCGTCACGTCGTCGTGCCCGACGACATAACCGAACAAAGCGTCGCCCCAGCGGATTCCACCGCCGATTGCCTTGGCGTATGGGTCGACCAGAAGCTTGTTGGAATTGAACCGGTAGCCTTCCGCGGGACGGTACGGCCCAAAGACGCGATATCCGTATAGCTGTCCCGGGCGCGCATCGGGTAGATACGCGTGCCACACGTTGTCGGTTTGCTCACGAAACGGGATGCGCTGCGACGGTGTTGCATCGCTCCGACGGTCGAAAAGAGCGAGCTCGACCGCCTCCGCGTGCTCGGAGAAAAGGGCGAAATTCACTCCCTCGCCATCCCACGTCGCGCCGAGAGGCGCGGGCCTGCCCGGCCACACGCGCATCATCGTTCAGTCCTCAATCGACACGCTTGAAGAAAAGGCAGGCGAGCGGCGGCAGCGTGAGGGTCAACGAACGGAGCCGGCCGTGCATCGGAAGGGGCATGGCGTCGACTCCGCCGTAATTGCCGCGTCCACTACCGCCGTATTCGGTCGCATCCGTGTTCAACAGCTCTCGCCAGTGGCCTCCGTCGGGCACTCCGACGCGATAGTTGTCACGTGGGATTGGTGTGAAGTTGCAGACGGCCACGACGGCGTCCCGCTCCGACCGGCCTTTACGCATGAAGCTGACGACGCTCGCCTCGACGTCGTTTGCATCGATCCATTCGAAACCTGAGGGATCGGTATCGAGCTGATGCAGCGCCGGTTCTTGTATGTGGAGCGAGTTCAAATCGCGAACGCATCGGCGCAGCCCGGCGTGGGCCGGATGTTCGAGCAGCCCCCAGTCGAGCCCCTCTTCGTGGTTCCACTCCTTCCGCTGGCCGAATTCGTCGCCCATGAAAAGAAGCTTCTTCCCGGGCTGGGCGGTCATATAGCCGTAGAGCAAGCGCAGGTTGGCGAACTTCCGCCAATCGTCGCCGGGCATCTTTCCGATCATTGATCCTTTCCCGTGCACGGCCTCGTCGTGCGAGAGCGGGAGGATGAAGTTCTCGCCAAAGGCATACAGCGAGCGAAACGTGAGCTCGTTGTGATGGAACCGGCGAAAGACGGGATCCTTCGAGAAATACGACAGCGTGTCGTGCATCCATCCCATATCCCACTTCAATCCGAAGCCGAGACCGCCGACGTACGTCGGGCGCGACACCATCGGCCACGCCGTCGACTCCTCTGCCGACGTCTGCACGTCGGGATGGTCGCGGTACACGGCCGTATTGAGGTCGCGGAGGAAGCGAATCGCGTCGAGGTTCTCACGGCCGCCGTATTCGTTCGGGATCCATTCGCCGGCGCGGCGTGAGTAGTCGAGGTAGAGCATCGAAGCGACGGCATCGACGCGCAAGCCGTCGGCGTGGAACGTGTCGAGCCAGTGCAGGGCACTCGACAAAAGAAACGATCGCACTTCGTTGCGGCCGTAGTTGAAGATGTAGCTGTTCCAATCGGGGTGGAATCCCTGTCGCATGTCCGCGTGCTCGAACAAATGCGTGCCGTCGAAATACGCGAGCCCGTGCTCATCGGTCGGAAAATGGGACGGGACCCAATCGAGGATCACGCCGATGCTTGCTTGATGCAACGTGTCGATCATCGCCATGAAATCCTGTGGCGTCCCGTACCGGCTCGTCGGAGCGAAGTAGCCTGTGGTCTGATAGCCCCAGGATCCGTAGAAAGGATGCTCCATCACCGGGAGCAGCTCGACGTGCGTGAATCCAGTCTCGGACGCGTACTCGGCCAGCCGCCTGCCGGCCTCGCGGTACCCGAGATGGCCGCCGTTTTCGTCGCGCATCCACGATCCGAGATGGACCTCGTAAATCGACATCGGTGCGTCGAGCGCGTTTCGTTGCCCGCGGCTTCGCATCCACACGTCATCCTTCCACGAATAGTTGAGTGGCCAGATGATCGATGCGGTGTTCGGCGCCTTTTCCGCGTAAGAAGCGAATGGATCGGCCTTGCCGACCTCGTAGCCATTGTGCCGCGATGTGATGTGGTATTTGTAGCGAACGCCGGCTTCGGCACCGGCCACGAATCCCTCCCATATCCCGGACGAACCGCGTGGGCGCAGCGGTGACCCGTCTCGGTCCCATTCGTTGAAGTCGCCGAACACCGCGACGCGTTCCGCGTTCGGCGCCCAGACGGCGAAGTAGGTTCCGTCGGTGCCTTCGATGTTCAATACATGCGCGCCCAGACGCTGCTGCAGCCGTCCGTGCGTACCCTCATTGAATAGGTAGAGATCCTGCTCGCTCAGAAGTGATACGTCATGGCGAATCGAAGTTGTGGTCATCGTGCACCTCCACGGTGACGTGTAATCGATTGCAGGGCCGTGCTCACCTCGGGCAGCGCGAACACACTCTCGAGATCGTGCGACGCTTTCCTGCGCCAGTTCGGACGATCGTTCCGCGTGCCGGGCGTGTTTTGCGACGCGGTTTCGAGCCAGAAGTCTTCGAGCGATGGAACAACCGCGGCCGCCGAACTCGCGGCCAGCCACCCGAGCACCGCGATCAACACGTCTGCTTCGTCGTCCCCGTCGGCGGCGAGGAATCCTTCGGCGCGCAATTGCTCGACGAGCGCCTCGCGCTTCGTTTGCCGGCGTTTCGCCTCGTCCGCGGCTTCTGTTTCGTCGAGGAGTCCCAGCGACACGCGGTCGGCGATGTCCGACCCGCGCCAGAACGACGAGAACGTCGGCATGTCGTGGGTGTTGATCGTCGCGAAGGAGGCCTTGACCGGTCGCGGGAGCGCCGGCTCGCGGTCTTCATGCAACTCCTCTTGAAGCACGAACGTGCGATGGATACCGTGGCGCCCCATCGCCGGACGCACCATAGGCGGGACGGTGCCCAAGTCCTCACCGACGATGAGCGCTCGCGCGCGATGAGACTCCAGCGCGAGGATCGCGTACAGCTCGTCGGCCGGATAGGTCAGGTACGTACCATCGACGGCTTCGTGGCCGTCGGGGACCCAATACAGACGATGGATCCCCATGATGTGGTCCATGCGCAACGCGCGTGCGTGCTGGAAGGCAGTTCGCATCGCATCGATGAAGTACGCGTAGCCACTTTCGCGCATGCGCTGAGGATGAACCGGAGGGAATCCCCACGTTTGGCCTTTGCTGAAAAAGGCATCCGGCGGGGCGCCGGCCGAGACGCCGTACGCGAACATCTTTGGAAAGCGCCACGTGTCGTAACCCTCAGGGTGCACGCCGAGCGGCAGGTCGATCGCCAGCCCGGCATCCAATCCACTCAGCGACGAAAGCTGTTCGGTCATGAGCCACTGCGCATACGCGTGATAGCGCGCCGCCGGGCCGCCCAGGGGCACCTTCCCGGCGCGCTCGGGTGCCGGCCATTGGCGCCACCCCGTCCCGCGTCGCTCGACGTTCGCGCGAAAGGCTGCGTAGTCTCCGGCGGCTCCGCGTTCAAACGTGCGAAACGCCTCCCAGCGATTTCCGCCCGTGCGTTCCAGTGTGATGAGCGAGTCTTCGAGCACGGATCGTTTTGCCGCGGCGACCGACGCATATTCGACGAGATCGGTATTTCGCAGGGACGCAAAGGCGTCGCGCGCAACGTTATGCGATTCCGGAACCTGC
>JAIVGO010000080.1 GCA_020201525.1 Actinomycetota bacterium | reverse complement strand
ATGCGGCGCCGACCGTTGAACCACCGAACAATGCCCCGCGGCGCTCGACGCGATCCTTCACGAGATACAGCACCGTGAAGATGAACGAGAGCGAGAAGATGCTCGACGCGCTGATCGCAGCCACGACGTGAATCTTGATCCAGTAGGTGTTCAACGCGGGAACCAGCGGGCCGGCCGGCGCGTACAGAAGCCGAGCCGCGGCGAGCAGCAACACTCCCAGCGCCATCGCAAAGCCACCGATCTGGCGCATCCCATTTCGGCCTTGCACGAAGATCAAAAACCAGGTGACGAGCAGCAGGCCGACCAGCGAGGAGTACTCGTACATGTTTCCCCACGGCACGCGTCCGGCGGCGAGTCCGCGGGTGATTATCGAGGTTGCGTGCGACACCGCTCCGAGCGCCGCGATAACCGTCGCAACCGATCCCGTCCAGCGCCACCTGTACGCGAGCGACGCGAAGTATCCGACCATCGCGACCGCGTAAACGACGAGCGCGATCCAAAAGAAGTTGTCTGAAAGGTGCGCGAGCCCTTGATCAGCCATCGATACCACTCTCCACCCGCGACGCGGCCGGTTGCTCCACCTTCAAGTCACGTCCGAGCTCTCGAACGAGCGCATTGAATTCTTCTTCGAACGCCGCTTTGCGTTGCCACGCGTGACCGGCGACTTCGATGCGCACCACGTCTCCGGCCGGAATCGCGCGCACCCAAATGCGGCGTCGCGAACTATACAGCGCAGGAATGAGGCCGACCAAGATGAGAACTGCGGCGGCAAACAGCACCCACGCGCCCGGATTCGCGGTCATTTGCAGCACGGAATACTTCCTGAGATCCGGAAACCGGATCTCAATCCCATCGTCCAGAGCTTGCTTCCCTCCGATCGCGAGTCCGCCGGACTTGTTCTTCACCAGAGCACTCTTGTCGAGCTGGTACACGGACTGCGGGACGCTCAGACCGAGGTCCCCCCGCCATTCCTGATAAAAGACGAACGGCCGACGGGGATAGGGCGAAGCGTTGAAGGGAACATTGCCCGCTGCCAGGTCGAGATCGTTGAAGAAATAAAGCTCGAGGCCGAGCTGCGCCGGCGTCACCGACGGCACTTTGACCACACCGCGCCACGTTTGCGATCCGGAATCTTGCAAGAAAATGACGTAGTCGTCAGAGATCAGCGTGCCCTTCTGAAAGACTTGAATATGCGGCGCCCAGCCCCACGCGAGCTGGTACACATTGATCCCGCGGTAGTTCATCGGCTCATTGACCCGAATACTGTCGGTGCGCACAACCCTCCCGTGGTCGATCACGCTCACGTGCGAGTTGAAATCCTTCGGAACGCCGTTCGCATACCAGTCGACGTCAAACCGGTCGAGCTGAATCGAAAACCCGCGATGACGGTCGTTGAAAAACCGCCCTTCCTTGATGGAGTCGTAACCGACGCGTGCATCGGTAAACCGTCTGCCTTCCACGATTGCCGACTGCCCGGTGAAGCCGAACCCGCGCGCGAGAAAGATGCCGACGATCAAAACGAAGAACGCCGTGTGAAAGATCAACGAGCCGCCTTCACGAACATGTCCCTTCTCTGCCGCAATCGTGCCGTTTCCACGCACCATGCGGAATCGGCGGCGTCGGAGGACGCGCGCGGCGCCCGACAGCGCGCTTTCGGACTCGAGCCGCGACATCCCGTAGCGGTAGTTGCGGAACTGCGACAAGGACGCATCGATCTTCGGCCGCGAGCGCAACGCTTTCGCGAACGCGATGTACCGCGGCACGAGACATCCGAGAACACTCACGAGCAACAAGACGTAGATCGCTGTGAACCACGCCGAGCCGAACACATCGAAGAGGCCGAGATGTTCGGCGAGACCCGCCCACGCGGCATGGTTGATCTGCCACCGCGCCACGGAAAACTCGTTGACGGGACGTTGCGGTATCAGGCTGCCGATCGCAGACGCGGCGGCGAGGGTGAACAGCAGAATGATCGCCGTCTTCATCGTGCGTAGCCAGCGCCACGCTCTCAAAGCAACTCGAAGGACGGCCATCGGTTACACCGGCGGCGCGTAGTTCGTCACGAGCCGCCGAAGCGGAGCGATGACGTCGAGCCACTTGTTGGTGACCAGCAAGACGCCGATCGCAAGCAAGAACACGCCACCGACAACTTGCAGCGTCATCTGGTGACGCCGCAGCCACGCAATCGCCGCCGTTGCGCGTCGGAACGCAAGCCCGCCGAGCACAAACCACACGCCGAAACCCAGCGAGAAGGACAGCAGCAAGATGGCCCCCCGGGTCGCCGACGACTCGACGAACGCAAACGACAGAATCACGCCGAGCCCGGGACCGACGCACGGCGTCCAACCGATCGCGAATGCCACACCCAATGGAAACGCGCCTGCCAGCCCCGGCTTGACGTTCGCAAGAAAAGGCCGTCGCTCCATCTCGAGAAAGCGCAGAAACCGCAAGTACCGAACGTCACGAGCGCCCGTCGCCAAACGGACGAGCGCCGGCATCAAGAAGATGAGCCCCATGAGGATCACGATCCCGCCGGCTACTTTGTCGAAAACAGAGTGCTCGTCGTTCAAGAAGCGTCCCACCGTTGTTGCGGCGGCCCCGAAGCCCGTGAACACGACCGCGAACCCGAGCATGAACAACAAAGTCCCGGCGAGCACTCGGTGACCGCCGCGTCCTTCGTCGAGCGCCTCGCCGCTGAGGCCGGACACGAACGACAAGTAGCCGGGTACGAGCGGAAGGATGCACGGCGTGAAGAACGAAACGACGCCGACGAGGAATGCGACCGGAATCGCGCCGGCGAGCCCCGAATTCAGCGCAGTGTCGACCGCGCGAACCGCGATCAGTGCAACGAGATGCATTTTTTACGCCAGCTCTTTATCGAGAAGCCCGACGAGCTGCTTCTCGTGGGCGGCCGCCCCGAAGATGATCGCAGCGATTCGGCCTTGTGGATCGAGCACGTACGTCGCCGGCAGAAACGAGACGTGGAACTTGTACGCGATCTCGAAGTACGGATCGAAGATCGACGGATACGTCACGCCGAACTCTTTGACGAAGGCCTTTCCATTCACGTTCGACCTGTCGGTGTCGATGCCGACGAACACGACGGCGCGCCCTTGATACTTTTTCCACACGGATTCAAGAATCGGCTCTTCCTTCCGGCAGGGACCGCAATCCGACGCCCAGAAGTTCACCACGACGACCGAGCCCCTGTACGACGCGCTCGAAAGCCGGGCGCCGTCGAGCGTTCCACCACCGAAGCTCGGCCCGGTGCGGCGCTCACCGGCAGGAATGACCCGGACGTTGTAGCCGTACTCTGTTTGAATGGACCGGCCGGCCGTCTCCGAGCCGAGCGCTTTCCCGCCGCACGCCGTGAGCGCCAGCAAGAAGAGGCCGAGAAGGAATCGAAGGAGTGTGGTCCGGGTCATGACGACGGTACGAGTGTAGCAACGGCCATTGTGGACCGTATGGCTGCGCACCCGGCGGCTCGCTGCGCGACAATGGCCGCATGCGCCGCTCGGTCGTGCTGTGCTTGCTGCTCGTCGTCTCGTGCTCGCGTACTGCGCCAACACCGCGATCCGAAGAATGCCGGGCGAGGGGCATCGCCCAAGTAGGTGACCGGTTACCCGACTGCACCTTCCGGACGCTCGACGGATCAAGCCTGAAGCTCGCCGACCTGAAAGGCACCCCCGTCTTGCTGAATTTCTGGGCAAGCTGGTGTCCCAATTGCGTTCAGGAGCTTCCGGCGCTGGAGAAGACAAGCGCTCTCTACGCCGGCCGCGTGCGGTTTATCGGGGCCGACCTGCTCGGGCTCGAAGGCGAAACCGAATCGTCCGCGAAAGCGTTCGCCGGTCGATTTCATCTGAGCTACACGTCGATTCTGGACAGAAAAGGTCTGCTGTACGGGCATTTCTCGCCGCGCCTGTTCCCGCCGACGACGATTTTCGCCGACGCCCAGGGCGTCATCCGCTTCCGGAAGTTCGGCCCGATGACCGAGCGTGAGATTCACGACAATATCGCGCGCTATCTCGCAGTCCGGTAGCGCCGTATCGCGTTGCGGGGGAGAGCCCCCCGCGTGATACTCTCAAGGAGAAGCGCATATTTTTTGGAGTGACCTTGTGAATGAAGTCACAAGCGAACGGCGCAGGTCGGAGCCCATGCCGGGGCTTTTGGTACGCGCTGAGGGGGGCCGTATAATCCGGCCGCCGACGACGAGGAGGGTTCCGTGATCAGCGCGCACTGGCTGGTGGCCGCGGCTCCGCCGTACACCGCCCCCCAGTGGCTCCTCGTGGAAGCCGTCTACTTCGGGATCGCCGCGGGCCTTTTCGCCGGCGCCTACAAGGCGAAGACCGGGTGGGGCAAGGCCGGTCTCGCCTCGCTCGCGCTCACAATCATCGCCTGGCACCTGCTTGCGATCATCCCGAGCTGGTGGCTCTACTACTCCGACGGCGTCCTCGGCTGGGGTGGAAACGGCTGCACCGCGCTCGACGTGAAGTGCTTGAAGCAGGCCGCAAAGGACACCGTGGTCGTCATCGAGAATGCGGCGGGACTCGGAGGCTTCGTCATCGCATTCTTGATGTATCAGAAGAAGTTCCCCAAGCAGCTCGCGGCGGGCGAAAAGAAGCCTGAGGCGACCGGAGGCTACAAGTGAGTGCCCGTTCGAACAAGCCGCAAATCTACGACGAATACGAGCTCAAGATCGTCGATCCGAATTGGTTGTCGCAACGGGTGAAGCCGAAGCGCCACATTGGGCTCGACGCCGACCTCTGCATCTTGTGCCGCGCTTGCGAGGACGTGTGCCCGTGGGATTGCATCTACATGCTCTCGCCGGACATCGTCCAGAAGGCGGACACCGACGTGATCAAGTCCGCAGCCGATCAGTCGGCTGCGATCTTCGTGATCGACGACAACGAATGTACGCGGTGCGCGATCTGCATCGATCGCTGCCCGTCGGACGCGTTGTTCTTCGTCACGATGGAAGGCGCTAAGAAAACGAAGGCAGCCAACTAGCACCGACGACTGGGAGACGGAACGTGGGGATCGACCAGAAACCGCCGGCGGGTCAAAAAGCGCTCATTTTCGAGCAGATAGAGCTCGCGAAGGAAAAGGTTCAGGACTCGCAGGTTTGGAAGTCGATCTTCCGGCCGGGCTCTCCGTTCCGCAAGGGATACCGCGACACGTCGCGAGACCGCGCTCTCGCGATGATGAACAACCTCCTGTACCACCTTCACCCGGTCAAGCTGAAGCGCCACGGGTTGAAGCTCACGTACACCTATTGCCTCGGCGGGTTGTCGTTCTTCCTCTTCGTGATCCTCACGATTACGGGGATTTACTTGATGTTCTTCTACCGCCCGGCCGCGGAGGTAACGGCGCAGCTGGCGTATGCCGACATGAAGGATCTTTCGGCGGCCATCGTCTTCGGACAGCTCGTTCGAAACATGCACCGCTGGGCCGCGCACCTCATGGTGCTGAGCGTGTTCCTGCACATGGCCCGGGTGTTCTACCACGGCGCATACAAGCCGCCCCGCGAGTTCAACTGGGTCGTCGGCGTTAACTTGCTCCAGATCACGCTGCTGCTCTCGTTCACCGGCTATCTGCTGCCGTGGGACCAGCTCGCGATCTGGGCGGTGACGGTTGGAACGAACATGATGGGATACACGCCGGTATTCGGAAGACAGCTGAAGTTCATCCTGGTCGGCGGACTGGAGGTGGGGCCTGCCACCCTCATACGGTGGTACGTGCTCCATGTCCTTGCCTTGCCGTTCGTGGCAGTGTTGCTCATGGCGGTCCACTTCTGGCGCATCCGCAAGGATGGCGGCATCAGCGGGCCGCTGTAAGGGAGCCGAGCGATGGCGGACGAAGAAGCACCTCAAATTGATCAGGAAGTATTCGACCGCGAGATCGCGGCCGGAAAGCCCGAGCGTGTCGCGCGCGCACTTGCGAAAGCGGCGTGGGTTCGCAAGAACCGCGGCGCGGCTGCACCCGCGGCACCGAAACCGCCTGCAGAGACGCCCGCGGCGGAAGCACCGGCAGCAGCACCTCCCGCCGCAGAGGCACCCGCGGCCGCGTCGCCGGCTGCCGCAGCGCCTACGACCACGATCCCCCGGCTCACGCCCGAAGAGCGTGCCGCGCGCGTCGCAGCGG
>JAIVGO010000079.1 GCA_020201525.1 Actinomycetota bacterium | reverse complement strand
CTTCGCCTCACCCCCGTACTTCTTCGCAAGGATGTGCGTCATCGCTGCCGTCAGCGTCGTCTTGCCATGGTCGACGTGACCGATCGTGCCCACGTTCACGTGCGGCTTGTTGCGCTCGAATTTACCTTTGGCCATCTAGATCGTCCTGATGTCGCGCCTTAGATGTCTTAAACGTCCTAATCACCTGGTGCCCATGACGCGGATTGAACGCGTGACCTCTCCCTTACCAAGGGAGTGCTCTACCACTGAGCTACATGGGCGAATACTGGGTTCGCTTCCTCGGAAGTTGCTGGAGCGGGTGAAGGGAATCGAACCCTCGTCATAAGCTTGGAAGGCTTCTGCTCTACCATTGAGCTACACCCGCCCATTCGAATTCGCTTCGCCCGCATGCTCACACCCCGCCACGGTGCCCGAAACTGGTGGAGGGGGTTGGATTCGAACCAACGTAGGCGCAAGGCCAACAGATTTACAGTCTGCCCCCTTTAGCCGCTCGGGCACCCCTCCGGCGGAACCGGCGATTATAGGGAGTTTTCCACAGCCCCGGCAATCGAATTGCGGCCGACAAGCGCCGCTCTGGCGCCGACAAAAGCGAGCCGTCTCAAGGCGTAACCAGCGGCCCTGCTAAGTGCCGTAACGCTGGCGCGAGGCAAGCGCGCCGAGCGCCGCCAAAGCGCTGTAGCAGGCAAGCCACGAGGTCTTCGGATTTTCCGGGGCCGGAACGTTCTCGAGCACGATGGTCATGCGGCCGCAGTTGCCGCTCACGCGGATGGTGTGGGTGTTGAGCTCGAGCGCCGGATCGGCAACCACCTCGAGGCGCGTGCGATCGAAGCCGATGCCGGCCATGGAGAGCACGGCGGCGATGTTCACGTTCTGCGGAAAGTGGGGGACGCCTTCGCGCGCGGGGCCTGCGAAAAGCGTGAGCGGCGCTTGCAGGCCATTCAGATCGAAGCCGCGCGCCTGCACGTACGCGATGCCCTTCCATGCCGCGGGCGGCTTCGCCACCTTGATCGTCACCTCGTCGACCCCGGCAAGGCAGGCGGTTTTCAGGGCATCGAGCCCGGCAATGCCGCCGGAAGGAACGTAGAGGAGCGCGCCGGTGCGCGCCGATGCTCGCTCCGCGGACTCACGCAACGAATCGTCGGCGAGCGCGCCTGCTGACAAAACGATGACGCCGATCCCGGCGTCAAGAAGCGGAACGAGATGGTCACGAACGGCCTCGTGCGAAGCGGCCTCGAGCACGATGTCCGGACGCCACTCGAGTAATGCTTGACGGCCCACGCCAAAGGGAACTTCAAACTCGCGCGCGAGCACTTGTGCTTTGGATTGCGTGCTACGGCCCGCAATTCCCACCAGTGAAAGCGCCGGCATGTTGCCGCGGCGCATTTGTTGGAGGACAAGGCGTGCAATCGTTCCTCCACCGAGGAGTGCTACACACAGATTTTTATCCATCGCCAGTATGATTAGCCGGAAAGGGGGGCACGACGTGCGAATCGCGATTCTAGAAGACGATCCCGATCAGCTGACGCTACTCAAGCGCTGGATGGCCGACGACGGCCATGACGTGCATGGCTGGCTTTCCGGCCGAGAGGGGATGAAGCAATCCGGCCGGGAAAGCTTCGATCTCTTCATGCTCGACTGGCAGGTGCCCGATGTTTCGGGCACGGAGGTGCTGAAGTGGCTGCGCGCCAACGTCTCGAAGACCGTACCGGTGCTCTTCGTTACCGTGCGCGACTCCGAGCAGGACATCGTCTTTGCGCTCGAGAACGGCGCCGACGACTACATGGTGAAGCCGGTGCGCCGCCAGGAGCTGATGGCACGTGTGCGCGCGCTCCTTCGCCGGGCTTATCCGATCGAGGAGCAAAAGCTCCTTTCCTTTCCGCCGTTCGAAATCGATATCCAGCGCAGCGAAGTGCGCAAGAACGGCATGAAGATTGATCTCACGCCGAAAGAGTTCGAGCTCACCGTCACACTGTTTCGCAACATGGGCCGGCTCCTTTCGCGTGGTCATCTTCAGGAGACGGTCTGGGGCCGCAGCGCCGACCTTGCGACGCGCACCGTCGATACGCACGTCAGCCAGGTCAGGAAAAAGCTCGATCTCAAGCCCGAGTCCGGCTACCGTGTGGTGCCGGTCTATAACTACGGTTATCGTCTAGAGCGGCTAGATCAACCAGCGCACTAGGCCCGCTCGCAATGGACCTTCAGCGCCGTGAGTACCCGCACGGCGCGCTTCGCGCTGTGAGGTACGGTCTCCGATTCGCGCTCGCCCTCGCTTGCATGCTGGTGAGCAGCGCCGCCAGCGCTGCTACGTGCACGCTCGCCAGCAACACGCTGTGGAGCAACATCAACGCCGCCTGCGCGTTTGCCCTTACGGCAGCCGATGACGTCGTCGTTAAGCGCAACGCGACGCTCACGGTGGACGTCGCCAATGCTCAGTGTCGCAATATTCAACTCGGCGTCGACACCGGGCCGGCAGGACAACGCGGCCCGGGGGCGCTAGTTTTCAACGCCGGTTCGCAGCTTACGGCGAACACCATCATTCTGGGCGACACGGCAAGCGGCGGCACGATCTCGATGGCGGCCGGCGGAACGCTCCTCGTCGGCGGCTTTACAGTCAATGTCTTCGGCGGTTGGACCCCCGGGACGGGGAGCGTGCAGCTCACGGCGACAAACACGCTCCCCAGCCAATTCAACGCGAACGGCTACAACAATCTCACCATCGCGAGCGGCACCACCACGCTCAGTGGCACTGTCTCGGTCGCCGGCAACCTCGTCGTCAACAGCGGCACCACACTCGCAGTCGGCGGCAGTACGCTCAACGCGAGCTCGAACGTGACGGTCAACGGGACGATCAGCGGTACCGGGCCGATTAACTTCACGGGCGCGGGTGCCACGATTTCCGGGACCGGGAGCGTCACGGATACCGGGACGCTAACGCTGACGAACAACAAAACCGTTCCATCGGGCTCGAGCCTATCGTTCTCGGGAACGATCGCGCTCGGCGCCAACACCACCGTGACGAACAATGCCAGCGTGACGTCGAGCGCCGCGGGCGGCCTCACCGGTGTGGCGACCTCGACGTGGACGAACGCGGCCAACTCCACGCTCAACGTCTCGGGACCGCTATTTGCAACCGGGACGCTGAACGCTTCGGCGTCCGGCAACCTGGTGAATTACCAGGGTGCGGCGCAGACCGTGAAGTCGACGACCTACTACAACCTGACGCTGAGCGGCAGCGGCACCAAAACTATGCCCGCCGCGGCGCTCACCATCAACAACGACTTCAGCATGCAGGGCAGCGCCGTCGCCACGTCGGCCAACACGCTGTCGATCGGGCGGGATTTCTCACTTGCCGGGACGTCGCGCTTCACCGCCGGCGCGGCGCTAACGGTGACGCGCGACATCATCCTCGGCAACGGCACGCAGTTCACTGCTGGCGGCTTCACGCACAACCTCGCGCGTAACTTTACGAACAACGGCGCCACGTTCGTAAATACGGGAAGCACGTTCAATCTCAATGGCGGGGCGGCGCAAACGATCGGCGGCTCATCGAGCACCACGTTCAACGATCTGCGCGTCGCCAATACCGTGGGCGGCATTTCGCTGGCGCTGGATAGCACCGTGGCCGGCACGCTGACTCTGGTAAGCGGCGTCGTCAGCACGGGCAGCAACACCCTAATCACCACCGCCAATTGCAACACGCCGAGTGTCTCGCGTACGAGCGGGCATATCGCCGGTTTTCTTCGCCTGCGAGTGCCCACCGGGTCGCCCACCTGCACGTTCGACACCGGAGATGCGACCAACTACCGGCCGATCACCGTGGCCTTCTCGTCCGTCACCACCGCCGGAAACGTGACCGCCACGGTATCGCAGGCGGCCGGGGAGCACGCGAACATCGCCACCTCCGACCTCGACTCCGCGAACGACGTGAACCGGTTTTGGACGCTCACCAATGGCGGCGTGGTGCTGGGGTCGGGCTACAGCGCCACGGTCACCTTCGTTGCGGGCGATGTCGACGTGGGCGCCGACGCGACGACTTTCGCCGTCGACCTGTGGGACGGCGCGGCATGGAATACGACCACGGCGGGGAGCGCGACAGCCACTTCGACGCAAGCGAGCGGCATTACGGCGTTCGGCGATTTAATCTCCGGCAAGAAGTCGTTTGTGTTCGGCCCGGCAACGGGCAGCTTCAACGCCTTCGAAACGAGCACAGGCGCCGGCGCCATAACCGGTGTCGTCAAGACCAAGGTGGCGGGGACGGCGTTCACGCTTGACATCGTCGCGATCGCCTCGGGGTCGCAATACAGCGCCTTCAGCAAGGACGTCACCGTGGATTTGATCGGCAACAGCGCCACCGGCACCGCGCTCGACTCGGTCAACTGCCCGACTACTTTCAGCACGGTGCTCGCCTCTTTCACCGCGACGATCACCGGGGGCCGTTCGAGCGTAAGCTTTGCGGCCGTGCCGAACTCCTGGCGCGATGTCCGCGTGCGAGTGCGCTGGCCGACCTCCTCGCCGACCGTCAGGACCTGCTCGAGCGACAACTTCGCCGTGCGGCCAGCGAGCCTTACGATAGGTGCGCTCGACGCGACCTGGGAAACGGCAGGCACGGCGCGCACGCTCGCCAACACGAGCGCGAGCGGCGGCAACGTCCACAAGGCTTCCACGTCCGGCGCCACGACGCCGCGCCCGTTCACGGTCCAGGCGAGCGCCGTTCCAGCCAGCGCCACCAATTACGACGGCACGCCGAGCGTAGTCAGCGGCTATCCGACTTGCGGAACGCTGTGCGCCACCGTCGGCACGCTCGGCTTCGGCTCGCCGTCCTGGAACGCAAGCGGCGGCATGGTGCAGAACGCGACCGCCAACTACTCGGAAGCGGGCACCTTCAGGCTGCAGCTCGAGGATGCCTCGTATGCCAGCGTGGACAGCGGCGACGGCTCGACGGCCGCTGAACGCACGGTGCCTGCCACGGCCACGGTCGAGATCGGCCGTTTCGTTCCGGAGCGCTTCGAATTCGCCTCCCCGAACACACCGCAGCTCCGGACATTTGGCTCGGCCTGCGCGTCGCGCTCGTTCACCTACATCGGACAGCGATTCTGGTTTGCGACTCCGCCTTCGGCGACGGTCAAGGCCGTGAACGCGGCCGGCGCAACGACGACCAATTACCCGATCTCGACGTCGAGACCGACGCTGAGCGAGACGTACTCCGACAGCGGCGCGCCGGCCACCCTCGACACAGCTTCAGTCGGCACGCCCGCGCTGAGCGCGCCCGCTGCCGGGACGGCCAGCTACTCGCCCGATTCGGCTGGCACGCTCGTGTATCAGCGAAACAATGCGACGCCCCTCGCACCGTTCAACGCCTCGGCCATCTCGCTCAGCGTCAGCGCTTTGGACGCCGCCGACAACGGCGCTAACCAGGGAATCATCTCTAGCCCGACGCCGCTCGCCTTCAGCAACATCGCGTTCGACGCGGGCAACGAATTCCGCTACGGCCGCGCCGCCCTCCTGAACGCGGCCGGGCCGAGTTCGGTCGACATTCCCGTCCCGTTGCGCGCGGAGTACTACGCCGGCACCGCGAGCGGCTTCGTCCTCAATAACGCCGACAACTGCACCTCGTTCTCGGCGGCGAGTTTCAAGCTCTTCGGCTATCAGGGTAGCCTGAACGCCGGCAACATGCCGAACAGCAATATCAGCATCTCCGGCTCGGTTTCGGCCGGCCTCGCGACGACGTTAAAATTGCTGAAGCCGAGCCCCGCGGTTAGCACGCCGGGAAGCGTGAAGATCTGCCTCGATCTCGATGCAGGCGCGGGGCTGGGCGACACCACGTGCCAGGCGGCGACCCCGGCGAACAGGGCGTACCAGCAGGGACCTTGGTCCGGCGCAACCTACGACAAGGACCCGGCGGCGCAAGTGAACCTCGGCCTGTACGGCTCCCAGCCGAAGAACTTCATCTTTTTACGCGAGAACTACTGAGCTTACGGCAGCGCGCGAATGCGCTGCTCGGCGAAGGTTCGCAGCTCGCGACTCACCGGTCGGCCCGGCAACAAGTGCGTGTCGGAACGCCAGTGCCTCCAGCGATATGCCAAGCGCGAGCCAATGCGCTCGGCGCCGGTGGCACATTCACGGCCAGTGCAGGAACAGTCGTCTACAGA
>JAIVGO010000184.1 GCA_020201525.1 Actinomycetota bacterium | reverse complement strand
GGCGTGCGGTGGGTTATGGGATTCGGCCACCAGCCGCTGAGTGTTCTCGCCGGCTGGATCTTGCTCATGTCGCCCCTCTTCCTTTCCGTTCGGCGAGCCATCCTCAACCGAAGCATTGCGCGACGCGAGGCCGGTGTATGAAGATCAAGTTTCCAGGACGCTCGGCCATCTTGATCGCCATTCTCGGCGCGTTGACACTATTGCTGACGAGCGTCAACGCGGTGCCGATCTACCACACCAAGACGCGATCGGTTCCTCGCACCGTCACTATTGGATCGGGGAAATCCGGCAACAAAGGGCCTGGGAAGAGTCAAGTCGTCACGACGGTCGTGGGGGGTGGTGGCGGCGGCGCTGCAAATTGCGGGGCCAACGGAGGCGCGACGGACACGGGCGTCACGGCGACTTCCATAAAGCTCGGCGCAACGGTCGTCCGCTCGGGCATCGGATCCTCATTCCTGGGCGGGTCGCCGGTCGCCATGCAAGCGGTGGTCGACAAGGTGAACCAAGCCGGTGGTATTTGCGGTCGTCTTCTCAACTTGGAGATGAAGGACGACGGCTGGCAAGCAGACCGCGGCGTCGACTATCTGCGGACGCTCATCGCCGAAGGCGTTTTCGCACTTGCCGTCAGTCCGTCGTCGGAGGGTGTCGACGCGCTCATCAAAGGCGGCGACGTCGACAAGGAAGGCATTCCTCTCGTCGGCGCCGACGGAATGGTCAAGAGCGAGTATCTCTCCAAGTGGGTATGGCCGGTCGCGACATCGACCGTGGCGAACATGCACATCATGGTGCAGCAGGCATGGAAGCGCGGGCTGCGCACGTTTGGGATCGTCTTCGACAAGGACTACCATTTCGGCGTCGAAGGCGCGAAAGCGTTCAACGAAGAAGTAAAGCGTTTGACAAAGAAGGATATCCCCGGTTTCGATCCCGGCCTGCACGGATGTCAGAAGACTTTTTGCGGTATTCAGTCTGGCCAGCCTTCGTACCCCGAGGTAAGCGGATTCAACGACTCGTGTCGCCAGTCGAACGCTTTGTCGCCGAACAAGGGCAGCTATGAGAGCTGTGACCTCGTTGCGCTCCTGCTCGAGCCGAAGACGGCTCTGACGTGGCTCGCCAACGGCGGTGCGCATCCCGGTAACGGGAGAACGAACGGGCCCCAGCCGCTCTTTAACGCCGACTTCGCGAAATCATGTGGCCGCGAGTGTGGAGGGCTCGTCGCATGGACGAGCTTCAATCCGCCAATCGCTCCCTACGACGATCTTCCGGCCGTCGTCGATTACAAGCAGACAGTTCGCCGACGCGACGCGAGCCTCGACACGACGAACTCGTTTACCGAGGGTTCGTATCTTGGAATGGCCATCCTAGTCGAAGCATTGCAACGCGTCGGCCCGCACCTGACGCGGTCGGCACTCAAGCAGGTATTGGATCAAGGATCGTTTGACTTCGGGCTCGCACCGGCCCTCCAGTGGCGAGCCGGTGATCACTTAGGAAACGGCAAGATGCAGGCGTACAAATTTCAATATTCCGGCAACTCCTTCATCGCGTTTTCCTTGGTTTCAGGATTCGTGAAGGACACAAGTCTCGGTAAGGATTTGGGCGGGGCATGAAGTATCTCTCCTATCTGATCCTGTCACTTCCGTTCGTCGGCGCGTACGCGATTTTCGCCGTCGGAATCGTCGTTATTTATCGCGCGTCGCGCGTTCTCAATCTTGCGCACGGAGCGATTGCAATGGTTGCGGCTTATCTGACCTTATCCCCCGTCAAGTTTTCTCTCATTCACATGGGCGTACCGCTTATACCCGCGGTATTGATCGGAATTCTCTTTGGAGCGCTTCTCGGCGTCTTCGTCGAACGGGTTTTTGTCCGCGGACTCCGGCACATGTCGCTCACCGCTCAAACAGTGGGGACGGTGGCCACGCTCTCGCTGCTCATGTCTGTCGCTGCCAAGTACTGGGGCACGAATCCGCAGACGACGCGATCCGTGTTCCCTGACGGCGCGATTCATGTCGGCAGTGGACTGTTGCGATACGGCGGCATCGGATTGTTCGTGGTATCGGTGGTTCTCGCTTTCGCGATGCTCGCGCTGTTCAAGTTCACGAACCTTGGTCTCGCGATGCGGGGGGCGGCCGTCAACCGACGCGCAGCAGCGCTCATGGGAATCAACCCGGATCGAACTACGTCCATCGCGTGGGCGATCGGTGGAGGCCTCGCCGCGATCTCCGGCATCCTGCTCGCTGCGATCACGAGCCTGGAGCCGTACCAACTATCGCTGCAAGTATTACCCGCGTTCGTCGCGGCGCTCCTCGGCGGGCTGGAGGGACTGGCTGCGGCACTGGGTGGAGCAGCGATCGTCGGATTCCTTCTCGGTATGGTTCCGGCGTTTGCATCCGTGCCGGGCCTCAACGTCATCACCGGTCAAAGCGGCGCGCCGGAGCTCGTTTTGACCATCCTCGCGCTTGGGGTCATGTACATGCGGGGACAGAAGTTTTCGGTTGCGACGCGCGATGACGGCGGTTTCACCTCACGCGGCGGCCCTCGACGGCGGTCGCTCTCCGTGCCGGTGCCCGCGAAGATCCTGATCGGTATCGCTCTCGTCGCGTGGGTGTGGATCCCTGGTATCTCGTCTGAGCTGCTGTTCCAAATCCTATCGAACGCACACCTCGCACTTGTATACGCGATCATCGGCATTTCGATTGCCGTTCTTACCGGCTGGGTTGGTCAGATCTCACTGGGCCATGCGGCGCTCGTTGGTGTCGGAGCTTTCGCCACCGGCGTCCTGTCGCGCAATTTTGGGATTCCGTTTCCGTTCAACTTGCCTCTTGCCGCCGTGATCTCGGCCGGGGTGGCGACCTTGCTTGGCGCCGTGGCGTTGCGGGTGCGCGGCTTGTACTTGGCCGTCGCCACGCTGATCTTTTCCTGGATGGCGGATAAGTTCTTGTTCACTTCGTCGTGGTTCGTGGGGTCCGGTGGCACGTCGACGGTGAAGAATTCAGTATTCGGCTCCCCCGGTGGCTTTCCGAACTTCGACCTCAGCGATCAAAAGATTCTCTATTTCTTTGCGCTCGCGGTTTGTGTCGTCGGATTCATAGCGATGGCCAACTTGCGGAGCTCGAAGACCGGCCGTGCGTTCTTCGCCACACGAGGCTCGGAAATGGCGGCGGCGTCTCTCGGTATCAATGTGATGCGCTACAAACTCCTCGCGTTCGCGATCTCCGGAATGCTTGCCGGTGCAGCCGGCAACCTCTTCATCATCAAGCTACGCAGTGTGTCTCCGAGCAAGTTCATGTTCACGGCTTCGCTCCTGTACCTGTCGATTGCTGTGGTTGGTGGCTTGTAGTCGCTAGGCGGCATGGTGTTTGCCGGAGCACTGTTCGCAGGTCTCGAGGTCTTGTTCTACAAGGTGTCTTTCTTGCAGGGATATCTCGAAGTTACGTCGGCGGTCTTACTGGTGGGTGCGCTCCTGTTTCAAGCCCATCGCGCCGCCATTGTGGCCGGCCTGCATTGGCTTCGGGAAATTCTCGGGAAAATCCTTCGTCCCGCGATGACGGCGCTGCGGCCCGTGGGCCGCCCGGTGAGGAAGGCAGTCCGCGGAGCACTCTCGCCTGCGGCGCGAACCTATCGAGGTTTGACGCGTACGCTGCAGCGCTTTCCGCGGCCAAGCCGCGGCCTGCCGGACGAGCTTGTTATTGGGGCCGCCCGACCGGTGCTCGCAGTTTCAGCGAACGGCAACGGGAACGGGAAAGGTCGTCGCGGGACGTCGGGACCCACGTCGGAGCCGATTCGTGCAACCGCGCCGGTTATTTTGGAAGGCGCGGGAGTCACCGTCCGATTCGGCGGTCTGCTTGCCGTTAACGAGGCGTCGATCCAAATTCATAAAGGCGAAATCGTCGGTCTCATCGGCCCGAACGGCGCGGGAAAGACAACCCTCTTTAACGCGTTGTCCGGTCTCAACGAGCCAACATCGGGTGTCGTCCGCCTCTTCGACAAAGATGTTTCCGGCCTGCCCGTGCACGAGCGCGCGCGTCTCGGCATCGGCCGCACGTTCCAGGTCATTCAGCTGTTCAGCGACCTCAGCGTGCGAGATAACCTTCTCGTTGCAACACACGTCCACAATCCAACCGGTGTCGTGTCCCACATGCTTGCCATGGATCGCGCCGTCCGCGCCGAGCGGGATGCACGACGGCGGGTCGATCGCGTGGTTGAGCTGCTTGATCTGACCGATATCGTGGACCGGCCTGCGGCAGGGCTCCCATTCGGAGTGCTTCGCTTGGTTGAGATTGCTCGCGCCGTTGTCACCGAGGCGCCGATCATTCTCCTCGACGAAGCAACGTCGGGATTGGACAACACGGAAACCGATCGTTTGTCTGGTTTCCTACGCTCTCTTCGCGATCAATTAGGAATTTCGATGCTACTGATCGAGCACGACGTGCAAATGGTAAGTAGGCTGACCGACTATATGTACGTGCTCAACATGGGGCGGATGATCTCAGAGGGAACGCCGGCGCAGGTGACGCGCGACCCGGAAGTCGTCGCGGCGTACCTCGGCGAGCCGGCGACGGTACCGGCCGGAGCGTAACGCCCGTGCGCGCTCGCGTTGCTTGTCTTCTCTTCGTGACTGCGGTCGTCGCGGCCGCATGCGGCAAATCCACCCCACACGCGAACGTTGGAGCGCAAGGCACAGTCGCTCCAACGTCTTCGACCGGCAAAGGTGCGCCCGGTATTACGCCGGCACACGGGACACCGGGGTCAACCGGTTCATCGACGCCGTCGCCGGATCCCGCAAGCAAATCAAAGCCGTTGCCGACCACAGTTCCCGGGGTCAAATCACCGCCGATCCAAGCCTCCATCGAATTTCAGTGTCTTCCGCGCGGCGGCGTCCAATCGTTCACCATCACAACGACTCCGGCATTTAAGATTTCGTGGGGTACCGCTTACGCCGATGGCGGAACACACGCGAGCACCGGGACCGGGGTGATTCCCGCGACCGGAACGTTGCGCGTCCCCTGGACGGTTGCCGCCGATGTGCCCTTCGGAGCCGCGCGCACCGACATCGCGATCGTTGGAGAGGTCGATCACGAGACGGAGGCGGCGTACAGGCATCTCGAGTGGCGGACCGCGCAGTCTTGCTGATTACTTGGCGCGCTTCGTGGGAGCGCGCTTCGTGGTTGTGCGCTTCCCGGTCGTTGCTTTAGCGGGAGAGGCTTTCGCAGCAGCTTTCGTCTTTGTCTGTGTACGCACGCTCGCCTTTGCCGGAACCGGCGTCTTTTCCGCACCTTCTTCGAGTGCGGCCCCGGCTTCCTCGCCGAGATAGCTTGCAACCAGCGATGGGTCTGCGAGGAGCTGCGAGCTCTCGCCGGTCATCACGACTTCGCCCTTTTGCAGCACGTAGGCGCGTGCAGTGTGCTGCAACGCAAGATGGACGAACTGCTCGACGAGCAGCACACTCGTTCCCTCTTGGTTGACCTCTTCCAAGATCTCAAAGAGTTGCGCAACGATAATCGGTGCGAGTCCGAGCGAGAGCTCGTCTACGACGAGCAGCTTCGGGCTCGACATGAGTGCGCGCGCGACGCCGAGCATCTGCTGCTCGCCGCCGGACAGCGTCCCGGCGGCCTGGCTCGCGCGCTGGCGCAAAATCGGAAAGTGATCCATCACGCGGTCGAGCTGCGGCTGCAGGCCCGCCTTGTTCTTGCGACGCGTCCAGTAGCCGAGCTTGAGGTTCTCGACCACCGGCAGCGCGGCGAACAGGTCGCGGCCTTCGGGAAGGTGCGCGATCCCCCGGCCGGTGACGTCTTGTGCCGGCAAGCCGTGGATGCGCTTGCCGGCGAACGTGATCGATCCTGTGCTCGGCGCCAGCAACCCGCTGATCGTGCGCAGCGTCGTTGTCTTGCCGGCGCCGTTCGCGCCGACGAGCGCAACCATCTCGCCTTCCTCGACGCGCAATGAAACACCGCGCAGCGCCTGAATGGGGCCGTAGAAGACGTCGATCGATTCGACTTCGAGCAGAGCCATAGGTCGGGTAATTCTACTTTCCAAGGCCGTTTGCCTGCCTAATCGGGTGCAAAAAAGGAGCAGGGCCCGTCTTTCGACGGGCCCTGCATAGTGTCCGGCGGCGTCCTACTCTCCCACGCAGTTTCCCACGCAGTACCATCGGCGCTGGAGGGCTTAACTTCCGGGTTCGGCATGGGACCGGG
>JAIVGO010000125.1 GCA_020201525.1 Actinomycetota bacterium | reverse complement strand
CCCCCCCTCGGATGCCCCGCTCACCTTCCGAGGTTGGCTCCTTTTCAGTCTGGGTAGAAACTCCCCGAGGGAACCAAGCGACTGGAGGACAGGAATGGGTGGTATCGGCGTCAGTATCTTTCTCGTTGCCGTCGGCGCGATTCTCGCGTTTGCCGTCGATGTGAACACGCGAGGGGTCAACGTCAACACGGTCGGAGTCATTTTGATGATCGTCGGTGGGATCGGTCTCCTGCTGTCGATGCTCTTTTGGAGCACGTGGTCTCCGTATTCGACGCGACGCGAGGAAACGATCGTTCGCGACGACGTGGGACACCGGCACGATCACGTGGTCTAACCCGGCGAGAAATATGAAAGCCCGGCGGCTGCGGCCGCCGGTTTTTCATTTCAACTGGCCGGTGAAGGCAGCGATGAAAGCGAAGAGAAGCCCGGCGAGCAGCAGCGCGAAGAAGCCCACTGCGAGGTAGCCCCAGAGGTCGAAGAACCACCAGAAGACGGCGCGCCGCCGGCGTGCCCGCTTTCTGCGGAGGCGAGTGGCGGCATCGTCGACCGGCCGTGCGAAGACCGCGCGCAGAGGAGATTCCGCTTCGAGCGCCTTTTTCGCCTCCATGACGTAGAGGCTAGCACCGGGTTGCTACGGCCGAGGGGGAACACGCCAACTCGGCGGGCCGAATTCCGGGGGCCGCTGCTAGCATCCTCCGGCAATGGGGTGGAGTGCAGTCCGTTCGCGCAGGGAAATTCTCGCGTCGTTCGTAGCCGTGGGCCTCGCCGTGTGGCAGAACGCACGCGGCTCCACGCACGCCGCGGTCAAGGCGATCCCGCCGACGCCGACGGCAGCGCCGCTGCCGTCGCCCACGCCGGCCGTGAGCGTCACGAGCGAGCCCGCACTCGGCGGCTTCGACGTCGTCATTGCCGGCGGCAGAGTCATCGATCCGGAGACGAAGTTCGACCGAGTAACGAACGTCGGTATCAAACGGGGGACGATTGCGGCCATCAACGATCGCCCGCTGGCGGGCTCGAAAGTCATCGATGCCAAAGATCTTGTCGTTTCCCCCGGCTTCATCGACAACTTGTCCTATGAGCCGAATGCCTACGGCGTCTGGTTCAAGATCGCCGACGGCGTGACGACGACGCTTGGCATGCACGGGCTCGATGGAGCTGCGTCCTCGTTTTTGAACGGATCGACCGGCAAGTTTCCGCTCCATTTCGGCGGTGCGTTCGACGATCCGTGGTGGCGCGCGAGCATCGGCGTGGGCGCGTACAAGTCGCCGTCGGCATCACAGATATCCCAGCTCGTTTCGATCGCCACTCGTCAGCTGCGTGATGGCTGGATGGGGATCGATGTCGAACCCGAATACGATCCGGGTACGACCTTCGCCGAAACTCTCGCTCTCGCGAAGCTCGCTGCGAAGCATGACATGCCCGTGTACTCGCACGTCCGCTATTCGGACGACGTCGCGCCCGGAACGAACTTGGATGCGATTCGGGAGCTCATCAAAGTCGGACGCGAAAGTGGCGCCGCCGTCCACGTCGATCACATCAACTCGACGGGCGGCGCATACACGATGCCGGAATCGCTCGACATGATCGCGCAGGCGCGGGCCGAAGGATTGGACGTCACCGCATGCATCTATCCGTACAACTATTGGTCCACCTTCCTCGCGTCCGCTCGATTCGACCACGGATGGCAGGACCGCTTTCACATCACGTATGCCGACTTGGAAATGCCGGGCACCGGCGAGCGGCTCACCGCGGCGAGCTTTGATCGCTACCGCGCCGAAAACCGGGTCGTCATTGCGCATGCCATTCCCGAGAAGGATGTCGTTACCGCGCTGAAGTCCCCGTTCGTGATGATGGGAAGCGACACCATTCTCGTGAAGAACGAAGGCCGTCATCCGCGCGGTGCGGGCGCTTTTTCGCGCGTGCTCGGCAAATACGTTCGAGAGGAAAAGATTCTGACACTGATGGACGCGCTGGCGAAGATGACGATCCTGCCGGCGCAACGTGTCGAACGCGGCGCGCCGGCGATGAAGAAGAAGGGGCGCCTGCAGCCGAAGATGGACGCGGACATCACGATCTTCGACCCGGCGACGGTGATCGACAAGGCCACGATTCGCGATCCGCGGCAGTATTCGCACGGGATCGAATGGGTTCTCGTCGCCGGCGAGATCGTCAAAGATCCTTCCGGCATGCACAAAGACGTGCTTCCCGGCAAGCCAGTTTTTTCAACGCTCGCGCTCGACGGCGCCGCCGGGTAGCTCAGCGTGAATCGCAACGTCGTCGTCGTTGGGGGCGGCATTATCGGCGCAGCCTGCGCGCTCGAGCTTGCACGAGCCGGTCTCGGCGTCACACTCCTGGAACGCAGTGAGCTCGCCGCCGGTGCATCGGGACACAACCACGGGTTTTTGTTCCGCCCCTACGCGCCGAGCTCATAGCGGGCGGACGCATTGATGAGGCGTGGTTTGCTCCGGCTCGCTTGACGCTTTCCTGAGCGGGCTCGGCGACTTACGCCGTCCTTCCCCACGACACAGCCCGTTTTGCCCCTTTACACCGAATTGCCCTGGAAGGCTTACAATTCGCGGCATAGCGGAGCGAGCGGAGCGCATCTATCGGCGGTCCGTCCGGCGGACCTTGACAACAAAAGAGGGAGCTTCGAGTGGCAAAGCGGACGTTGTCCGTCATTTTCGTCTCGGTGCTGCTGCTCCTCCTCGCGATGCCGGCTGCAGACGCAGCGCCGTCGACGACAGGAGCGGAAAACGCCGCGGCGACAGCACTCGGGAACGACTCGTCCCACGGCGAGCTGCGCCGTGCCGCAGTCCACAGTCAGATCGGACCGAGCCAGAACGGCTGGTCGCACGCGTTAGCCAATTCCGAACGGGGGATGAACCGCCGGGGATCGCCCGGCACGTGGAACGAAAACGGTCACGTGCCGGCGGAGGTCAGCTTCCCGCAAGGACATTCGCCGTCCGATCCGGACGCGAATGGAAACGGCGGAGTCGACAAGCCGGGTTTCACCGGCGGGTTCGATGCCGACCGCGATGGCAACAACGGATGCGGCAACGACTCGGATCGCGAAGACGACAACAACGGATGGTGCGGCAAGCCGCATGTGTCCACACCGCCACAAACACCACCCGAACAACCGCCCGGGCCGAACATACCGCCCGGAACGAAGCCGGTTGTGCTCGGAAAGAAGGTCACGACGAACCCGGTGACGTTGCCGAGGACGGGCGTGGATGTTTCTCAGGTCATGTGGATCGGATGGGGACTCGTGCTTGCGGGTACAAGTCTCAAGCGCGCGGCTCGTGGTAGCCGGCGCTGAAGCGGCCCATGTCGAAGGGCCCGCGCGAGCGGGCCCTTCGTCATTCGTCGAGACGCTTTATGCGGTCGGCAGGTGGAACTCTGTCGCCGTGCGTGCCTGCGAGACCCAGATCTCGGTTCCGACAGGGACACCCAGCACGTTCTCGAGCGTCACGAAGAGGTGGATCGAGGTGACGGTGAGCTCGCTCGTGCCGTCGCCGTTCGAGGTGAGCTGCTCGTTCAGGATGACAAACCCGACGTCGGGAACATTGATGACTTCCTGGTTCGGGCCGGGCGTGTTCTCGAATGTCTGCGGCTCCTCGCCCGTCTTGATCGTCAAGCTGAGGAACTTCGTGCCGTCGGCGTTGCTCGAGGCGCCGCCGGCATCCGCCGTGCTCGAGGATTCCGAACGGAGCACGTCGGCGGTGATCGTGCCGTCGAGGAGGTCAAGACGCGTCACCTCGTCGTACGCGTTGGCCGTCACCGGATTGCCGGTGGCACCCCTCGCGTTCGACTCGCTCGCACCCTTCGCAATTGCCGTCACGAAGTTCACGAGGTTCTGGTGCGCCTCGCCGCCGGACGGCGGAACCGGGCCCGACGCTCCCTTCAGAATCTCAACGACGTGTCCGTCGCTGCCCGGGATGATCGCGTGAACAGCGAACGCCCCTGCGTCCGCTGTCCGAGCCGAACCCTGTGAGCACAGCTCGGCCTGCGGGAAGTCCGACGCCGCGTTGGCGCTCGACACGATGAGCTCCGTGCCGGGTCCGTCACCGAGCGGGTGAACAACGCCGAGGAACACGTGGATCATGTTCACCGTCAAGCTGCCGGTGTACGTTCCACCGCTCAGTTCATCCGGCGTGTCCGTCGTCGTCAGCTGCTCGAAGAGAACGACGTACCCGATCACGTTGCCATCGGCGTCGGTCAGCTCGACGCGCTGGTTCGGTGTGACGTCGTCGACGAGCTCGCCGTTGATCTTCAAGTTCTCGATCGTCGAGCCGAGAGCGGAAACCGTAACACCGTTTTCAGTCGTGGTGACCGAGGAGACGGCGCGAGCGACGTCCGCAGTGATGGCTCCGTCGAGCAGGTTCACGCCGGCGAGTGTTGAGGTCGCCGTGGTGTGTGCGCTGCGCAACGTGCCGTTTACATCCGACGACGATGTGCTCGTCAGAATGTTCACCGATGCGATCCCCGGAACGCTTACCGGCAATGCCGGCGTTGCCTCCGGAGCGTCCACGCCGATGCCGTGCTGTTGCGAGGATGCCTCCGCCAGCTTCGTCGGGTCCGATCCGAGCAGCGAGAGCGACAGTCCCGTCGCGCTCCCGCTGGCGTTCGCGTTGGCCGGGTTGCCCTGCGGCGTCGTGCCGATGCACTTTTCGGCCGATACAACAGGAGAGTCCGGGTCGTCGGGAGACGATACCGACGCGGTGTTGCAGATCTGGCATCCTGCGTCGAAGCCCACGTTGACGCTGAGGTTCAGTGTGACCGTTTGGCCCACGTCCACCGTTCCAACGTTCCATGTCACAACGCCGCCTGTTTCCGAACACTCGGCGCCGCCACAGGAGTCGTACGTGATGCCCTCCGGCAGCGTGTCGCTAACGGTGGTTCCCGTTGCCGGCGCCGACGACGTCGCCGCCGGGTTGGTGACCGTGATCGTGTACGTGATGACACTGCCGGGCGACACGTTCGCGTCCGACGTATCCTTCGTGATGTTCAGGTCCGGACGGAACGTGATCGCCGTGTCGCAGTCGTCGCTGTTGTTCGACGTGTCGACCTCGGTGCGCGATCCGGAGATCGACGCCGAGTCGGAGAATGTGTGTGCTCCCGCGCTGTCGACGGATGCGATCCTCACCGTGTAGGTGATCGTCTCGCCGGCCGTGCCCGCCGGGATCGTCCCGATGTTGAATGTGACGTTTGGCCCGTCCACCGTGTGCGGCGCCGAGGAGTCGACGAACGTGAGGCCGTCGCCAAGTTCGTCGCTGATGACGACGTTCAGTGCGTCCGCGGTGCCGGCGTTTCCGTAGGTGAGCGTGTGCTCGACCGTCTGACCCGGGTTCGCCGTCGCCGGGCAGTCCTTCACCAGCGTGACGTCCGGCTGCGTCACGGTCGACGAGCACGAGGCGGTGTTGTTGGCGTTGTCTGTTTCGGCCTCGGTTCCATTGATGGCAGCGGTGTTGTCAATCGAGCCGGGCGCCGTCACGTGAACCTTGAAGCTGAAGGACTCGCTTTGGGTTCCGTTCGGGCTCACCGTGCCGATCGTGAACGTCAGCACGTTGCCGGTGACGTCGGGCTCGTCGGTCCCTACGGTGGATCCCTCGATGTACGACTGGCCGGCACCGAGCGTGTCGGTGATCGTCACGTCGTTCGACGGAGCCGTTCCACTGTTGCCGTACCGGATCGTGTACGTGCCGTCCTCACCGAGAACGACCGTGCCGGGGCAGGTCTTCTGGATGAACAGGTTCGGGGTGTAGGTCACCGACGTCGCACAGCTCGCTTCGTTGTTTGCGAGCGCGTCCGGCGCTTCGTCCCGATCTCCGTCGATCGAGACAGCTTGCGTGAGTGAGTGCTCGCCGGCGTCATCGATGTCCCGCACGTGAACCGTGTACGTGATCGTCTGGTTGCCGGTGTTCGCGGCGAGGGTGCCGATCGTGAACGTCACCGTCTGACCGTCCACCGAGTGAGCGGTTTGAGAGTCACCGAAGGTGAGTCCGTCGCCGAGCACAAGAGTTACGGCGACGCCGGAATCAGTCGCCGTTCCCGAGTTGCCGTACGTGATCGTCTCAGTGAGGGTGTCGCCCGGATTAGCCGTTGCCCGGCAGGTCTTTGAAACGTAGAGGTCCGGCTGGGTCACGTTCGACGAGCACGAGGCCGAATTGTTGGCGTTGTCTGTTTCGGCCTCGGTTCCGTTGATTGCGGCCGTGTTGTCTATCGAGCCGGGCGCCGTCACGTGGACCTTGAAGCTGAATGCCCCCGAATTGCTGGGGTTCACGGTGCCGATCGTAAACGTCAGCACGTTGCTGGTGACGTTCGGCTCCGCCGTACCCACTGTTGAACCTGACACATAGGACTGGCCCGCACCCAGCGTGTCGGTGATCGTCACGTCGTTCGACGGAGCCGTTCCACTGTTGCCATAGCTGATCGAGTACGACGCGTCCTCACCGAGAACGACCGTGCCGGGGCAGGTCTTCTGGATGAACAGGTTCGGGGTGTAGGTCACCGACGTCGCACAGCTCGCTTCGTTGTTTGCCAGTGTGCCAGGCGCTTCGTCCCGATCTCCGTCGATCGAGACGGCTTGGGTGAGTGAGTGCTCGCCGGCCGTGTCGATGTCGCGGACCTCGACCGTGTAGGAGATGGAGCCGCTTGCGCCCGCGGCAAGGTCGCCGATGGTGAAGGTCACCGTTTGGCCATCCACGGTGTGCGGCGTGGACGAGTTACCGAAGGTGAGCCCGTCGCCGAGCACCAAGGTGACATCGACGCCGGAGTCATTCGCCGTCCCGTTGTTGGCGTAGCCGATCGTCTCGTTGAGCGTGTCTCCCGGATTGGCCGCGGCGGGACACGTGTGCGAGACGCTCAGATCCGGCTGGGTGATCTCGCTGGTGCAAGAGCCGGTGTTGTCCGCCGGGTTGCCGTCGGTCTCGTGCGACGAGATCGATGCCGAATTGGCCAGCGTTCCGGTTGCCGTCACATGCACTTTGAAGCTCAGGGTGTTGTCGGTGTCGCCGGCCTCGACGTTCGAAACCGCGAAGGTCAGCTTCTGGCCGTCTTGCTGCGGCTCACCCGCTCCCACAGTGCTGTTGTCAACGTAGGTTTGACCCGCGGGAAGCACGTCGGTGATGCGGACCACGGTGGCGTCGGCGCTTCCGTTGTTCCCGTAGTGGATGGTGTACGTGGCATCCTCACCGAGAACCGGTGCCGTCGGGCACGTCTTCGTGATGAAGAGGTCGACGTGCGTAACTTGCGTGCCGCATTGCGAGTGATTGTTGTTCGCTGTGGTGTCGTGTTCGGCGCGCGACCCTGCGATGTCGGCCCGGTTCGACACGTCGCCCTGATCTGTGATGTGCGCGGTGAACGTGATCGTCCCTCCCGCGGGTGCCGAGGACAGCTCGCCGAGGTGCCAAATGATCGTCGTCGTGCCGTCTTCGTTCTCAGTCACCGAGAACGGCTCCAAAGATGCATCGCCGTTGTATGACTGGCCGGCCGACAGGACGTCCGTCAGCACGGCGCCGGGCGCCGAAGCGGTACCCAGGTTTCCGTAATCCACGGAGTAGGAGATGTCGTCGCCGTACAGACCCGACGTTGGGCACGTCTTGTTCACGAACAAGTCCGCGTACTTGATCGTGGCGGAACAGTTCGCGGAGTTGTCGGTTGTATCCGCGGAACGCTCTGCGCGGGCTCCGCCGATTACAACGGAGTTGGCAAGCGTCCCGGTGCCCGTCACGTTGACCGTGACCGTGATCGAAAACGTGGCCGAGTTCGCGGCGAGGTTCGCGATTTGGAAGATGATCTTGCTCGAGTTGTACGGATCCGCGGCATAGCCAGTGAAGTCGCCGGTGGCGGAATCGAACGTCTGGTTGGCGCCGAGCGTGTCGGTGATGGTCACGGCCGAGTCGCTGGCTGATCCGTTGTTCGAGTACGTAATCGTGTAGCTCGCCTGCTCGCCGAGGACGGGAGTGGTCGGGCACGTCTTCGCGATGTGCAGGTCCGGCGAAGTGACCGGCACCGAACATTGCGCCGATGTGTTGTTGGCGGTGTTCACGTCGGTCTGGTCGCCGGAAATGGTGGCCTGGTCCGTGACCGAGCTTCCGGCGGCGGACGAAATCGTCACCTTAAAGCTGAAGCTGCTACTCGCGCCTGCGGAGACCGTTCCGATGGTGAATACGAGCGGGTTGGTTCCGGTCGGTTCCGACTGTCCATTGGTTGTCGAGCCCGCGAAATACGTCTGACCGGCCGACAAAGTATCGCTGATCTTTACGCCGGTAGCACTGGACGCACCGGAGTTCGCGTAGTGCAGCGTGTACGTGGCCGTCTCGCCGAGGACGACCGATGTGGGGCAGTCCTTCGTGATGCTCAAGTCCACCGAGCCGGAACCGTTCGCAACGACCTCGTTCGACGTCGGGTGCCCGCCGTTCGTCGACGTCACGCTGGCAGTGTTCTTTACTTGGAATGAGAACGGCACCGTCGGATTGACGGTGACGCGGAAGGTAAGAACCAGTGACGAATTCGCCGCCACGGTCTTGTTCGTCCACTCAATGTTCGAACCGTTCAACGCACCGCTCTCGTTTGCAGAGTTCGCGACGTACGTTGTGTTCGCAGGCACCGCATCGCTGATGTTGACGCCGGTCGCTGCTTGCTGGCCGCTGTTTGCAATCGTGAGCTGATACTCGATGACGTCGCCAGGGCCGACCGTGATGTCTTGATCCGTAAACGTCGGCGTCGTCGCGTCTACCGGATTCTTTCTCTGCTTCTTGGCGATCGAAAGGTTGGGCGGCGTGAGGATGGTCTCGGACGTGCCAAAGTTGCCTGTGTACTTGAGGTTCGCGCCGCTTGCCGCAAATTGATACGGCGCGAATGCGGTTTGACCGAAGCCGATGACGTCGAAGGTGTATGTGACGCTGGCACCGTTGACCGTGTGTGGTAAGCCCACGTAATAGGCTCTGTTCGCAGTTGTGGTTACGCCAGGCAATGTCGCCGTCAGGCTACGTAGCCGCGAAACGTGGGGATCGAACGCGTAGCTACCTGCAGCCTGAAGCCATGCGGATCCAATCGATCCGATGGTCCCAAGGTCATAGTTGACGGTCATTGTGATCACGTCACCGACGCGCCCACCCGTGATCGGGATGTTTATCTTGTTGGCGCTCGCAGAGATGTTGCTGTCAACGGTGACTTCGCCATTGGCTGGGGCGGAGCCGGCGGTGTCCGACCAAACCGTGAAGGGCAAGCGGACGTTCTTCTGCAGCTGGTTGTAGCACAGTGGGAAGAAAAGAGTGGTTACCCCAGGAGGTGCCGTAATGGCGCGAGTTGCGTCGGTCGTGGCGCCGGTCGCGCCGTGTCGCTCAAGCGCCAGCATGCCCAAACCGCCGCTGATCGTCGAGCATGTAGGGGAGGCCGGGTTGGTAAACGTTGCTCCGGAAAATGTGCCTGCCGTTGTGCCGTTTCCGATCTTGATCGTTGCCGGAGTTGAAATTGCGGTCGGGTTGATAATTCGCACCCCGAGCGTCGCAACGCGAGGTATGGAGGTACCAACGTTGTTCTGGTCGCCGACGACAAATGGACTGTCGTCGAGCTCGATGGTTACGGCCGTGTTCGTCACCGTTACGCTGACGGATTTTGTATCGCTCGGCGCTCCGCCGCCGCTCGATACTTTCATTGAAATCGAAGCCGGCACAGCACTGGGCGCCGGCGGCGCGGTGGCAACGAAGATCACTTGAATTGAGCCGTTGGCGTCAAGAGTGCTGTCGCTACCTCCGAAAATCCACGTGATTTTCTGGCCCGCAGGAGTGGCCGTTGATGCGATTGCGGTGTTGTTCTTGGACGCACCGAGAGTTCGGTTGTACGCGAACCCAGCGGGAAGAGTTGCTTCAAACGTCAGGTTCGAAACCGAGCTTCCGGATGTCGCCGTCGCGCGAAAGATCGCCTGTCCCCCGGTCGCTACCTTCGCACTCAATGCCTGGAAATCGAGCGCGAGCGCAGCGGGAGCGTTGACGGCTTTTCCTTGGTTGGAGACACTCTTGTTCGATGAGTTCGTCGTAGGAACGGACGGCTTCGGAGCCTGCGGCTGTGACGGCGCCGACACGCCGGCGTCCCGCAAGTCAGGCAGCGACGCCTGTGCCGGTGCGCTCGAAACCAAGGACGCGGCACACACCGCAAAAAGTAGACAGCTTCGCACGACCCGCCTTAGATCCCCCATCGCCCCTCCAGAGAGTAAAAATGCGTGCAAAAGGGAGAACAGGCTGCCCTGGATTGCCCGCCCACTCTCCCCGCTCCACAAAGTTCGACCGAGAGTGGTTGCCTTCCTCCTGTAAGAGGGTCTTTGGTCCTAGTTCATATGCATCAATTTCCTGCGCGAAAGCCCCAAAAGCGTAGCCCCAAGCGCGATAGCGGCGGTCACGACGCCGGAAAGGGCGAGGTATGCGACCGTGCCGCGAGGGAGCATCGCCGAGCGCGACCCGGAGGGCCGCACGTCTAACGCGGGTGGCGCAGGCGAGGTAGGCCCGGCGCCGTCCGGCCGCTGAGCTGGGCCGGGAAACACCGGCAGCCGGAAGCTGTGAAACCGAGGCGTGACCGGGGGTCGCGCGAACGCTTCGTCCAACAGGGCCGTCGCGTCGGCAACGGCCGACGGTGAGCGCATCACGATCGCGATGAGCATCCGGCCGTTGCGCACCGCGGCTGCGGCAAGGCAGTTCTGCGCGAGCGTCGTGTAACCGGGCTTGATGCCGATCGCACCCCTGTAACTCTTGAGGAAGGCATTTCGCGCTTGAAGAACGATGTGCCCGCCGCGCCACGGCAACGTGTATCGGCGCGTTCGCGCGATGCGCGCGAGAACAGGTCGCGCCATGAACGACCGAGCAATGACCGCGAGATCGCGCGCGGTTGCGAGCTGCCCGTACGCATCCAGGCCCTCCGGCGTCGCCCACAGGCTCTTCGAAACGTTCAGGAACCGCGCTTTGTCGTTCATGAGCGCGATGAAGGATCTCTCAGATCCGGCAACGTATTCGGCCAGCGCAATCGCCGCACCGTTCGAAGACATCAGATGCATTCCGTACAGCATTTGCTCGACGGTGTAGGTCGCGCCTTCCGGCCATTGAAGATGATCGGCCGGCGCCGTCGCTGCGTTGTGCGAGATATGAACGATCTCGCCGAGGCCGGCGCGATCGAGCACGACTTGTGCCGTCAGCATCTTCGTCAAGCTCGCCGGGTACAGCAGCGCGTCGGGCTTGAATGAGGCTTGAATATCGCCCGAATGACCATCGATCACGATCCATGAAGCGGCTGCGGCGTGGTACGACGCCTGCGCAGCCGTCGGAAGGCCGCAGAGCAACGGCAGGACGACGAAAATGATGAGAAGCCTTCTCAATGTCGTTCACCTATGACAAATCGCCAGGAATGCGGGTCAACCTTACTCAAGCCGGGCTAGAACCCCAAGAGCGGATTCCCTTGTTCGTATAGGTACGTCCGGTTCAAAATATGCCGATGAAACATTCCCGTCTCGCCGCCGCCACCTTTCTCGTGCTTGTGACGGCTCTGTGGCCGCATCCTTCCCCGGCTGCGACTCGGATTTCGGCGAAGACGATTGCGAAGCTGGACTTTCCGACGGGGATGCGCTTCACGCCGTCCGGCGACCGGCTCTTCGTGAACGAGCGCGGAGGGCGAATCCGCATCATCAAGCGTGGCAAGCTGCTTTCGCGCCCCTTCGCAACCCTGCGAACGACGACCGGCGCGGAATCGGGATTACTCGGGCTCGCGCTGCATCCGCGCTTCGAACACGGCAAGCCATGGGTCTACGTGTTCTTCACCCGCGCCGACGGGGCCACCGACCGCGTCATGCGCTTGGTGGCGAACGGAGACGTCGCCGTGCGTCGATCGATCATCTTCGACGACATGCCGGCCGGTGGTTACCACCACGGCGGCATCGTTGCGTTCGGGCCGGACGGAAAGCTGTACGTCTCTAACGGAGAGGCGCATTCGTCCGACCGTGCGCAGAACCCGCGCGTGCTCGGCGGCAAGATCTACCGTTTGAACGACGACGGCTCGATCCCGAGCGACAATCCATTTCCCGGCGAGCCGACGTTCGCATACGGCATTCGCAATCCATTCGGTCTCGCTTTCGACCCACAGTCGGGAAACCTCTGGGAAACCGAAAATGGGCCGAACAACCACGACGAGATCAATCTCATCGAGCGCGGCAAGAACTACGGCTGGCCGGTCGTTCGGGGGCGCGCGGGAAACAGCCGCTTCGTCGATCCGGTGCGGGACTACCGCGACATCATCGTTCCGACGATGGCTGCCTTCGGCGGCGACGCGCTGGCACCGGCATTTCGCGGCAACTTCTTCTTCGGGACGTACGCTTCTCAAGTCATTCACCGTCTGGTCTTGTCGGATGACCGCAAGAGCGTCCGGCGCGACCTGATTCTGTTCAACGCCGGCGACGGCGTCGTCGGCATGACGATGGGACCCGACGGCTTGTACTTCACCACGCCATCGAAAGTCGTGCGCTTGACGGCCCTTCCGGCTCCGACGTCGAGCGTCACCGGCTCGCCGAGCCCGGCGGCGACTTCCACGCAGAGCGCCCCGAAAAAAGACGAAAGCTCGTCTACACCGGTGTACGTGCTCGTCGGCATCATCGCGGCTGCGCTCGGCGGAACGATCGCGCTGCTGGTGTACCGCGCGCGCCGAAGCTGAACGTAAAACGGAGAGCCGGCCCCTGGGGTTGAGTAGGGAGGTTTGCAAGAGGTTGGCTCTCCGGTGAGGCGGGAGCGGCCGGGCGAGCTGGCGAGACCCCGCCGCGACCGCTCTTTCGCCTCCGATCGGACCCCCAACCCGGAGGGGGCCCTTCTTCGTGGTTCTTGTTGCTTCCCTCGTCGCCAAGCCTTCAATTTCCTAGAACGACGAAGCCGTCCTTGTGTTGCAAAGAAGTTTTTCCGGACGAAGAGCGCGTAACCGGGGCGCTTCGGAACTGCCGAACCGGGGCAAAGCTTGCTTTTTCGAGCAGGAGTCGGATCGCTGCCTCCCCACTCTGGTGGCAGCCAACGGACCAAGGTCATCGACCGACTTCTGTTAGTTTCCCGACCGTGAACGATGAAGAGCTCATGGCGTCTGCGCTCGAGCAAGCGAGGACCGCGCGAGATCAAGGCGACGTCCCAATTGGATGCGTGGTTGCTCGCCACGGCGTCGTCATTGCGGCGGCACACAACGCGCGGGAGCGAGACACCGATCCGACGGCACACGCGGAGATACTTGCGCTGCGGGCCGCGGCATTGGCCACGGGCGACCGTCATTTGGGCGAGTGCACGCTGTACGTCACGCTCGAGCCCTGCGCGATGTGTGCCGGAGCGATCGTTCTCTCTCGAGTTGCGCGGCTCGTGTACGGCGCGCCGGATCCCAAGGCGGGCGCGGTTGAATCGCTGTACAACATCGTCCAGGATTCGCGGCTCAATCATGTCGCGTCGGTGACCGGTGGGATCCTCGCGGATGAATCTGCGTTCTTGCTCCGCTCGTTCTTCGCCGAACGACGTATTCGCGAGTCCTGAGCAGCAGAGGCCCTATAATCCCGCCCGGAGGCGTGCCGGAGTGGCCGAACGGGACCGTCTCGAAAACGGTTAGGCCCCTAACCGGGCCTCGCGTGTTCAAATCACGCCGCCTCCGCCGTGAAAGCGCCGGTTTCATGCGGCGCTTTCTTCGCGTCGAGGACTACCGCGTAGAATCTCGCCCGGAGGCGTCGCCTAGCCCGGTCTATGGCGCCGGTTTGGAGTACCGGTTTGCGGGCAACCGCATCGAGAGTTCAAATCTCTCCGCCTCCGCCATGTCGGCGGCGCCTAACAGGTGCCGTTTACGGCGTTGCATCTCGCCCACGCCCGGGACGCACTTGGCAACCCCAGCGCCAAACCTACGCGTTGCATTGGTGCGGCGTGCCGCGTGGCACCTCTATACTCCTGCGCGGTGGCCGTGCTAGGTGGGGAGTCAGCGGTGCCCTGTACCCGCAATCCGCTTCAGCGGGACGGAATCCCCGCCCTCGGGCCGCGGTTGTGAGGTCAGCCCCGCAGCGAGGACAACGAAGGCCAGGTCCCGCGCGACGTCGGCCCGTGAACCCCGTCAGGTCCGGAAGGAAGCAGCGGTAAGCGGTTCCCGGCGGGTGCCGCGGGAGTGCCGGGCTGGAGCCCAGCGCACGGAAGGCGCTCGTAACCACGGAACAACGGCGGGTGCACGGCCACCACTACGGTAATGCGGTCGAGTCGCCGCCGGTCGCGTCGCTGTGGAACGCTAGAATGGAGGCTCTTCCCCCAGAGCCGGGATGCGTCATGACTTCCATCGCGTTGTATCGCCGCTGGCGGCCGCAAACGTTTGCCGATCTCGTCGGCCAGGAGGCCGTTGCCGAAGCGCTGCAAGGCGCCATTCGTGAAGATCGCGTGTCGCATGCGTACCTGTTCTCCGGTCCTCGCGGCACCGGCAAGACGTCGTCGGCCCGGATCCTCGCGAAAGCGCTCAACTGTGAGAAAGGCCCAACGCCCGAGCCCTGCAACAAATGCGAGTCGTGCCGTTCGATCACCGACGGCACCTCACTTGACGTGATCGAAATCGACGCGGCGTCGCACGGCGGCGTCGACGACGTGCGCGAGCTTCGCGAGAGCGTAATTCTCGCGCCGGCGATCGCACGCAAGAAGGTCTATATCGTGGACGAAGCGCACATGATCTCGACGGCCGGATGGAACGCATTCCTGAAGACGATCGAGGAGCCCCCGGATCATGTCGTGTTCGTCTTCGCGACGACGGAGCCGCAGAAGGTGCTGCCAACGATCGCGTCACGCTGCCAGCGCTTCGACTTGCGGCGCATCTCGAGCTCGGCAATCGCCGCGCACCTCGCTCGTGTTTGCCGGGAAGAGGGCGTCGACGCCGACGATGCTGCGCTGCAACTGATCGCACGGCACGCCGAAGGAAGCGCGCGCGATGCGCTGGCCGTCCTCGATCAGCTCGTCGCAGCGGGATCTGTCGACGTCGAACGCGCGGCAAGCCTTCTCGGCAGCGTCCCGCAAGATGTCCTCTTCGATTTCGCGGAAGCGCTTGCCACGAACGAGACGGGCCCTGCCCTGCGCGCCGTCTCCACAATTTCCGAGGACGGCCGCGACGTTCGCGCATTCACGACGCAATTCCTTCAGCACTTGCGTGGGCTGTTTCTCGTCCAGCGGGTTCCGGACGGCTCGGACTTGCTCGACGCGACCGATGAGGTTCGTGCGCGCCTGTCGGCGCAAGCCGAGCGCTTCGGCCCGGCTCAACTCGTCCACCTGATGCGCCTGCTGGCCGGCGCCCTCGAGGAGATGCGTCAGCAGGCGGCCCCGCGCTTGGCTTTGGAAATGGCGGTCGTGCGCGCAACGGTTCCGGAAGCAGATCCGAGTCCGGAAGCGTCGCTTGCGCGCATCGAAAGGCTGGAGCGCCTGCTCGAGATAGGTTCCGCAAGCACCGCACTAGAAAGCTCCGCAAAAGGTCTCGCGAACGAAAACGTCAAAGAGCCGCTCCGCCCCGTAAGCACTGAGTCCAAGGAGCGCACGAAACAACCGGCAAAGCAGACACCAGAAAAAAGACCGACGCAACCCCAAACAACCGCGATCAATCCAGTCTCAGAGCCGCGCATTGTCGAGCCCGGCCTCGTCGACATGGAAAAAGTCCGCCGGTCGTGGCCGGTGGTCCTCGAAGAAGTGCGCAAGCTGAGCCAGCGCGTGCACGCCTTGCTCGCCGAGACGCGACCGATATCTTTCGAAGGCGACCGTCTTTCGCTGGAAGCCCGCTATGCGTTTCACGCCGACAAGATTGCGACCGGTAAAAACGCGGAAATTCTCGCGCAGGCGTTTGCCGTCGTCTTCGGTACCACGCCGCGCATCTTCGCATCCGCCGCGCCCGATCCGAACAAGAGCTTCGGGCCGGCGAAAGTCGCGGACGACGAAAAGCCGGAGATTGCGAACGACGTCGGAGCCGAGGCCCTGGATCCTCTCGAAGCGCTGAAGCGTGGCCTCGGCGCGGAGGTCATCGACGAATGAGGGCAAGGTAAATGTTCGAAGGCCCCGTTCAGGATCTCATCGACGCGTTTCGGCGATTGCCCGGCATCGGCATGAAATCCGCGCAGCGGCTCGCCTTCCACTTGCTAAAGGCGCCCGAAGAAGAAGCGCGCTCGCTCGCCGACGCCCTCATTGCGGCGAAAGAAAAGGTTGCGATTTGCTCCCAGTGCTTCAACGTCTCTGAAGGCGAGCTCTGCAACTACTGCCGCGATAATCGACGCGACACGACGCTTCTATGCGTCGTCGAGGAGCCGGGTGACATCGTGGCGCTCGAGCGCACACAGGAATTCCGGGGCGGTTACCACGTTCTCGGAGGTCACATCTCGCCGATGGACGGCATCGGTCCGGCCGATCTGCACACGCGAGAGCTCATCCAGCGACTCGGCAACGGGGAAGTGAAGGAGGTCATCCTCGCAACGAATCCGACGGTCGAGGGCGAGGCGACCGCGATTTATCTCGCGAATCTCATCAAGCCCATCGGCGTTCGCGTGACGCGCATTGCGAGTGGTCTCCCGGTCGGCGGTGACTTGGAATACGCAGATGAGATTACGCTCGGCCGTGCGCTCGAAGGGCGGCGCGACGTCTAGCGACGCGCCCCGAACTACCGATTGCCTCGGGCGGAGCCGTGGTTTTGGCTAAGTGCCAGCCGGCTCGTCGACCGATTTCGAAACGGCAAGGGCACCGCACATGATCAGCGTGCCGGCGAAAAACATCGCAACTTGATTTGAATCCGCGTGATAGTCGAGAACGGGAACCCGCACACCGCCCTTCAACGTTTGGCCGAGGGAGCCACTGGCCAACGCGCCGATCGCCAGCGCGCCGCGGAACAGCATGTGCACGACGCTCATCACGCGACCTCGTGTTTCGTCGGGCGTCCGTGCTTGGACTTGACTCATCGCGACGATCACGTCGACCGAAAACGCCGTGCCGAAGATCGCCGCCATGATGTAGGCGAACCACAATTGAGTGAGCACGGACATCACGACGAGGACGGCGCCCGTCAGCAGGATCGAGCCGCGGAGCATCCACGCGGTTCCTTGTTCGGGCTTGAGCTGCGAGACGAAGAAGCCGGCGACCATCCCAACGCCGAACAGTCCCATCAGCCAGCCGAACGCGACGTCGTTGCCGCCGAGCGTTTTGTGGATGTAGCCGATGCCCAACGCAAAGAGCACGCCGCCGCCGAGCATGCCAAACGTCACGGCGTACGCGAGGCTGCGTATGAACCGCCGCTGCGTGATCCACCGGACGCCGTACCGAAGGCTTTCGAGGAAGGGCGCCTCGTCGGATGGATTCGGCCGGTGCTTGGGCAGAACCATGCGATTGATCATCCAGGCCGATACGAGGAACGTGAGCGAGTCGAAGAGAAAAGCGAATCCGTACGGATGCTCGCGGAAGATATGCTCGCCGTGCCAGGTCAAGGGATAGTGCACCGCAGCCGCGGCAAGCGCCGCGTACACCGGCCCCGACAAGGGGATGCCTGCGAAGGAAGATCCCATCACCATTGCGTTGGCGGCCTCGAGCTCATCCGGCGCGACGACGTTCGGAATGCTTGCGTCTCGAGCCGGCAGGAATACGAGCGACGCCGCTTCGGATGCGAACGCGAACAGATACAGCGCCCAGAGCTGGGGGACGAACGGGACGAGGATAATGATGCCGAACCGCGTGATGTCGCTCGCGATCATTATCTGACGCCGGTCCCAGCGATCTGACAGCACGCCGCCCACCGGCGTCGCAAGAAACGTCGGGATCAGGCGCAGCACGAGGACGAGTGTGACCGCAAGGGGACGGCCGTGCGACAGCCGGTCGGCGGCGACGATGAACGCCAACGTTCCGACCCAGTCTCCGAGCGCGGAGATCGCTTGCCCCCAGAACAGGAGCTTGAAGTTTCGCCTGGCGAAGACGGCTTTGAAGCCGACGAGGGATATTCCGCCGCCGGCTTGGGCCGTCACTTGGGGAGTTTGCGTGGCCGCGTTGTCTTCGGTGGCCGCCATTAGCGCTGCTCCCGAGGGCCAGACCGATATGCTTGTCGCTGCATCATGGGCCATGTTGCGCGGAAGCGAGAAGGAAACATCGACATTGTGAGACTATACCGAAGCCACCACGAACCCGTTCGCAGGTTCGCGTCCCACATGGGGGAAAGAGGAGCCTGATTGTGCGCACGTTCGCTTGGGCTGCCGGCGCGTTCATCGTAGGCACGCTTCCCTCTCCGTACGTCATCGCGAAGGTCGCCCGGCGTAACGATGTGATCGCGGAGATGCGGCGACCGGATTCCGCAGGCGACGCCCATTTCCTTCTCGGCAAACAGGTCTCGAAGGCGGCCGGCGTGGTTGCGATCATCGCCGACATGCTGAAGGGCTTCTTTCCGGCGCTCGCCGCGCGGATCACCGACCAGCCTGCGTCGACGCTCGCGTGGGTCGGAGTCGCCGCCGTCGCGGGCCATTCTTTCGCGCCGTTCTTGCGCGCGATCGGCGGCCGCGGGCTGACGACCGCTGCGGGCGTATCGCTCGTGATCGTTCCCAAGGCGATGATTGCGACGGGCGTCATCGCTCTTGTCGGCACGATCGCTCGCGCCGGCGGGCTTGCTACGGGCGTTGGTTTCGCTCTTCTCGCCGTGTTCGCCGCCGTTTTTGGGTATGCGGCGCCGCTCGTGTGGATGGCGGCCGGGGTCTTCGCGCTCATCGCGATTCGCAGGCTCGAAGGCGTCGGTGACGATCGTCGCGGCGGCGTTCCCGTGGCGAAGGCCGTCGTCGGGCGCGTGTTGTGGGATCTGCCGAACGGGCGGCATTCGTGAGCTTGGTCGTTCAGAAGTTCGGTGGAACGTCGGTCGGCGACGCCGAGCGGATCATGCGTGTTGCGCAGCGCGTTGTGGGCACCCGCGAACGGGGCAACAGCGTCGTCGTCGTCGTGAGTGCGATGGGCGCCACGACCGACGACCTCATCGATCTTGCGAGGAAAATCTCGCGCAATCCTCCCGGCCGCGAGATGGACATGCTGCTCACCGCCGGTGAGCGAATATCGATGGCGTTGCTCGCGATGGCAATCCACGCACTCGGTCATGAAGCGGTCTCCTTCACGGGCTCGCAGGCTGGAATCATCACCAGCTCCGAGCACGGCCGCGCGAAGATCGTCGACGTCCGCGCGACGAGAATTCGTGAGGCGCTCGACCAAGACAAAGTTGTGATCGTCGCCGGCTTCCAAGGCGTGTCGGAAACGGCCGACGTCACGACGCTCGGCCGCGGCGGCTCGGATACAACCGCCGTCGCGATCGCTGCTGCGCTGAAGGCGGACGCGTGCGAGATCTACACCGACGTCGACGGCGTCTACACGGCCGATCCACGGCTCGTTTCGAACGCGCGGCTGCTTCACGCGGTGTCATACGAGGAGATGCTCGAGATGGCTGCGACGGGGGCCCGCGTGTTGCAGCTTCGGTCGGTGGAATACGCGCGAAACCACGGCGTGCTGTTGCAAGTGCGGTCGAGCTTCTCGGACGCGCCGGGAACATGGATCGGAGAGGAAGACGAGCGTATGGAAAAGGCGATCATTTCCGGAGTGACGCATGACAGCACCGAAGCGAAGATCACGATCCAAGACGTGCCCGATCGTCCCGGGATCGCCGCGAAAGTGTTCGAGACGATGGCCTCCGAAGGCGTCAACGTCGACATGATCGTGCAGAATGTGTCGTCGGCCGGGACGACCGACATCTCATTCACAGTGCCGCGAGACGACGGCGAACGCGCCCGCACCGCCGTCGATCGTCTTCTCGCGCAAGTCGGCGCGAAAGGTGTGAACTACGACGACGGCATCGGAAAGGTGTCGCTCATCGGTGCCGGCATGAAGAGTCACCCCGGGGTCGCCGCCGAGATGTTTTCGGCGCTGGCCGAAGCCGGCGTCAACATCGAAATGATCTCCACATCCTCGATCCGCGTCTCGTGTGTGGTGCGCGAGGCCGACGTCGAGCGCGCCGTGCGAGCCGTCCACGCGCGCTTCAACTTGGCAGACGAGGCGATTCAGCGCGAGTCTCACCCGCGGTGAGAAAGTCATCGGCGGTATCGCGGTGGACTGGGTAGGCTAACCGTAATGACAGATTTCAAGCTTGCCGTCGTGGGCGCGACCGGCGCAGTGGGACGCGAAGTCCTGAAGATCCTCGAACAACGATCGTTTCCGGCTTCGAGCGTCCGCGCGATTGCGACGGCGCGCAGTGCGGGCCGCCGCTTGCCTTTCGCCGGGCGCGAGCTCGAGGTCGTCGCGATCGGCGACGACGTTTTCGACGGTGTGGATTTGGTGCTGTTCGATACGCCCGACGATGCCGCGATCGAATGGGTTCCGAAGGCCGTCGCCGCCGGCGCCGTGGTCGTAGATAACTCGTCGGCGATGCGGCTCCGAGACGATGTTCCGCTCGTCGTACCGGAGATCAATCCAGACGCAGCGCGGGCGCACAAAGGCGTCGTCGCGAATCCCAACTGCACCGCGGTGACGTTGCTGATGCCGCTCGCGCCGTTGCATCGCGCGTTTGGCGCAACTCGCGTCATTGCGTCGAGCTATCAGTCGGTGTCGGGCGCCGGTCAGCCGGGCATCACCGAGCTGTACGAACAGACGGAAAAGCTCCTTCCCGAACGAGACGCTGTGGCGAGCGGCGAGGTGAGCGGACTCGTGCCGCCGGGGCCCACATTCGCGCATCCCATCGCGTTCAACGCGATTCCGCACGTCGGCTCATTCGGCGACGGCGGCTTTACGAGCGAAGAGCGCCGGGTGCTTCTCGAGAGCCGAAAGATCCTGTCGGCGCCGTCCCTCGACGTCTTCGCTACGTGCGTGCGCATCCCGACGATCGTTGCACACGGCATAGCAG
>JAIVGO010000183.1 GCA_020201525.1 Actinomycetota bacterium | reverse complement strand
GCTCGTTGCGATACAACGTGCCATGCGCGAAGCGTTGCACCGCACCGCCTCCGGCGCGCGTCATCCCCGACGTCGGCAGGCCGGGCCGGCAGCCGAGCGCGTCGTAGCGGTCGCGGAGCGGGTCGCGCACGTTGCGGTTCGTCCCGATCCAGACCTTTTCGCCCAGCAGGCCGATTGCCGAGGCGAGCGTGTCACCCGACACCCGAACGCTCCCGGCATCGCCGACGACCGTGGTGGCATCGATGCGCCCCGCCGCCGTCCGCGACGTGTCCGTGAACCGGCGGACCGCGCCGACGTGTTGGCCGGTGGCCGCGCCGATCCGACTGCCGATGTCGCGTCCGCTCAGCGTCTTCGACCACGCGCGGTTCGGATTGGCCGCCGTGTAGTCGCCCGGATCGCACACGCCCCGCAGGTACGGCAGCTGTGTGCCGCCCCACACGTTCGAGTTGCTCTCGGTGTGGCCCCCGCTGGAGGAGTGGTAGTAGGCCTGGATCAGATGCCCGCCGTACGTGACCACCAGGCCTCGCGTGGCCTGGACCGCGGCGCGCCACCGACCACCTCCGGGGCCGATCTCCTTGTCCCACCCCGCGTACACCTGATCCGCCGTCGTCCCCCACACGCCGCAGTCGCATCCCTCCCGGTGCTGCCCGAGGCGTGCCACCCGCTCGAAGGTGTAGGTCCGGGCCGCGATGGCCTGGGCCTGGAGGGCGGCGCGAGGCCAGGTGCCCGGAACCTCCGAGATGCCGAACAGGTATCGCTCCGGCGCGATCACGCCGACGAGACGGAGGCGACACCCGCAGCTGTGTTGGCCGACCTCGATCCATCCGCGGCGGTAGGCGTGTCCCGCTTCGACCACGCGGACCGAGGCACCCGCCTCGGCGTACCGGATGTACAGGTGCGTGCCGGGCGTCCCCCACGTGTCGCGCCCCACCGAATGGCCGTTCGAGTCGAGCACCCGGTACCGCCCCGCGCGCACGCCGACCGTCCACGTCGAGCCCGACGGGATCCTCCCGATGCGCCACCCGCGCACCGAGGCGATCCGGATGCCGACCGGTCCCCCCAGGGCGGTGAGGTGCACGCGGCGCCGGCTCTGCAGGATCCCCACCCGGACGCGCTCCGGCCGGTGCGACGTCCGCGCAACGCGAGTGCCCGAGTAGAAGTGCGTGAGGATCCGCCTCGCGTCCCATCCCCGGGTGGCGAGCCCGTACGCACCCCACTGCGACAGCCCCACGCCGTGGCCCCAGCCCGCGCCGTAGAAGGTGATGGTGTGCTCCGCGCGCGCGGGGCTGGCCGGAGCCCCGAGCAGCAGCGTCGCGAGGACGGCGACGAACCATCGATGGATGCGCTTCAATGGGGTAGGCGATTGGATAGACGCATAAGCAACTTCGGACGAGCGCGGACCGTTTAACTCGCTCCCATCGAGGGTCGGAAGACGTCCGCGGGGATCGCTCGCCAAAACGAGTGCGAACTCGTCGCGGAACGTTGGTTCGCCTGAAAGACTATTCCCCCCTTTGGCCCAGTCCTGCCAACATTTGCACTTGAGCCCATGGCCCTCCGATTCTAGGACAGGGAGTTTGCGACGCGTATCAAGTCGTCCGAAGAGATTTCGGCATCTCCGATGACGTAAACAGAAACGCCGTTGAGGACCAGGAGAACTGATCCCAAGGCCGGATTGGTCGGATCGTCAACCGGTTGAACGATCGCCGCGGGAACACCGTGGACTACTGACACCGAAACGTGGTCTGGGTCTTGGGCCGCTAGCCCGGCCCACGTTGCGGCCGGATCGCTCAAGGAGCTCGGTTGAAGCGAGACGTGGATCCCGGAGGAAAACCACTCTTGGATGGCACTTGAGTCCGCGCACTGCCAAATAGCTGATAGCGAACTCGAATCGGCGAGGGGATCATCTGGCAGAAGGACGCTATACGGGAGCGTCGATTGCGCCTGATCAAGGGTGATAGTAGTTCCCTCGCCTCCGCACGGCTTTGCAACATCAATCGGAGCCCGTTGCGCGAGACCGTGATCTCCGGATTTCGAAGAGTCATGCTGGACAAGGATCGCGACCACCAAACCGATCAGGGAGACTACAATCGCCGCGAACCCGATACCCAGCCGTTTTGAGGCCCAGTCCATTTCATTCCTCCATTCGAAGCCAACGCGCTAGTTCTTTAGAACCTCAGTCTCCGTGTCCGAACCGCCGACCTTCTGCCAGTGAAATCCAGGGTCGTCAGAAGCAGTTGCGACGACAGAACAGCAAAAGTCGTAGAGCTGGCTGCCGTCCCCGGCAACGTTCTTTTGTAGTGCCTTGAAGTGGGCACTCGCGGTATCATACGGAGCGTGCCGTTCCCCATTTGTCCAGTCTTTCCCCCTGGAGAACGCCTGATTGACAGTGCCAAGATCTATGCCTGATTGGTAGTAGTGGAAGATAGTGTCTAGATCGCTGTCCTCCACTCGCAAGAAGCGAAACGTAGGGCACTGCTTGGAGCCGTCATCAGGACAAGGATTGCTGTTCCGCGTGGCAGCGCTCCTATCTAGTTTACACATGTATGCCCCGCCAGGGATCCTCCAAGTAACAAAGGTTTGAGGGGTGGTATAGTAAGGCCCGTCGTCGCACTTAAACGCGCCGTTATACGCCGAACGTGTGTCCCAACCCAAGAACCATCCGAGTTCAACCCAACTGTCGCCGCTTATGTCGACGACATTGACGCTACTCACCCGGATGCAGTCGGCCGTTCCGGTACCGGCGCTGTCCCAAACACCGAATAAGGTATTGGCCTTGATACCGGTCTGATTGCCTATCTGTCCTGTGTCTTTCCCAACTGAGTTGAGGGGTTTGGCGTAGTCGCCTGTGCATGAGAAGGGAGGTGTGGGATCACTATTTCCAAGGGGGACCGGATCCAGAGGCTGAGCGACAGCGTATATCCCCGTGTACTCATCGACCTCTTGGCGCGAATCCCAGACGTAGGCATAGAAGTAGCGGTTACCACCATCTTGATTCCCCGGGGTATACACGATCGTTGAGACGTCATCCCCGCCGGTTGACGTTGTGTTCGGGCCGTGTGGCGAGCCATCCGGGCCTGTTCCGATCCGGTCCGCTTCTCCGCCTTCGCAGTCCCATGTCGAGATGTCGAACCCCGGCGTTCTGCAGAGAGCGACTCCTACTGCATCTCGTACAGTATCAGTCCAGTGAATTCGGAAAGTCATTGTTTCACCGGGAGATGCGGGATTAGGCGTCACCTCAACTGATGTAACTCGCGGGGGAACGTTTACAACCTGAAAGGTTCCGCTCTTCTCCCTCGAGCACACGCCGGACTCATCGCACGCGTACGCATAATAGTTGTGAGTTCCAACGTCGTCTTGAGTAGTCGGATACCACGCCGAGGACCATCCGTGCCACAGTGTGTCATGGGAGCTGGGACCGTGGAACCCCATCCCTGGGGAGTTGGCTCCGTCAGTCCACGTGTTAGTTGCAGGGTTCCAGCACTGTCCGCCGACTGGTGGGGGAAGGCTCCCCCTGCAGATGAGAGCCTTTACTTGGCTCTGGGCCGCATCCGACCAATCCACCGACCAGATGACGCCATCGCCCGCGTTCGCCGGGTCCCAGTACACCGTGACCTTGTCAATGATGGGCGGGATCACATAGTTGATCACGAGCTGTGGACCGGGCAGTGTCCCATCCTCGTTCGTTGCGAGACAGAGGCTGTTCTGTCCGGTCGGCTGGTCGCCATCAATGCTGAGGCGAAGTGCGGTTGGACCGCTGTTGTCCGTCGTGATCCCATCAGTATTCGCGATGTTGATCGAGAGGGGAGTGGGAACATCGGGGTTGATGGTCGAGAGATATACGCCCGCGAACGCGTCCGCGCCCGCATCGGAGGAGTAGTCTGCGGGCGAAAGCGGGGGATTCCAGTTGAACCAGGAGCCCACCAGGGCTCTGCTGTTCGCGTCCTTGTCGATACAGGGGGCGTAGTTCCCGAGTGCGGCGAGGCCGGCCAAGGGATTGCCCGTGCTTACCACGAGCTCGGCGCTCTCAATCCTCGCGGTGTCCGGGAGGGCGCTGGTGTCCCATCGCAGGAAGCCATTGCTCGTGGTGTAGGACCCGGCACCCTCCGAGCTTCGCTGGATCGCCATGTAGGTGGAGAAGTCGTCCACTTCCGCAGGCGGCGCCAGGCCATCGGGCGGGTAGATCGAACCCGTGGCGGTGATCATTCCGTCGTCTGACCCGTCGCTCGTTGCGTGGGCCGCACCACGCGAGGTGCCTCCGTCGAATAGCGTTGTCGGGTCGATCACGTAAGGATAGGCTGAAGAGGACAAGGTGGAGTCGTCAACGAAGAACCCAACCCGCCGCCCCGGCAGCATCATCCAAGGACCGGTTTGATGTTGCTCGAGGTTCCCGTCCAGGAACACGGGCCGGGGAATAGTGAAAGCATCGCTCACCAAGTTCCCCTTCGCGTCGACGGTGAAGTCGGCGGCCCCACCGAGCATCCGGTACGGAAACTGATAGGTCTTGGGTCCCTGCGGGCTCGCGACGGCGGCGGCGAGCTTGATCCCAGTCGTTTCTGTGGCGTAGCGCCACGTCAGTCCTTGATCTGAGTACGTGGCTAGGTGGCCGGACACCGCGGGAGCGCCGGGCGTGATCCAGCGGATGCCCTTCCCGCTCGTTCGATCCGTCGCCTCGACGGCGGCGCCGGTGACACGAACGGTAACGTCACTTTGGTCTTCCACGAAGCCACCGTGTCCGTCGCCGTGGAACGACAGGTCCACGTTCTGCCACTGCCCGTCGGTGTCCTGGTAGTGCATGGCATGACCGATCTTCGCGGTGAAGGAGCAATCTTCGTTCCTGAAGACAGCTATGTCACGAGTCCGCCGATCGGTGAGCTCGCCCTGGTCACAGGAGGCCTTGGCGGCAGGATCCGCGCTGGCGGTCGATGCAGGCGGCACCGCCATCAGCACCGTCATAAGCATCGATGCGGTCACGGCGATCGAGGACAGAATACGAAGATAGTTGGTGCGTCGAAGACGAGCGGGCAACACTTCTTCTCCTTCCGGGGTCGAGACACTTCCATCCCCGGCGGAGCTCGCACGGAGAAGTCTGTGGGTACTTGCCACAAGAGAGATTCGAGACAACAAGGCCCGTTCCTTTCAATGCAAGCAAGAAAATTTTGCGAGACGGTCCATTTAGCGAATAAAGCAAGCCATTTCGACGAGTGCCGGCCTGATCGCTTCGGTTGCGTCACCAAAGCGAGCTAATTGCACAAACCTAAGACCTTGACTCGTCGTCGGGTTCCGCTAACCGGTCGCGCATAGGATGCGGGGAGTGTCGACGCACGACGGATCAGCCGACCTCGAGCGCGCCGCATCGGAGCTCGCCGTCCGGGTCCCGACCACCCTCGCTCCGCTGGCGCGCCTGGCCTACAACTACTGGTGGTCGTGGACGCCGGAGGGCCGCGCGCTGTTCCGGTCGATCGACCCCGAGCGGTTCGAGCTGTCGCACCAGAACCCGGTTCGCCTGCTCCGGGAAGCGCCCCTGCCCGCGGTGTCGGCGGCCGCGAGGGATGGAGCCTACGTGGCGAGGCTCGAGCAGCTCGAGCGACGCTTCGACGCGGTCCTCGCGAACCGACAGGAGGACACGAGGCCGATCGCGTTCTTCTGCCTCGAGTACGGCATCCATCCCTCCTTGCCCATCTACTCCGGAGGCCTCGGGATCCTGGCCGGCGACATCCTGAAGGAAGCCTCCGATCAGGCGCTGCCCATGGTCGGCGTGGGCCTGCTCTACTGGCAGGGCAGCTACCACCAGCGGCTCGATCCCAGTGGATGGCAGCACGACTACTGGACCGAGACCGACCTGTCGTTCCTGCCCGCCGCCCTCGTCACGACCGACGAGGGAGCGCCGCTCACGGTGAGTGCGCCGATCCGGGGGCGGGAGGTCGTGGCGCAGGTGTGGCGGGTGGACGTGGGATGCGTGCCGCTGTTCCTCCTCGACACGCGCCGGCCCGAGAACGACGTGCTCGACCGGTGGATCACCGGGCGCCTCTACGTGAGCGATCCGAAGATCCGCCTGGCGCAGTACGCGCTCCTGGGGATCGGCGGCATCCGGGTCCTGCGGGCGCTGGGGATGGATCCGTCGGTGGTGCATCTCAACGAGGGGCATCCGGCCCTCGTGCCGCTCCAGCTCGCCGCGGATGCCGTCGCAGAGGGTCGTTCGTTCGACGAGGCGCTCGCGGATGCTCGGGGGCGCACGGTGTTCACTGCGCGCGCTCCCGCCGAGCCTCGGCATCGAGGAGTCGACGTTCCTGGATCTCGGCCGCATCGCCCCCGGCGGTGACGAGGGGTTCGGCATGACCACGCTCGCGCTGCGGGTCGCGCGCGCGGCGAACGGCGTCAGCCGCCGCCACGGCGAGGTGGCGCGCGAGATGTGGCGCCCGCTGTACGGGGACGGGGCAGACGTCCCGATCGGCCACGTCACGAACGGGGTGCACCTCCCCACCTGGATGGCTGCGCCCATGCGAGCGCTGCTCGACCGGCACCTCGGCCCGGACTGGACCGACCACGCATCCGACCGCTCGACGTGGGGGCCGGTCGAGGGCATCCCCGATGAGGAGCTCTGGGCGACGCGCAACGAGCTCCGGGGGATCCTGGTTCGGTTCGCGCGTGAGCGAAGCGCGATCGACCGGCTCTCGCGAGGCGAGTCGAGCGATTCCGTGGAGGCGGCGCGAGAGGCCTTCGACGCGGAGGCCCTCACGGTGGGGTTCGCCCGCCGGGTGGCCACCTACAAGCGGCTGTACCTCCTGGTCGCGGACCTGGAGCGCGTGTCCCGGCTGCTCCAGGGCCCCCCCGACATGCAGGTCATCATCGCCGGCAAGGCCCACCCCGACGACGAGGATGCCAAGCGGTCGTTGCAGGGGCTCTTCCGGGAGCGGTGGGGGAGTCGCTCCGGCGTGCGGGTGACGTTCCTCGAGGATTACGACCTCGCGCTCGCCGCCCGCCTGGTGGCGGGGTGCGATCTCTGGGTCAACCTCCCCCGCCCGCCGCTCGAGGCGAGCGGGACGAGCGGGATGAAATCGGCGCTGAACGGCGGGCTCAACCTGTCGGTGCTCGACGGGTGGTGGGCCGAGGGGTTCGACGGCACCAACGGATGGGCCATCTCCGGGGACGTCGCCGAGAGCCCCGAGGAGCAGGACGACCGCGACGCCGAGGCCCTGTACTCGCTCATCGAGCGCGAGGTCCTCCCGCTGTTCTACGACCGCGACGAGGCGGGCGTTCCGAGACGGTGGCTGGAGCGCGTGAAGGCCTCGCTGGTCACGATCGGCCCGATGTTCTGCGCGACGCGCATGCTCGAGGACTACCTGTCGCGTTCCTATGGAGCCGCAGTCGACGCCCCTCGGTAGCCCGCGGCGCGAGCGATCAGAACGTGACGATCGGGCAGGTCAGGGTTCGCGTGATGCCCTCGATCGCCTCGATCCTCGACAGGACGTTGCGTCCGAGCTCGTCGAGGGTGGTGGCCTCGGTGCGAACGACGACGTCGTACGGCCCGGTGACGGGGTCTGCCGAGATCACGCCGTCGAGGCGGGCGATCTCGTTGCTCACCTCGCCCTGTCTGCCGACGGCGGTCTGGATGAGGATGTATGCGTACATGGCGGCTCCTGCCCGGCGGAGGCGGCATTGTCCGAATCGTCGCCTGTCATGTCAATCCGACCAACTTCCGGCCTCTGCATTCGTACAATCCACCCATGGCGCGGAAGCGGTTCTCGGCACGGCTCGAGGAGGACGAGCGCGGCGCGTGCTCGTTCGTGGTCCCCGATGAGATCGTGGGATCGCTGGGGGCCGGCAAGCGGCCTCCGGTGAACACGACGATCAACGGCTACCCGTACCGAACCAGGGTGGCGGTGTACGACGGCGTCTCGTACGTGGCGCTGCGCAAGGACATCCAGGCGGGTGCGAGCCTCGGACCCGGCGACCGCGTGACCGTGACCATCGAGCTCGACGAGAGCCCGCGAGAGATCGACGTCCCCCCGGACCTGGCCAGGGCCCTCAACGGCGACCGGGCCGCGCAGGCCGCCTTCGACAAGCTCTCGTTCACCCACCGCAAGGAGTACACGCAGTGGATCACCGACGCGAAGCGTGAGGAGACCCGCCGCCGACGCGTCGGCCGCGCGGTGGAGATGCTCCGCGGCGGCGTGAAGACGCCCTGACGTGACCGTCGTCCTCGGCTTCCGCCACGGCCTGGTGGAGAACCCGCAGGGCGTCGTGTACGCCCGCCTTCCGGGATTCCCGCTGGCGGCGGAGGGCCTGCGCGGGGCGGAGGCGCTCGGGAAGCTGCTGGCCGCCGCGCCGGTGCGAGCGGTGTACGCGAGCCCGCTGGAGCGCGCGCAACAGACCGCCCGCGCCCTCGCAGCTCCCCACGGCCTGGAGGTCGTCACCGACGACCGACTGATCGAGTGGTCGTTCTGGGTGCGGTGGGCCGGAACCCCCTGGGCGGGCCTCGCGGCGGCCGATCCGGCCGTGGCGGATTACGAGGAGGATCCCGGCTCGGCGTGCCCGGACGACCCGCTCTCCGAGGTCGGCACCCGGGTGCTGGCGTGGGCGCGGGAGGCCGCCGATGAGCACGAGGGCGTGGTGGTCGGCGTCTCGCACGAGGCCCCCCTCGCCGCGGCCTACCTCACCGGGCGCGGAGGCGATTTCTCGGGGTTCCGCGCCGTGAACGTGCCGCCGCTCGGCTGCGTCCGCCTGGAGCCCGGCCCACCCGAGATCGTCGACCCCGTCGCGTCCTTGCACTGCTGAGGCTTCGTAGACTCGTTCCATGCGACCCGAACCCCCGGCGAGCCCGGCGACGAATAGGGGTGTGATGAGACGAGTGCTCGCGACCGTCGCCGCCGTCGTCGTGCTCGGCACCGCCTGCTCGGTGACCCGCGCCGTCGCGCCGGAGCGCGCGTCGATCCACCTGCGTCCGCTCGTCGCCGGATCGAAACCGCTCCGGGTCCGCCCGGGGCAGGACCCCGTCGTTGCGGTGGTGCAGCGCGTCCGCCCGGCGGTCGTGAACGTGACGACGAACCTCCTGCAGAACACCGGACTGGGGTTCGAGCCCGGCAAGGGAGTCGGCACGGGCTTCGTCGTGCGCTCCGACGGCGTCGTGGTCACGAACTACCACGTCGTGGAAGGCGCGCAGCGCATCACGGTGATCACGCAGGGGCCGGACGTGCAGCGGTACGAGGCCCGCGTCATCGGCGGGGATGCCTCGGCCGACCTGGCCGTCCTCAAGATCCCCGCACAGGGCCTTCCGACCGTGGCGCTCGGACATTCGTCGCAGCTGCAGCTCGGGCAGCGGGTCGTGGCCATCGGGTACGCGCTCGCGCTCGCCGGCGGCCCCACCGTGACCAGCGGGATCGTGTCCGCGCTCGGGCGGAGCATCACCGTCCCCGACGAGAACTACCGGCCCGAGGGGCGCCGCACGTACCCCAACGTGATCCAGACGGACGCCGCCATCAACCCCGGCAACTCCGGCGGCCCGCTCGTGAACCTGCGAGGCCAGGTGGTCGGCATCGACACGGCCGGCGCCGGCGCCGCGAACGCCGAGAACATCGGGTTCGCCATCGCCATGGACGCCGCCAGATCGACGATCGAGGATGCGCTGGCGAATCCCGAGGGCCCCGTGGCGTTCCTCGGCGTGACGAGCCAGGACGTCACGCAGGGGCTCGCGTATCAGTTCAACCTCCCGGTCCACCAGGGCGCCTACGTGGACGACGTGGCGCCGTCCGGTCCCGCCGAGGACGCCGGCATCAAGGGCGGCGACGTCATCGTGGCCTTCGACGGCAAGACGGTGGACGGATCCGAGTCGCTTGGTTCGCTCATCCGCTCACACCGGCCCGGCGACACCGCCACGGTGAAGGTCGTGCACGCCGACGGCTCCAGTGAGACCTACACGGTCACGCTCGGCGTCAACCCCCTGCCCTAGCTGCGGGTTCGCTACGCTGTGGCCCGTGAGGGTCAAGCTCCGCAACCCCGACCGCGAGCTGCACGTCGCCGGTCCCCGGAAGGTCCACGACGTGCTCATCGAGCTCGGGGTCGACCCCGACACCGTCCTCGTCATCCGGCAGAAGGCCCTGATCACCCGGGAGGAGCGCCTCGCCGACGACGACGAGATCGAGATCCGCCCCGTCATCAGCGGAGGCTCCAATCCGGGGATGAAGTGCAAGCGCTGCCGGGGGCCCGCGGTGATCGAGGTCCGCCGTCACAACGCGTCGTTCTGTCAGGAGTGCTTCGAGCATCACGTCCGCGAGCAGGTGCGGCGGGCGATCAAGTCGCACGACATGATCCGCCCGGGGGATCGGATCCTCGTCGCCGTGTCCGGGGGGAAGGATTCCCTGGCCCTCTGGGACGTGCTGCTGGAGCTCGACTACCGGGTCAGCGGGCTCTACCTCGGTCTGGGGATCGGTGAGTACAGCGATCGCTCCGGCGACGTGACGCGCGCCTTCGCCCGCGAGCGCGAGGCGGAGCTGATCGAGGTGGACCTGCGCGCCGACTACGGGTTCGACATCCCCACCGCGGGCAGGACCGGCTCCCGATCGACCTGCGCGGTCTGCGGGCTGTCGAAGCGCTACGTGTTCAACCGGACGGCGCTCGAGCATGGCTTCGACGTCGTGGCCACCGGCCACAACCTCGACGACGAGGCCGCCACGCTGCTCGGCAACACCCTCCGGTGGGACACCGAGTACATCGCCCGCCAGTCACCGGTACTCCCGGCGCGCGAGGACGGCATGGTGAAGAAGGTGAAGCCCCTCTACCGCCTGAGCGAGCTGGAGACGGCGGCCTACTCGTTCCTCCGCGGGATCGACTATGTGGTCGAGGAGTGTCCGCTCGTCGCGGGGAACACGCAGCTCCGCTACAAGGAGGCCATGAACGCCATCGAGTCCCGTTCGCCGGGAACGAAGGCCCAGTTCTTCATGGGCTATCTCGACAAGGCCGCCCACCTGTTCTCGAGCGAGGACCGCGCCACCCTGACGGCGTGCGAGGAGTGCGGGCAGCCGACCACCGGGCGGTTCTGCGCGTTCTGCCGCGCCAGGGCCCAGGTGCTCGGCCGCACGCTCCTGGCTCCCGAGGATCTCCAGACCGTGGGGGAGCTCTCCGAGGAGGTCCTCCCGGCCGAGCTGTACGGCACCGCGGACCGGAGCTAGCCGGATGCCGGCCCCCTTCCGGGAGGGCGATCGGTCCCTGCTGATCGATCCGAAGGGACGGCGGTTCATGATCCGCCTCGTCGAGGGTGGGGAGTTCCATTATCACGGCGGTGTGGTGCTGCACTCGTTGATCATCGGTGCGGACGAGGGCACCGTCGTGCACTCCACACTCGGCGGATCGCTGACCTGCTTCCGCCCCCGGCTCTCCGATTTCGTCCTGAAGATGCCGCGCGGGGCGCAGGTCGTGTACCCCAAGGACCTCGGGGCGATCCTCGTCCACGCCGACGTGTACCCGGGCATCAGCGTCCTCGAGGCCGGATCCGGCTCGGGCTCGCTCACCATGACCCTGGCCCGGGCGGTCGGCGAGAACGGACGGGTCGTGTCCTACGAACTGCGGGAGGACTTCCACCGCAAGGCCGCGGAGAACGTCGCCGCCTTCCTCGGCCGGATCCCGCCGTGGGTCGAGCTCCGCCACGGCGACCTGCGCGACGTGGTCGCGACGGGGGAGCAGTTCGATCGCGCCGTCCTCGACATGCCGGAGCCGTGGGAGCTC
>JAIVGO010000182.1 GCA_020201525.1 Actinomycetota bacterium | reverse complement strand
CGAAGCGCTCCGCAGCTTGAAGCGTCACATTGCGAGAAAGGTTTACGACACGATGATCAAACACACGATCAAGACCCCGACCGGCTTGCAATCGGTCGCGGCTTGACATAGGAGCAACCCATGTCCGAGGTGCAGCCGCTCAAGCAGATCGACGGCGTGTTCGTCGTGTCGTTGCAGTCGCACGGCGACGAGCGTGGACGCTTCATCGAGACGTTCCGCAAGGAGTGGATTCCCGGCGCGCAGGAAATGGTGCAAGGCAACAGGTCGGATTCGAAGCAAGGCGTCCTCCGCGGGCTCCACTACCACCTTTTTCAGTCCGACTATTGGTACGTCGTCGCGGGCCGCGCCGTGGCGGCTCTGTACGACTTTCGCGAATCTTCCTCCACGAGCGGTAACTGGGATCTCGTCGAGATGGGCGACGGCGCCGATGTAGGGCTCTACATTCCGCCCGGCGTTGCGCACGGTTTCTACGCGGTAACCGACGTGACGCTCACGTACCTCGTCGACCAGTACTTCGACGGCTCCGACGAGTTCGGGATCAAGTACGACGACCCTCAGGTCGGGATCGTCTGGCCCGAAGGAGACCGCATCCTGAGCGAGCGCGACCTCGCGAACCCGCCGCTTGACGGGGTCGACGCCGAAAACCGCCCGGCCTGAAACCGCCCGGGAAGGCGGCTTCGGGCCGCTAGAATCGCATCTGTGAACAGCTTCCTCGAGGCCCTCTCGAAGCGCGTCGTCATCTTCGACGGCGCGATGGGGACGCAAATCCAAAACGCGGCCCTGACGCTCGATGATTTCTGGGGCAAGGAAGGAAACTCCGAAGTCCTCAATCTGTCGCGGCCGGACGTCATTCGCGCGATTCACGCGGCCTACTTCGAAGCCGGATCCGACGCCGTCGAGACCAACACGTTCGGCGCGAACCTCGTCGTTCAAGGCGAATACGAGATGGCCGACCAGGTGTACGACCTCAACGTCGCCGGAGCGCGATTGGCAAAGGAAGCGGCTGCGTCCTTCACCGACCGGCCTCGGTGGGTGGCCGGATCGATCGGACCGGGTACGAAGCTGCCGAGCCTCGGACACACGACGTTCGACGACCTTGCCACGTCGTACGGGATCCAGGCGCGTGGCCTCATCGACGGCGGCGCCGACCTGCTCGTCATCGAGACATGCCAAGACTTGCTGCAGACCAAGTCGGCGATCGCCGGGTGTGTAGACGCTTTCGCCGCGACCGGCCGCAAGCTTCCGCTGATCGTCCAAGTGACGATCGAGTCGACCGGTCAAATGCTGCTCGGCAGTGAGATCGGTGCCGCCCTCACCGCGCTGGAGCCGTTCGACGTCATCGACGTCATCGGCATCAATTGCGCCACGGGTCCGCTCGAGATGACCGAGCACGTGCGCTATTTGTGTCAACACTCGCGGCGGCCTGTCAGCGTGCAGCCGAACGCCGGCCTGCCGGAGCTGCGCGACGGCAAGACGTTCTATCCGCTGACGCCGGAAGATCTCGTCCGCCATCAACGCGTTTTCGTCGAGGAGTTCGGCACTGCGGTCGCCGGCGGATGCTGCGGCACGACGCCGGAACACATCCGGCAGCTTGCCGACGCGCTGCGCGACAGAGAGCTGAAGCCGCGGGATCCGGAGCATGAACCCGGTTGCTCGTCGCTGTACGTCGCGCAGCCGTTCAAGCAGGACGTGTCGTTTTTCGTCATCGGCGAGCGCTGCAACACGCTCGGATCGAAGAAATTCAAGGAGCTCATCGCGGCCGAAGACTTCGACGGAACGGTGCAAGTCGCGAAGGAGCAGATTCGCGAAGGGGCTCACTCGCTGGACATTTGTATCGACTTCACCGGCCGCAACGGCGTGACGGACATGACCGAGATCGCATCGCGATTTCGGACGCGGTCGACACTGCCGCTCTTCATCGACTCGACCGAGCCCGAGGTCATCGAGACCGCACTGAAGCTGGTCGGGGGACGATGCGTCATCAACTCGATCAACCTCGAAGAGGGAACGGGGCCCGAGACGCGGCTGATGCGCAACCTTGCTTTGGCGAAGCGCTTCGGCGCCGCAGTCATTGCGCTGGCGATCGAGGAAAAGGGTCAAGCGACGACGGCCGGCTGGAAGCTGGAGGTGTGCAAGCGCATCTTCGACCTGTGCCTTGATTACGGATTGGAAGCACACGACATCATCTTCGACACCCTCGTCTTTCCGATTTCGACCGGACTAGAGGAAGCGCGCCGCGCCGGCATCGAGACACTGGACGCCGTCGAACGAGTGACGAAAGAGTTTCCGGAATCCTTCACATCGCTCGGCGTATCGAACGTGTCGTTCGGTCTCACCCCGGCCGGCCGGCAAGTGCTCAACTCGGTTTTCTTGCACGAGGCGGTTTCGCGGGGCCTCACCGCGGCGATCGTTTCGCCGGCGAAGATCTTGCCGATGTCGCGCATTCCCGAAGAGCAGCGTGAAGCTGCGCTCGACCTCGTCTACGACCGCCGGCCGGGCGGACGCGATCCGTTGCAGCATTACCTGAAGGTCTTCGAAGGTGTCGGCGGCACCGGCGGCGCGGCACGGGAGGACTTGAGCGGTCTTCCGCTCGAAGAGCGCTTGAAGCGCCGCATCATCGATGGGGAGCGTAACGGCCTGGGGCCGGATCTCGACGAAGCGCTTTCCGGCTATCCCGCGCTCGAGATCATCAACACGTTCTTACTCGCCGGCATGAAAGTGGTCGGCGAGCTGTTCGCGAGCGGCGAGATGCAGCTGCCGTTCGTGTTGCAGTCGGCTGAAACTATGAAGCAATCGGTCGCACACCTCGAGCCGTACATGGAAAAAATCGGCGACGGCTCGAAGGGCCGCATCGTTCTCGCGACCGTGAAGGGCGATGTGCACGACATCGGCAAGAACCTCGTCGACATCATCCTGACCAACAACGGCTACACGGTTTACAACATCGGCATCAAGCAGCCGATCCAGTCGATCATCGAGACCGCCGAGCGCGAAAGCGCGGATGCGATCGGCCTGTCGGGGCTGCTCGTGAAATCGACGCTCGTGATGCGCGAAGACCTAGAGGAGCTCAATCGCCGCGAGCTGCATCACTATCCGGTGCTGCTGGGCGGTGCCGCGCTGACCCGCTCCTATGTCGAACGGGACCTTCGCGAGCTGTACCGCGGGCACGTTTTCTACGGCCGCGACGCCTTCGAGGGCTTGCGGACGATGGACGCGCTCATGACGGCGAAGCGTGAAGGAAAGCCCATCGAGCTCGAGACGGCGCCGAAGCCGAAGATCGAACGGCCGGTTACGGTCGTGTCGCCGAACGGCGCGCCGGCGCGCTCAGCCGTTTCGACGAACGTGCAGATTCCGGCGGCGCCGTTCACCGGCAGCCGGATCGTGAAAGGTCTCGCGATTCCAGACATTGCCGCCTACGTGAACAAGGTTGCGCTATACCGCGGCCAGTGGCAGTACCGCAGGCGGAAGGACCAGTCGCCCGAGGACTACGAAGCGTTCATCGAAGACAACGTCGAGCCGGTCTTTCGCTCGTGGCTCGATCGTTGCATCGCGGAGCAAATCCTTCAGCCCGCACTTGTCTACGGCTACTTTCCCGCGCAGTCCGAAGGCGACGATCTGATCGTCTACCGAGACGACGGGAGCGAATGGGTGCGATTTACTTTTCCGCGCCAGCCGCGCGACCGCCGGCTTTGCATCGCAGACTTCTTCCGCCCGGCGTCCTCCGGCGGGATGGACACCGTCGCGTTTCACGTCGTGACGATGGGAAAGCGGGCCAGCGAGGTCGCGCAAGAGCTCTTCGCTGCGAATCAATACACAGACTACCTTTACTTGCACGGGCTATCCGTCGAGATGGCGGAAGCGCTCGCGGAGATGTGGCACAAGCGCGTTCGGGAAGAGCTCGGCATCGCCGGCGAGGATGCAGGGGACATCGGCGGCTTGTTCTCGCAGGGATATCGCGGGTCGCGTTATTCCTTCGGGTACCCGGCGTGTCCCAACCTCGAAGATCAGCAGCAAATTTTCGAGCTGCTGGAGCCGGAGCGAATCGGCGTGAGCCTGAGCGAGGAGTTTCAGCTCCAGCCGGAGCAATCGACGAGCGCGATCATCGTCCACCATCCCGAAGCGAAGTATTTCTCGGTGGGACGACCCGCGAAGGTTCCGGCAGAGTAGCTCTTCGTCAGTCCCGCGTGAATTCCTGAATGTCGATGTGGACGATGTACAGGGGTTCTTTCGGCGTGGTTCCGTCGACCGGCTGCTGAAGTAGCCGCGCAAGTGTCGCGCGGTTTGCCGCGTCGCTGCCATCGAGGGGAGTTCCGATTCGTACGCCGGCCACGCCGGTGCGGACTGGCCGGGTCAAGACCGCGAACCGCGCCGCTATCCGGATCGGCGAATCCGGCTCCGTGTCGACCATCACCAGATCTCCAATCGCGAATGGCTTTCCCGTCTTTGCGCTCATCGTGTAGCCGGGGTCGGCCGTCCCGCCGAAGACTCCAAGCCCTTGCACGAGGCGATCGAACGTGAGCCCGTCGTAGTATCGCCGCTGTGCAAGGAAGATGAACGAGCGCGCTGCCTCCGGCGCGTCTCGCGGATCGATCTTGAAAGCGATGTCGCCGCAATACGTCTTGAAAGTGGCGACGAAGATATGGCTCGTGTCGACCTCGGCTTCCTCGGGCGCGCTGTACGGCCCGGGATCGCGCAGCGGAACGCTCGGCTGCTCGCCGCTGCACGACGTCACCGTGGGAACGGGCTCGGGTGACGTCGGGACTACCGGCTGCTTCGTGGCTACTTTCGCGACGATTCCAACGGTGGTCAGAAGGGCGAGTATGCCGAGTGCCCATCCGGCGGTCGCCGCCTGCTTGCGTGCCTGAGGATCAGTCGAATCGGCGCCGCGTTTCTTGGTGTTGCTCATCGTGGATCGGTCAGGCTACTTCCTTGACGGTCACCTTGATGATGTAGACCTTCGGCTGCGGTGACGTCGGAGGTTGTCCTGGGTTTGCTGCAACGACCGGAACCGCAATCATCTTGTTGAGGACGTCGAGGGAAGCTGCATCCGTCTTACCCAGTACCGTGTAATCGGGACCCAGCTGCACGTCGCTCGCATCGATGAAGAACTGGCTTCCGTTTGTCGCGGCGCCGCCGGAGTTCGCCATCGCGACGACGCCCTTCAAGTAGTACGTCGAGGGCTTATGGGTCTGGGCGTCTGTACGGCTCTGGACGTAGGAGTCGGTGGCCGACGGTTTCGGTTTCTCGATGGTGAATTGGTATCCGGGCGTTCCGCTACCGTCGCCTTTGGGGTCGCCGCCTTGGACGAGCTGGAACGGTGCGTGCTCCTCGATCCGGTGAAACGTCAATCCGTTGTAGAAGCCTTGCTGTGCCAAGTACACGAAATTGTTGACGGCCTTCGGCGCAAGCTTGGGATCGAGCGTCATGTGGAGCGTCCCGCACGAGGTCTCCATGGTGACGTCGTACTTCTTCGTTTGTTTCACCACAGTCGGTGGATACTGCTTGTACGTCTTCGGATGCGCGGCCGGCGGGGTCGGTCCGGTGCACGGAGTGCCGGCCGATGCGGTCGGCGACGCGCTCGGGGTCGGTGTTCCCTTTTTCGATGCAGCCGGCTTCGCCGTCTTTCCGCCGGTGGTGAAGAGCAGAATCGCGATGACGGCTGCGACGGCGATACCGGCGCTAACCCACATTCGAATCTGACGCACGCGCTTCGCGCGACGGCGTTGCGCTTTCTCCAGATCTCTCTTTCGCTGCAGCCGCTTGTCATACGAGCCCTTGCTCAAGCTTGCCCTCCAGAGTTGTGATGACGGGGGAGTCCCGCCAATCCTCGCCACGCCAAGTCCGACAGATCGCGGACGACCTTTTCTTTATCAACCTCGCGTCGTTCGAGCCACCACTGCGCTGCCGATTCGGCGATCCCCATCACGCCACGCGCCAGCAACTCCGATTCCGATTTCGGCAACCTCGTCTCGGCGGCGATGATGGCTCCGATTCTATTCGCGAGCGCGTCCCGGAAGCGGTCGATCGCTTCGCGAAAATCAGGGTCGGCGCCCATCGTCTCACGGAAGAGAAGCCGGAAGGAGCCTTCGTTCTCGTCGATGAAGGTGAAGTAGGCCTCGATTCCGCCGTGAATGCGGTCACGGTTCGAGGTCACGCCTTGGATCGTCTTCTCCACGTCGGCCAGCAGACGCGACATGTCTTCTTCGAGAAGGGCCAGATACAGCTCCTTCTTGCTCTCGAAATGCTGGTACAGCACCGGTTTGGTCACCCCGGCGCTGGATGCGATTTGCTCCATGGCCGCGCCGGGATAACCGTCGGCCGCGAACACCGCGCGCGCGACGTCCAGCAGTTGCGCGCGCCGCGCCTCCGCCGAAAGCCTTCGTGTCGCCACTTCCGCGCCTCCGTCTCGTCTTGACGCCGCCGCCGGGCGGGGCCTATATTACCCTCAGGTAAGTTACTGGCAAGTAACCGATCGCGCGAGGGACGTCATGGCCAACTTTGCACTGACCGAAGAACAGACGGAGTTCCGCAAATTCCTCAGAGAGTTCGCCGAAAAAGAAATCCGTCCCGTCGCCGCAGAGTACGACGAGACCGAGGAGTTTCCCTGGCC
>JAIVGO010000181.1 GCA_020201525.1 Actinomycetota bacterium | reverse complement strand
GTGGAGCACGGCGCCTGCGACGAGCGCGGCCGCAACCGCCCCGCGCGGGCGTTCGGCGAGGACGCGCGATGCCGCGACCGCGACGGCCAGATCGACTGCAACGATCGTCGGCAGCAGATACCGGTCGCCTTTCTTGAAGCCGAACGTCATCATCAACGCGAAACCTAGGCCGAACAGCAACAAGGCTCGCGGCAACTTCGTTTCTGAGCCACGGCTGCGAAGGACCCACACGGTCGTGGCGATTGAAGCCGGGAGCGTCAAGACGCTCGTGCGCCACAAGAAAACGACAGGATAGAACAACGGGCCCGGGTTGCCGACCGGACGTCCGAGAAAAAACCCGCCGGAATGCGAGTCCGACGCTCCGCGCGCCGCGCTGCCGAGCATCAATCCGAGCGGATGAATCGGCGCGACCCAGAGCACGGGATACAGCAGAAACGCGGCCACCGCGGCTGCAGCCACCCACAGGCCAAATCTTCGAAGAATGCCCCGGCCGTCCCGCCACAACAGCACGAGCGCCGCCGCGACGAGGAAGACCGACGGCTGCTTCGTAAGGGCTGCGAGCCCGGCGAGCACGCCCGAGATCGCCATCCATCGTGCCGATGATTCACGCAGGCCGCGCATGAGTGAAAGCAAGGACGCGGCCATCAACAGCGCCAGCAGACCGTCGAGATGCAGCACCCGATTGTGGGCGAGAAGAAACGGGTCGAGCGCCAGCAGCAGTCCGCCGGTGACGCCGGCGAGCCCGCCGGCGACGGAAGCGAGGACCCACGCGATGAACAGAATCAACGCGGTGTCGGCGATCGAAAGAGCAAGCCGCGCGCGCACGTATCGATCCCGAAGGGACGCGGTGTCGGGAAGGGTCTTTTGCGCAAGCCCGCCCAGCCACATCACGGTGACGCCCGGGTGTCCCGTCTCGTATGCCCTCGAAAGGTGTCCATCGAAAATGTTTTCGACGAAACGTTCGGAGCGGTCGATCCACAACCGCTCGTCGATCGTGAGGGCGCGGTCAAGTGACAGAGCGCGCGGTACGAACGCGACGGCGAGTAAGATCACGCCGCTCAGGACGACTGCGAACTTCGCGCCGGGCTTCATCGTCGGGCATCCTATGGTGGGACGCCTGGTTCGGCTGGTTCAGCGAAAATTGCGCGCCGAAACGCCCTCGGAGCCCGTTGTGCTGTCTCTATAATCAAAGTGATGGCTCCCTCTGAACTTCCCGATCTCCTTGCCGGCCTGAATTCCGTTCAGCAAGACGCGATCACGCACGGAGACGGCCCGTTGCTCGTCATTGCCGGGGCAGGGTCGGGAAAGACACGCGTTCTAACCCACCGGGTTGCGCACCTCATCCGCGAAAGAAACGTCTCACCATTTCAAGTCTTGGCGATCACGTTTACGAACAAAGCGGCCGGCGAGATGAAGGAGCGCGTCGGTCGGCTCGTCGGCGAACGGCTCGGCCGGGCGATGTGGGTCATGACGTTTCACTCCGCATGCGCGCGGTTGTTGCGAAAGGAGGGCAAGCGTCTCGGGTTCACCACCACGTTCACGATCTACGACTCCTCCGACTCGGAGCGGCTGCTTGCAATGTGCATCAAGGAGCTCGAGATCGATCCGCGCCGCTTCACGCCGCGACAAATGGCGACGGCGATCGGACGGGCAAAGGATGAACTGATCGACGAGGAGCTCTACACCGAACGAACCTCGAACGTTTTCGAGCGGATGGTGGCCGACGTCTACCGGATGTATCAGCGTCGCTTGCGGCAAGCGAACGCGATGGACTTCGACGACCTCATCCTGAACGTCGTCCATTTGTTCCGGCTCTTCCCCGAGGTGCTCGAGGAATATCGAGATCGGTTCCGGCATATCCTCGTCGACGAGTTCCAAGACACGAACGGCGCTCAGTACCGTATGGCAACGATGCTCGCCGAACGCGACCGGAACATCTGTGTCGTCGGCGACTTGGACCAATCTGTGTACGCCTTTCGGGGCGCCGACTTCCGCAACGTGCTGCGGTTCGAGGAAGACTTCCCGGACGCGCGCGTGATCACCCTCGAACAGAATTACCGCTCGACGCAAACCATCCTTTCGGCTGCGAACGCCGTCATCGAGAACAATCAGATGCGGAAGCCGAAGAACCTGTGGACGGATGCAGGTCACGGCGAACAGATCACGCGGTATCACGCGGAGAACGAGCACGACGAGGCGGCGTACGTCGCCCGCGAAATCGAAACGCTGCGCGAGGACGCATATCGCTACGGCGATGTTGCAATCTTCTACCGGACGAATGCGCAGTCGCGCGTGCTCGAAGAGGTGTTCGTTCGATTCGGGATGCCGTACCGGATCATCGGCAACGTGAAGTTCTACGAACGCAAGGAAATCAAGGATGCGCTGGCGTACCTTCGCGTCAGCGCGAATCCCGTCGATGAAGTGTCGCTCCGGCGGATCATCAATGTGCCCAAACGCGGGATCGGCGACCAAACGGTCGCGGCGCTCGAACGACTTGGGAACGAAGAAGGCATCACGCTCGCCGCCGCGGTCGATCGTGTCGATGAGACGGATCTTAGCGGGCGCGCACGCAGCGCCGTCGGCGACGTCGGTGCTCTGTTGCGCGGGCTACGGGAGATGGTCGAACACGGTGCGGCGGCCGAGGAGGTTCTCGAAGCCATCTACGAACGCAGCGGGTACGTCGCGGAGCTCGAAGCCGAGCGGTCGATTGAAGCGGCTGGTCGCGTGGAGAACTTGAAAGAGCTCCTCGGCGTCGCTCGAGAGTTCGCCGAGGCCGAGCCCGACGCCGGCGTCCAGCAGTTTCTGGAACGGGTTGCGCTCGTAAGTGAAGCCGACGAGATCATTGACGACGAAGGCAGCGTCACGTTGATGACGCTGCACAACGCAAAGGGCCTCGAGTTTCCAATCGTGTTTCTCACCGGGCTCGAAGACGGTGTGTTCCCGCACATCCGATCGATGACCGAGCCCGATCAAATGGAAGAGGAGCGCCGGCTCTGTTACGTCGGTATCACACGCGCCCGTGAGCGTCTCTACTTGACGCACGCGTGGAGCCGCTCGCTCTGGGGTGGCTCGTCGTACAATCCGCCGTCGCGGTTCCTTTCCGAGATTCCTCGGGAGCTCGTTCGCCTCATCGGGGACGACGAGCACGAGCCGGATGCGCCCGAGGTGCAGGAGCCGGCTCTTTCGCTGTCGGTCGGCGATGCCGTGTTCCACGATCGTTGGGGGAAAGGCGTCGTCGTCGCGGTTGCCGGTCGGGGAAGCGACGCGCAAGCGACCGTGCATTTCGATTCGGAAGGCCCGAAGCGACTCCTCCTCGCCTACGCACCGCTCAGCAAGATCTAATTACACTGCACGGCGTGATCAGCGACGGGACGATCGTCGTCCGAATCCTCCTCGCGGCCGCGCTGGGCGCCGTGATCGGTGTCGAACGGGAGCTTCGCGATCAGCCGGCCGGCCTGCGCACACACCTTCTCGTGTCGCTCGGCTCGTGCCTCTTCGCGCTCGTCGGGGCCGTCGGCTTTCAAACATTCGCGCCGGGAAATTCCGACGTCGTCCGTGCCGACGTCACCCGCGTCGCAAGTCAGATCGTCGTCGGCATCGGGTTTCTCGGCGGCGGAACGATTCTTCGAAGCGGCCAAACGATTCGCGGGCTGACGACGGCTGCGAGCCTTTGGGTCACGGCGGCCGTCGGGCTCGCCGTCGCCGTCGGCTTTTACACGGGCGCACTCACCGTCGCCGGCTTGACGATTCTCGCACTTGCAGGATTCAAGCCGCTCGAAAAGAGATTGACGAGGTTTCGCCGGCAGCAGCCGCCGGAAGAAGACGGCTAGTTACGCCGTATCGGCTTTGCGCTTGCGCGCCCGCGCAGGTTTCGCGGGCTTGAGCGCCGACACCGTTGCGGGTTCCGGCTGCTCCGGAGTGGCGATTTGTGACAGCGATACGGCGATCGAGTGCATGAGCGGCGAAGAAATCAGCAAGCTCATGTGCCCGAGATCCTTGATGAGGATGTTCGTCGCGTTGAACGCGGGATGCGTGAGCTTGGCCGAGGTCGCCGGCACGATCAACGCGTCCAGATTCGAGTAGTAGCTCACCCAACGAACTGCCGAAGGCCGAGCCGTGGCGTCGAGACGCTTGATGAGCTCTGATGCCGGACGCAACTCCTTCGCCGCTTTACCTCGTCCCACGAACGCGGCGTACGTTCCGGCGTGCGGCGTACCGAGCGTGACGCACGTGTGAACCGTTTCGTCTCCGCCGTACTGCTGGACATAGGTGCGCGCGATGAGTCCGCCCAGCGAGTGGCCGACGAGGTGAACTTTCTCCGCGCCGGTGCATTCGAGGATGTTGTCGATGTAGCTCTTCAGGTTCTGGGCCAGCTCGTCGACTGTGTGACCGATGACGTTGTAGTTGAAGCACTCGACGTTGTGGTACCCGGCGCGGCGCAGCGCTCGACGCATCATCACGAACGCGGAGCGATTGTGGAAGTAGCCGTGCACGAGGATGATCGGGGTCGACGCTGCGTTCGGGTCGAGATATCGGAGCGCCAGCTGCGGGGAGAACCGTCCGCGCAGCGCTCCATTCGTCGGCTCCGCGCCGACGGCTTCGCCGATGAGGCCGGCCGGAAACAGGGCGATGTTCAGGCCGGTGGAGAACATCTCTTTGAGGGCGCCCGGATACGTCGACGGGCGGCGCAGCGCGCGAGTGACGGCCCGTCCTACGGCCTTCGCGTCCCCCGAAATTCGACGCACTTTGCTCTTGGCCTTCATCAGCGTTCCCTCGCCGAGGTTCCGGCCTTGATTCCCCGCGTAACGATTTCCCCACGCACCGTGGTCGCTCCTTCCCTCTTGCCGTAAGGGAAGGATTTACAGCGATGTAATTCTCACCGATTTTTTGCAAGTGTCAAAGGTGAGAGCACCTGCTGCTAATCCCAACGATTGCCGGGCGGTACCGGTAACGAGGCTTGTTCTGTTGTCGCTCACTATCTACCCCGTGCTAGAAGCAAAATAACCCCGGCGAAGAGAATCAGTCCTGCTAGAAGCACCGGTCCGATAATCCAGCCGATGCCCATTCGGCCTCGTGGAACGATCTTTCGGGGCGGCCGGACGCGTTTCTTTTTTCGCGCCGGGCTCGTCATGCGCCGCGCAGAAACGAGTTGCCGGCGCGGCGCCACTTCTCCAGGCGAGCCGGGCGGGGGTCCTTCTCGCCCGGCTTCCGAATGAATGATGCGACTGCTGCGGCGATGCCGCGCGCCGCCGTTCCCGGATCGACGTGAGCCCCGGTTTGGCCTTCGCCGATAACGCCGTCGGCGATCTTCAGCGCGACGAGGTCGTGCGCGGTCAGGCGAAGGTCACGAGCGACGCCGGGTACATCGTCCCGGCGAAGGATGGCCGCGGCGCCCTCCGGCGCGATCACCGAGAAGAAGGAGTGTTCGAGCATCAACACACGATCGCAGCATGCGAACGACAGCGCCCCGCCCGAGCCTCCTTCTCCGGTTACGACGGCAATCGTCGGTCTCGGATGTTCCAAGATGTCGCGGAACGCGCCGGAGATCGCGCGCACGATTCCCCCGCTCTCCGAAGCGCTCGCCGGATTCGCGCCGGGCGTGTCCACAAAGGTCGCGAGCGGCAAACCGAACCGGGCAGCCATTCGAACGAGTCGCTGCGTTGCGCGAAAGGCTCCCGGCGGCAGTGCGATGCGCTCGTGCGCCACGAGGCCTAAGCGATATCCGCCGATGCGCCCCAGACCGGTCAGCAAGCCCGTCCGCGTCGTTCCGGCTCGGTCGCCGCGAATTTCGACGATGCCCGTTGCCACTCGTTCGGCGAAACCGCGCGCGGTGGGGCGAGACGGATGCCGAGCGAGGAGCACTTCATCCCACGCATCCGTTCGCCCGGCTTGTGAAAGCGGCGCCGGCGTCGCGGGTAGCGGCGCGTCCTGTCCAAGGACGAGATCGAGCACCATCTCGACGTGCCGCCGGAGATCCTCCGGCTCGACAATCTCGTCGATCAACCCATGGTCGAGCGCGAACTCGGCTGTGTGCGATCCCTCGGGCAGCGACTCGCCGCTCAGCTCCGCGGCGACGCGCGGGCCCGCGAAACCAATCGTCGCGCCGGGCTGCGCCCAGATGAAATCCGCAAGACCTGCAAACGAAGCGTAGGCGCCTCCCGTGGTGGGATTCCGCAAATATGCGATGAACGGCAAACCGTTTTTGGCAAACGTTTGTCGGGCTGCGATCGTCTTGACCATTTGCACGAGTGCGACCATGCCCTCTTGCATGCGCGCGCCGCCACTCGCGAGCATCGCGATGACGCCGCCGCGTCGCCGTGACGCGCGCTCGAATGCGCGAGCGATGCGTTCGCCGGCAACGACGCCGAGCGAGCCACCGAATACCGAGAAGTCGAACGCAATGACCTCGAGGGGCGTTTCGCCGGCGGCTCCGGTCGCGACCAACACGGATTCTCGATCTTTTTGCGATTCGCTGTAGCCCGGAAACGACAGGGGGTCGGCCGTCGTCATGCCGTCCTCGATGAGCTTCCATCCAGGATCGAGGACGAGAGCGACACACTCGGTGGCGCTGAGAGTCGTTCGAGGGTCTGTTCGCATGGCTTTGCGGGCGATTCGGAGCGCACCGTATCATCA
>JAIVGO010000180.1 GCA_020201525.1 Actinomycetota bacterium | reverse complement strand
GACCACGGCCACGAGCTTCACCGACACGAAGCTCAAGCGCAGAACGTCGTACGCGTATTACGTCGTCGCATTCGACGGCTCCGGCAACAGGTCGTCGCCGTCCAACACCGCCTCCGCGACGACCCGGTAATTCGCTCGTCCCGGCCGCTTGTCGCGCGAGCGGCATCCTGCCGGAGCAGGCTTCGCCGTATCATCTTTGCATGAGGCCGTCGGAATCCATCTCCGCGCGCATGCTCGAGATCTACGAGCGTTGGATCGGCTACGACGAGGGAGGGTTCGGAACGTTCTGGTCCCACTCCGACAACATCCTGAGCGTCGGTACGGATCCGGCAGAGTGGTGGGAGAGCCGTTCCCGCATCGTCGGCACGTGGAACGCGCAGGCTGCCATGCTGAAGGCACGGGAGTTCGAGTCGCGCGCGCTCCGCGCATACGCCGATCGCTCGTTCGGTTGGGCCGCCGACGACGTCCTCGTCCGGTTCGAATCCGGTGAAGTGGCTCAGTTCCGCTTCACGGCCGTCTTCCGGCTCGAGCACGGCCGGTGGATGCTCGTCTCGTGGCACGCGTCGCATACCGTCGAGAACGTGCCGGGCGTGCCCGTCGGGGTGGACGAGCTGGCCGAAGCGGTGACGGCGCGTCCACCGGATCTCCATCCGGCGATGGCACCGGACGGAACCGTCGCGGTCATGTTCAGCGACATCGAGAGCTCGACGAGCCTCGCGAACGCGCTCGGAGACGCGGAGTGGATGGAGGTCTTGCGCTGGCACAACGATCGCGTTCGCGGCGCCGTCGATGCGTGGCGCGGATACGAGGTGAAGGCGCAGGGAGACGGGTTCATGCTTGCGTTCGCGTCTCCCGTGGACCAGCCCAGACCTCCAAGGAACCGGGCTATTTCTTCGGAAGGACGCGCTCGGAAGCACGCCCAGGGAACGCTTCGATGTATTCACGAATCCACCGTGCGAACATGTGCGCCAACTCATCGGGTGTCGTCGGCTGATCGCCTTCGAGGGCACGCTCGAGCATTTCTCGGGCAATGACGCTTTCCGGTTGGCCGAGTTCGCATGCGCGCTCAGCCAGGCGCTCGAGGAGGGCGACGGGGAGTCGGATCGACAGAACACTCGTCCGCGGACGGACTCGCTTGATATCCGCCGGCGTTCCTTCCCGCCATGCTCGCTCCAGATCGTCGCTCATGCTGTCATTCTTCCTCGCCGTAAGACGCATCCGTCGGCACGAACGCGGTGAGGCATGCCCAGACTCCGGTTTCCGGATCGATCGGCCGCAGCGCCACGAAAACGAGCCGTGGACTCGCTTCGCCGGTCAAACCGCGAACGATTACCCGTATCCCGTGGACTGGATCGTTGTCCCACCTGGCCTCGCTCTCTGAGCCGTACACCACGTTTTCGACGTCCCATTGCAAGAGTCCATGCGTTTCCCAGATCTTCTCAACAATCTGCGGAGAGAAGACCACCTGCCTAATCTCCGGCATCCTGTCCTCATTGTTTACAGAATGTATACGGCTTAGAAATCCTGGTCAAACTAAGTACTCGAACATATGTTCGTAGAGGCAATTCTTGAGGTCAAGTTCGGGAAGAACGAGCGAGGCCGGTCAAGTCGTCTGTTTTCCGGGGAGCTAAGACTCAAAGGTGAGCAGTGAGCCCGTAGACGACATTCACCCGTCCCTACGCCCAACAGAGAAGACTGATACGCGTTGCCGGAATCAGGCTGGACGGGTTCCGCGGCAGATCGGATACCGCGAACAACCGTAGAACGCCGCGCCATCGGATCTGCGTCGGCGCAGGACCATTTTCGATCCGCAAGAACAGTGCGGAAGTGGCGCATGCGGTCTCGGGGGCGCCGACTGAACTGCGGGAACCTCTCCTTCACCGGAAAGTACAGATAGGAGCCGTGCTATCTGCGCCGATCCGACGACGTCATTTGAGCGTCGGATCGTTCGCCTGAGTCCGGCGGGCCTGACGACGTGCACGCCCTCAATCACGTTCGAGCCAAAGAATCCGACGTCAAGTTCTGCACGCGCGTAGCACAAGTACGGTGTGACAGGGACGGCAGCGAGCTGTGGGTGCTCCCCGAGCTTCGAGCGTACGAAATCAGCCTGACGCCTCGCTTGCGCGATGTGTTCTTCGCGCCGTCGGCCGTTCTCTCTGACGTGGCCCTCCGTATGCGAACTTTTCCTGCCGCGTTCTTGGTTTCGATGGTGTACACGCCGCCTCGGCCGACGAGGAGATGATCGATATTCCCATAGCCGCGCAGCGGCACGTCGTGCAGCGCGTGATAGCCATACTTTTCGAAGCCATCGAGAAACGCGCCGACGCGCTCCTCCCCTTCCGCGCCGATGCGGAAGGCGTGCGTTGTCGGTCGTCGGCGAAAAGCCTCTTCGGCGAGTGACAGGAAGGCAGCGATCGCGATGAAGAGAGCGAGTTGGTGGCTCTGTTTGGGTGTGAACGAGAGCCCTTTGAGCACGCCCGTGTTCAGACGAGGCAAGACGGCGCGGACGATCGCATATGTGACCGGGCCGACGAGAACGAGGATCGCAACGATGAACGGCATCTTCGCCCGCCGCTGCGCCTTGTCCTGCGCAAGTCGACGTTCATATTCTCGACGTGCACGACCTCCGGCGCGCGACATGGTCGGCCCTCTTCTCCCCCGGTGCCCGACGAAAAGCTTCTGGCGAGGATACTTCAGAGGTGCGACACGGAAGCGATGCCACAGGTGCGCGCTACGCTTTTGGGTGTGAGAGCGAATGAGGTCTGCCCGCGGTGCGGAAGCTCGGATGTCGGCAGGATCGTCTACGGCGATCCGGCGCCGGCGACCGTCGATGCGGCCGATCGCGGCGAGGTCCAGCTCGGCGGTTGCATGGTCGGTCCGGGACAGCCGTCTCATTGGTGCCGCGCATGCGGAAATGAGTTTGGCGAAGACATGACCTGGCGCGACGGCGATGAGGAGGATGAAGACGCTTACTGGGACGACCAAACTGACGCCGATGGTCAGATTCACGCGTGAGAAACTGCGACAGCGTCACGAATCTTTAATGGGTGGCCTGGCTCGCTTCGACCTTGAGCGCTGTGATGCGGTTGCCCACAGACAAGCGGAGGCCCGAACCCAAGTCGTCTATCGCGCCAAACCTCGGTGAGTGCAAGCTACTGACTCGTTGAGGAGCCAGAAGATCCTCGAACGCTCGCTTCGCCCTCGATTCCTCCGCGGGGTTGAAGACGCCGTATACCCGGCCCCCGTTTCTCGAGACGAGGGAGAAGCACGGGACGTCGGTAAGTCCGTCACCCACATAGATCATGTTCTCCCACGGAGTGCGCCTCTGATCGACCACTTTGTTTACGAGAAAGGGGTTTGTCGACGTGTCGGTTGCGTCGAGACCCTTGTTGATCTCGAAGAGATAACGCGTCTTCTCCGTGAAGTTGACCGCTCGCTTGATGGAGTTGAGGCCATGGTTCTCGTCCTCGCCCAGTTCTGAGGCATAGACAGCGCGGAAGTTCTCGGCTATGAAGCCGCAACTCGTTATGATTTCCTTCAGCCCGCCGGAGACGATGTAGAACTCAATGTGAGCGTCTCGATCTGCCTCTGCGGCGGTCGCGCGAACCTCATAGAAGAAAGCGGGAAGGCCGGCAAAGGCGTCGTTGTCGAGCGTTCGACCGAACTCTCGGAGATCGGCATTGGTGAGCTTTCCGAGGGGTCGGTCTTCGCCCACAAGCTGCAAGAACAGCGTGAGCCATGCGAGCGCTGTGTCGTATCCCCGTCGGACGAGATCACCGGCGCGGCTCCAAAAGTCGGCGGTGTCGATTCCTCTCGATCGAAGAAACTTCGTCGTGGAATCGGGAACGAGAGTGTCGTCGAAGTCGAAGACGAGCGCGAGAACGTTGCGCCCCAAGGGCATCGCGGGAACCATCGTGAGCGCTTTACTTCGAAGCGGAGGTCTGGTCGTCCGATGAAGACTTTTCTTGCGCTCGATCAACGGCGGAAGAAAGCGAGAGAAGGAGCGACAGAGTTCGCTGAAGCTCGACCGGATCCACCTTCCCCGAATCGAGGCTCTTGTTCTCGGACGTAATTCCGCCGTCATTCATAGGTCTTCTCCAGAATACAAGCCCACTATCGAATCTCGTGCACTGAAGCATAAGACCTCGGTGTGACATTCTCGCCCGTGCCCGGAATCGTTCGCGTCGATTGCGAACAGATTCTCGATTTGTGGTCCGGATCCACCGGTTTGCCGTTTCAGCAAACCGTCCCCGTATCTGGCTGGGCCCGAGACCGGGAAAACACGCGTCATCGTCGAGCGCGTCGCTCGGCTCATCGAATCCAAGATCGCCAAGCCCCAGAACCTTCTGGTCCTCACGTTCTCGCGCCGCGCCGCCAAAGAGATGCGAAGGCTCGACGCAGGAGGGATCGTCAGGACCAGCGGGAGATGGAAATACCCGATAGGTAGCGTTGACGTTCGCCCGCCGATCTGGTCAGTTAGCGTCCACGTTGGATAGGAGAAAGAGCGAGCAGGATGGACGACAATCGACCAGACCCCGACGCACCGCAGGGTTCCTGGGTTCGCATCACGCAGAGATTCACATCGGTAAAGAGCGTTCTCATCCGCGGGAGTGGATCGCGGATGATCGACGAACTCAGCCGGCCGGCGACAGTGCGCGAAGAGTTCGCTCAAAGAATCGACGATCGCCTCGACCCGTACATGGTGCTTCTCGCCATTCTGTGGCTGGCCGCCTGGACTTTGGAGCCTTTGGCGCGACCCGGCAGCGGCTTCGCCATGGTTTTCAATGTCGCCGAGATCGCGATTTGGATCCTCTTTGCTATCGAGTTCGTCGCCAGGGTCGTGATCGCCGAGTCAACATTCACGTACTTGAAGAAACGATGGTGGGAATTGGCGATTCTTGCCCTACCCGGCCTCCGCTTCATGCGAGTGTTGCGCGTCTTTCGAGTCGCACGCGTCGGGAGTGGCACCGTCTCATTCGTGCACGCGACGCGAAGCGCGGAAAATAGGTTGGCGAGTCGCATCACAACTCTGGCGGTTCTTACGACGATCATCATCCTCGTAAGTGGCAGGTTGATGTTCGACTTCGGTGGAACCAGCGATTACGTCCACTCGCTCCACGACTCGACGCTTGCAGCGATAGGCGGCGAACCATTCCGGGCGGGCACTGGCTTCGCTGATTTTCTGGAGGTGATCCTTGTCGCCTATCACGGGATTGTTGTTGCCGCACTCGCCGGTGCGATCGGTGCGTTCTTTCTGAAAAAGCGAGATTCTGAGCAGCCTGCTGCCGCCGAGCAAAAGGATCAATAATGGGCGTCCGCCTCCGACGATCCATCAACTTGGGTGGGGGTTTCAAAATAAACCTCTCGAAGAGTGGCGTCGGGCTCTCAGCCGGAACCAAGGGATTTCGCACATCGTTGATGTCCAGCGGGCGCGTCCGTCGAACCATGTCCGTTCCAGGCACCGGCGTCAGCTGGGTGACTGAGAGCTCGGGAGCGAGCCGATCGCACTCGAATGCAACCCGCAAGACGGCGCCGCCTCAACCTGTGAGACGAAAGACCCCGGGATTGTTTGCATCCAAGGGAGAGAAAGAGCTCTACAAAGCCATCGTCGCAAACGACCGCGCCGCTTTGACCGCGATTCCAGCTCGTCATCCGGAACAAGCAATCGTTGCGAAGACTCTCGCCTGGTCGATGTGGCAAGAGGAGGACGAAGCTCTCGCGCGGTCAATGCTCGAGGACGTTTGGAACTCTGGGCGGGACCCCACCCAGGAGCCCTTCTTTCGCGAGTACCTCTCTAGCGGCACGAAAGCGAAAGTGTACATCTCCCCTGGCGTAACAGTTGAAGGCCCATTCACGCGCGATACGATTGGGCTCCTTCTCGCTGAGTTCTATCAAAATGACGGCAGACTGGAGAGAGCAATCGAAGTCGTCGGCGAGTTGTCTCCAAATAGTTTCGTGATGGTTTCATTGGCCGAGCTCTATGGTCAAGCCGGCATGCACGACAAAGTAATCGGACTAACGGACGGCGTGAAGAACGATGATGACGCTACCGCGTTGCTTTGCGTGTTCCGCGGCGCTGCCTTCCGGAACGCCGGCCAATTGGACGCGGCTCGCACGGTACTAACGCACGCGCTTAAGTCACGCAGCAGAAATCCGATCATTCTTCATAAGGCGCTGTTCGAGCGAGCGTTGACGTACGAAGGGCAAGGAAAGCTCAAGCTCGCACGGAAGCAGTTGGAGAAAATCCTTGCCGAAGATTCGCGTTACCCGGGCGTCGTGGCAAAACTTGGAGAGATGTCAAACGCGCTTCCGGTGTCCCAGTCGGACCAGTAGACCGGCGGGAATCAACTGCCGGCCGCGTCATAGGCAAGTCTCACGACAGCCGTAATTGCGGGAAGATCTTTCTCATCGGCGAAGCGCACCTTGATCTTGTATTTGTCCCCTGCGCGCACATTCCGCAGAGTTGCGTGAGGATGTTGATCGAGATCTATCTCTTGTAGCCGAAGAATGATCATCGAAGCACGCGGATTAATGTAAGCAAACGCACCGTATGACGATCCCATCCGGTGAAGCTGTACGGCCCGACCGAGACCGTCCTCAGTTCGGGCAGACTTTCCCGCGACGACTTTGACA
>JAIVGO010000023.1 GCA_020201525.1 Actinomycetota bacterium | reverse complement strand
GTCTACGACCACCCTCACTTGTTCGACACCGGTCGACGAAGGTATTCCTCGGCGCGCCGTCCCAGATCCTCAGGACCCTCCCCGGCACCGATCCATTTCGGCCGGCTCTTGGATTGGAGCGCTCGGGAACCCGCCTCGATCAATCGCGCTACGGTCGCGGAGTAGGACTCACCCTCTACGGCAGATTCTCGGACCGTTGACTCAGCCGATTCGCTCAGATGGATCGTTCGTCTCGCCACCAACAATCACCTCAAAAAGTATGAACACAGCTTTCATACTTTATCAGGGTGCGGGCTCTCCTTCCAGCCTGGAACGTCCGTTACGGCTTCCAGTCGCGGCGGCGGCCGTAGTACGCGAGAAGCTGCGTCTGCAGGTCGGCGCCGTCGGGCGTGTCGATCGGCGGCGCGAAGGACGCCTCAATGCCTTCGAGCGTGCGCCACTCTTGCAGCATCGGAACACCGAGCTTCCACGCGGCGTCGACGAGCTCGGCGTCGATCTCGTCATTCGCCTCGATTCCTTTGGCGAGATCCCAGCTGTGCACGATCAAGTCGCACAACACTTCCTGGGCGTAGCGCTCACCCGGGACGTCCCGCGAGCTGAGGTGGATCGTCTTCACCATCGCTCCCGGCGCAGAAAAGGAGGTCACGGCCGACTTGGCGGCGGACTCCCACGCGGCCTTGGGGTCGGAACCCAGCAAGTCGCCGCTGAACCGGTCGCCGACCTGTGGGACGGTGAGCCCTTCGGTGACGAGAGGCTCGATCCATACCTGCTCGCCCACGAGATGGTTGACGAGCGCCCTCACGTCCCATTCTGTGCACGGCGTCGCGTTCGCCCATTGATCGTCCTTGATCCCCGCGACGCGCCGCGCGAACTCATCGGTTGCCTTGCGGTGCAGATCTGCTGCGTTCATGCCTCACCTCGCGTCTTCGCCGGTCCCGACCACCGGGACAAGACTACGTGATGGGCACCCCGAGCGGTGGCGGCACTTGCGTCGTACCCTTAGTCCGATGGCAGAGCAGCTGAAGCCGGACCAGTCGGGGTTCGAAGAGGTCGTTCGCGGCATCCCCGTCGTAGACGCGCGCGCGGTCCGCAAGGCGTACGAGACCGGATCTGCCCGCGTCGAGGCGCTTCGCGGGGTCGACTTCATCGTCGCCCGCGGCGAGATGGTCGCCGTCATCGGCCCATCCGGTTGCGGCAAGACCACATTGCTGAACTGCCTATCCGGGCTCGACGACATCGACGCCGGCGACATTCACATCGACGGCGTCTCGCTGCGCCAGATGTCGGACAACGACCGCACCGATTTGCGCGGGCGCCGGATCGGCTTCGTTTTCCAAGCATTCAACTTGCTGCCGATCCTGACGGCGGAAGAAAACGTCGAGCTGCCGCTGCTGATCGCCGGTGCGAGCGGACGCCGCGCCAGGCGCGCGGCCCGTGCCGCTCTCGAGCGAGTCGGTCTCGGCGACGCCTGCCGCCGTAAACCCGTCGAGATGAGCGGTGGCGAACAGCAGCGCGTTGCAATCGCACGCGCGGTCGTCCACGCCCCGTCCCTGTTGTTCGCCGACGAGCCGACCGGAAGCTTGGACTCGGACACGTCCACAAAGATCATCGAGCTGCTGGAGTCGTTGAACGCGGACGGGCAAACCATCGTTCTCGTGACGCACAACGCCGAGCTCTCGCGGCGTGCGGGACGCATCGTTCGCATGGCCGACGGGCGGGTGACGTCGTGATTCCCGCGATCGTTCTCGTCGTGGTCGTTGCGGCGATTCTCGTCGCGGGCGCCCGCAAACCCGCTTTGTGGCGTCTCGCCTGGCGTCAGGCGTCGGGCCGGCCGTCGCAAGCGCTCGTGCTGGTCGGCGGGCTCATGGTCGGGTCGGCGGCGCTGACGGCATCACTCGTCGCCGTGGATTCGGCACAGCGGCTTGCGACGCGAATCGAGCTTTTGCGTTGGGGGACAACGGACGTGACGGTGACGTCGGAGCGTCCTTTCCCGATCGATCTCGCCGACGTCGTATCGGCCGACCCGGAGGTTCGGCAAAACACCGAATCCGTGGTTCCTCAGCTGCAGCTCGGTGCGAGCCTTGCCGACATCTCAACACAGCGCACCGAATCGGTCGGGACCGTAATCGGCTACGACGCCGCCCACGACGCGCCGCTCGGCGACTTCACGCTGATCGACGGGACGCGTGCCGGCGATGTCGGGCCCAACGACATCCTCATGAACGAGCGCGCGGCGACGCGACTCGGGGCACATGCCGGAGACACGGTTGCGATTGTCGTCGGCGCAACCGGCGAGTCCCAGTCGCTGACGGTGCGCGGTGTCGCGCGGATGCGCGGCAAAGCCGCGTGGGGCTTCGAATCGGTCGGATTCGTTCGGCTCGCGCTCGCGCAAAAGCTTGCGAAAGCTCCCGACGCGGTGAATTTGCTTCGCGTGATCGCGCCGAAGCATCCCGAGCGGGCCGTCGCGACGCTGAACGACGCGATGGCGAAGAGCGGGCTGCCGCTGCGGGCCGTCGACGCCAAGCGACAAGGACTCGCGTCCGCACGGGCCCAAACGAAGTTCTTGCGTTACGCGCTCATCGCGATCTCGACTTTCATCCTTCTCGCCGCTATCGCGCTGATCGTGAATCTCGTGGTGATGCTGGCCGAGGAGCGTGCTCGTCAGTTGGGGATGCTCCGCGCGCTCGGCATGCGGCGAAGCAGCCTCGTAGTCATCGGGGCGATGGAAGGCGCGGTGTATTCGGTCACGGCCGGGGCAGCCGGCGCCGGCGCCGGGCTTGCGATCGGCGCCTTGCTCGCGCGCTTCCTGCAGAATTCGTTTCAGCGATTCTTCTTGCCCGGCGGCCGGCCCTTGCCCTTCTTGTTCCGGCCGAGCCTGCACGCGGCACTTGCCGGCTTCACGGTCGGAACACTCGTCGCGCTCTTTGCGATCGCTCTTGCGTGGCGCCGCGCGGGGCGCCTCAACGTGACGGCTGCGATCCGCGGACTTGCCGGTGCGTTCCCACGACGTCGGCCCCGTCCGGGCCTTACGACGTTCGCGCGCACGATTGCCGTCATGGCGGCGCTCGGCGCACTCGTCGTGCCGGAGCCGGCAGTGAAGGAAGCAGCGGGCGTGATCGCCCTGGCCGTCGTCATGTCGATGCTCAAGAACCGGTGGTCGATGCGCGTCCGCGTCTCGGCGCTCTCACTCGGGATCGTTGCGTGGGCTCTCGCCGCCGCCGGCAACGCCGACATCGCCGATCCGCGGTCGTTCATGCAGTTCTTTGTAACGCTCAACGTCGTCGAAGTCTTTGCTTTCAGCGTTCTCGTTGCGGCGAACCTCGGAAGCTTGGAGCGCGGTGCCGCACTCCTCGGCAAGCGATCCGCGGCCGCCCGCCAGACCCTGCGGCCGGTTCTCGCGTATTTGGCCCGCAGGCCACTGCGTACCGGCTTGACGGTGGGAATCTTCGGACTCGTTCTGTCACTCGTCACCGCAGCGGCGACGGTGCTCGCGACCGATCAGCCTCGCTACGAAGACGACGCGTCCGGGTATCAGATCGTTGCGACGACGATCGGGAGCCAGCAAGCAGACCTCACCGCATCGCCGGACGTCGAAGCGGTGCGGATGGTGCGATTCCGCCTCTACCGCGGCGGCGTATCGCTGCCGGGCGTCCGCGCGGCGCAAATATCGATGATGGTATACGAGGCGACGCCGGCGATTACCTCGCTGCCGCTCGCCGGGCGGGACCCAAAAATCGGCAGCGACCGCGAGGCATGGAAGCGCGTGCTCGACGGCACGCGCGCCGTCGGTTCACTCGTGACGGCCGGACAGCCGCTTCGCTTCGAGACATCGGGGACGCGGGTCGTCAACGCCGGATTCCTGCGCGCGGGACGTCTGCTGTACGGGACGATCGTCGGCCCGGATCAGTTCTCCGCCATTCCCGGCGAGGTCGGGACCACCTATCTCGTGCGGGCACGGGCGGGAGCCTCAGCGGCGCTTGTAGCCCGGTCGCTGGAAAAGACGTGGTTCGCCGACGGCCTCGACGCATCGACAACGCGCGCGCTCGTCGATCAAGGCGCCGAAGACCTTCGCGCGTTTTTCGCAATCGTTCAGTTCATGGCGCACATGGCCCTTGCGATCGGCATCATCTCGCTCGGAATCATCGCGCTGCGAGCTGCATTCGAGCGTCGTCGCATGTTGGGAACGTTGCGCGCGCTCGGGTATCGCCGGCGGACCGTCCTCATCGCCCTAATGATCGAGTCGATGGTCGTTACGACCGCGGGAGCCGTAGTCGGAGCCGGCGGCGGGCTCCTCCTGAACCGATTCTTCTTCAAAGGCGGCTTTCACGGCGTCGACATGGGGCTGCTCGGCGGAACGTTGCTGCTCACGTACGTCGCCGTGCTCCTCGTCAGCGCCGGACCGGCGATCCGGGCAGCGCACATGTCCCCGGCGGACGCCATCCGCACGGTCGATTGACGCGGGGTGTGATAGGACTGTCCGCCACGCCGCAACAAGGCGCGCGCGTTCAGCTCTGGGTGGCGAAAGACCAGACGTCGCCGGCGCAGGGACCGTTCGATGCCATCTGGCACGACGAGGGTCTCGGCGTGAAGGGCGTGTACGTCGCCCATCTGCCGCTCCCGACCGACGGCGCGTGGCTCATCCTCGCACTCGCGAGGATGCCGGGCGCGGCACAGACACTCATCGGGGGAACGCAAGTCGCCGTGGGCCGGCGGAACAATCAGCCGAAGCCGGGCGAGAAGGCGATTTCCGTGGCAACGCCGACGGTGAGCGACCACCGCGGCGTCAATCCGATTTGCACGCAGAAGCCGAAGGCTTGCTCGATGCACGACATCTCCCTAGACGTTGCGCTGAAGAACGGAAAGCCGACGGTGCTCGTTCTGGCAACGCCGGCATTCTGCGAGAGCCGCACGTGCGGTCCCGTGGTCGACATCATCGACGGCGTGAAGAAAAGTAATCCCGGGGTCAACTTCGTGCACATCGAGGAGTTCAAAGACGACAAAGACGCACCGGCGAAAGCGCTCTTGGCCCCGGCCGCCGCCGCGTGGAAGCTCGAAGAGGAGCCGTCCACGTACTTCATCGGGACGGACGGCATCATCGTCGAGCGTTTCATCGGCTCCGCCGACGCAGTCGAGGTCGCCGAACAAGTACGAGCGTTGACGGCGTAGTTCGGAACGGGTTGATCAATCGAGCTTCAAGAAAGCTTTCGCGTTGTCGCGAAAGATCTTTCGTTCGATGTCGTCGCCGAGCTCCAAGTCGAGAATGCGTTCGATCGTCAGCCCGTAGTCGAAGCCGATGTTCGGCGCGTCGGATCCGAACAGGACGCGATCGGCGATGTCCTCGAGCCCCAGCCCTGCGAACGAACGGTTCCCCATGCCGCTCGTGTCGAGGTACAGCGCCGGGAACTCATTGGCCATGACGATGAACGCCTCTCGCTCCGGCGCCCCGAGGTGCGCGACACACACGCGCAACGCGGGGTAACGCTCCATGAGGAGACGGAAACGCTCGGCGCCGACGAGACCGTTGTCGGTCGGTCCTTTTCCGGCGTGCACGACGAGCGGCAAGTCGAGGTCGAGCATGAGCTCGTACACCGGGTAGAGGCGCTCGTCGTTCGGCGCCACGTTTTGCACTTGGTAATGAAGCTTGATGCCGTGCAGCCCTGCGTCGAACGCGTCGGTAAGTATCGATTCCTTCTCATCGTCGTCCTGGTTGATGCACGCGAAACCGATAGCACCGGGGAGCGTCCGCGCCGTGTTCGCCATCCATTCGTTGAGCGACCGGGCCATACCGGCCTTGTGCGCGTAGGGCAGCATGCAGAACCGTTCCGTGCCGCGCTGTCGAACGAAGTCGAAAAACTCGATTGGGTCGGTCGGGAGATCGAAAGACCACCCGTACATGCGCGTGAGCGCGCGGCGAACCGCGTTTGCAAGACGCTCGGGGAACAGATGCGTATGCACGTCGATCGCCGGAAACGGAGTACGAATCGTCATACGTGAACGCGGTCGATGATTTCGCGCAGAGCTTGCGTAGCTTTTGAGGAGTCGCCGGCTTCGGTAATCGCGCGTACGACGACGACGCGAGTCGCGCCGGCCGCCAGCACATCGCCCAGCGTCGTCTCGTCGACTCCTCCGATCGCAAACCATGGAGAGGTCGCCGTCTGCGCTGCGAATTGAAGCAATCCCAAGCCGACGGCCGGGCGTCCTGGTTTCGTGGGTGTTTCGTACACGGGTCCGACCGCGATGTAGTCGATCGGTTCGGCTGTGCTGCGTTCGATGTCGTCGCGTGTGTGGGTCGAGCGTCCAATGATGATGTGGTGCCCGGCGAGCTTTCTTGCTTGATACGGATCGAGATCATCCTGACCGAGGTGGACGCCGTCCGCCTCCGCTGCGAGCGCGACGTCGACGCGGTCGTTGACGATAAAGAGCGCTTCGTGCCGGTCGCAGGCGGCTCGGAACGTTTGCGCAAGCTCGACCTGGCGACGAGCATCGGCATTCTTGTCGCGAAGCTGCACCACGTCGATTCCCCCGTCGAGTATCTCGTCGAGGAATTCTTCGAGGCCCGGGCGGTCGCCCACGCACACGTATAGTCGCGCCTTCTGCAGCCTTTCGCGCGGCGTCATCCGCCGGACACGGCGCGGACGACTTCCAGCCGGTCCCCCTCCGAAAGATGCACGTCTGGTATGAGCGACCGCTCGAGCGGCTCACCGTTGTATTCGACGACGACCCATTCCGGCTGCCAACCGAGCTCGCGCAAGAAGTCGCCGATTGTAGCGCCGGTGGGGAGAGCGCGCGGCTTTCCGTTCGCGGTGATGTTCATGCGCGCAGCGGCTCGGCCCAATCTTTCCACACGACGTCGTATCCCATATCGCGGATCGCTTCGGCAACTTCTTCGGGCGACCGCAAGTCGTTCACCTCGAACTGCTCTTCCGCTTCTTTCGGGTGGATGTAGCCGCCGGGCTCCGCATGCGAACCGGCACTCGTGTGCGTGACGCCGAGACGAATGAGACCGTCGCGGAAAGACGCTTCCTCGCGCGAGCTCATGACGATCGCGGCGTCGGGTAGCAACAGGCGGAACGCGCAAACCGCTTGCGCCAGCTCTCGGTCGGTCACCGGATGTTGCGGCGAATATCCACTCGCCGACGGGCGGATGCGCGGCAAGCTGATCGATATCTCCGACCGCCAGAACGTCTTCGTCAAAAAGAGCGCGTGCGCGGCAACGGCAACGGCGTCTTGGAGCCACGGTTCGTGCAGCCCGAGCAATGCGCCGATCCCAAGACGGCGCATCCCGGCGCGTCCCGCGCGCTCCGGCGCATGGAGGCGCCAGTCGTAATCGCGTTTCTTTCCGGCAAGATGAAACTTCGCGTACGTATCGCGGTCGTACGTTTCTTGATACACCACGACACCGTCACACCCCGCCGCGCGGAGCCGGCGGTATTCGTCTTCGTCCCACACCTGGACCTCGATCGCGAGATTCGGAACGACCGGCGCGAGGAGTCGCAACTTTTCCTCGAGGAAATCAACACCGGTCAGCTTTTGGTGCTCGCCGGTGAGCAGCAGGATCGATCGAAACCCGCGCGCAAGCAAGTACCGCGCTTCGTCGAGCGATTCCTCGTTCGACAGCGTCTTGCGAACGATCGGAAGCCCCTTGGCGAACCCGCAATACGTGCACGTCGTCAAGCATTCATTCGAGAGATATACAGGCGCGTACATGTGCACGGTCTTTCCGAAGCGCTTGGTCGTGAGCTCGTGGGAGGCGCGCGCGAGCCCCTCGAGACGCCGGCTTGCCGCGTCCGACATCAGCGCGGCGAAGTCTCGCACATCGCGCGATCCATGGTCTTTGGCCAGCGCTCGCGAGACGTCGGCATCGCCCGACGATCCCGCGTGTTCGACAAAATCGGCGATTGGAAACGCCGCGAGAACGTCGCCGAACGAAGACGTCATCTGCCGTCGAGAAAGCCGGTCAGCGGGCTCGATGCTTCCGCACTTTCGCGCGCCGGAGCGAGGCCGGCGAGGTACCCGCGGCGACCGGCGATCGTCGCTTCCTTGAACGCGCGCGCCATTTCCGCCGGGTCGGCGGCAACGGCGATCGCCGTGTTCACGAGCACCGCGTCGGCGCCGAGCTCCATGGCGAAGGCTGCATGCGACGGTGCGCCGAGCCCCGCGTCGACGACGACCGGTACGGTCGCTTGCTCGACGATGATGCGGATCGCATCGCGCGTTCGCAGACCTTGATTCGATCCGATCCAGGAGCCGAGCGGCATGACGGTCGCGCAGCCCGCCTCCTCGAGACGCTTCGCGAGCACGGGGTCGGCGTTGATGTACGGCAGGACGACGAAGCCGTCGGCGACGAGCTGCTCGGCGGCCTTGAGGGTCTCCACCGAATCGGGAATCAGATAGCGAGGATCCGGTGTGACTTCGAGCTTTACCCACGCCGGCAACCCCATGGCGCGCGCGAGCCGCGCCAAGCGGATCGCCTCATGCGCATCGGCCGCACCGCTCGTATTCGGCAGCAGCTGGATTTTCGACGTGTCGATGAACGCGAGAATGTCGGGCCCGCCGGTCGAGTCGAGATCGACCCGTCTCAGTGCCACCGTGACGATCTCGGTTCTGCTCGCGTCGATTGCGTCGCGCATCGATTCGCCGGAGGAAAACTTGCCCGTCCCGATCAGCAGACGCGATGCGAAGGTGCGGCCGCCGATGACAAGGGGATCCGTCGTGGTCTCGATTTGGATCGCCATGGAAATCCCTCCGCCGGCATTACCCGGATCAGGTTGTAGGCGTCGCCGGCTTCAGCCGGCCTCTCAGCCCGGTTTCACCGAGCTCCGCCGCAAAAAGTATACGCCCGGTGGGCTAGCCCTCGTCGGTGAGCTTGATCGCCCCGAGGATCGACTCGACGCGGTCTAGCTCCTGCGCGACGAACGTCACGTCGGCGGCGCCGCGCGCGTCGTTCTGCGGGAAGAGGAACAGGTTCAGCGTTTCGTTCGTGCCGATCTGCAACCCGTGGTCGTGCATGAACTGGCCGATGTCGAGCTCCCATGTGAAGAGCGCGCTGCTGTCGGCGGCGTCCCAGTGCACCCAGTACGTCAAGTACCGCGTCGCCGACAGCGCGTACTGCACCACCCCGCGGCGGCCTTCTTGCATGACACGAAAACCGAGCGCCTCCATGTCGGCGTGAAAAGGATGGACGTCGGCCATCAAAGCTCCGACAACCACCGGAGATCGGCTTCGCTCATTCGTTTCGGCTCGAAGCCGAAAGCTTTGATCGTTGCGTCGAGTGCCGTCGTGTTGTCGAGTACGACCATGTCGAGCTGCTTCGATGTGACGAGAGGCTCTCTGCGGAACCGCTGCGACCATGCGAACGGACGCGCCATCCACAGCGGTATCTTCAGAAACGGCCGTGGCTTGCCGAGCGCATCCATCACGATGCGAGCGAGCTGCGCGAAAGTGAGAATCTCGGGCCCGGCGACGTCTGCCGTCTCATTGCGCGGCGACCGCAACGACGCGACGATCGCCGTGCACACATCGTCGACGTGCACCGGCTGAAAGCGCGTCGTGCCGCCGGCCGGTAACGGGAAGACCGGCAGCCAGCGCAAGTTCCAGACGATCGGCTTGAAGAAGCCGGCTCCCGGCCCGTGGATCACCCCCGGCCGAAGGATCGTGTAATCCAAGCCGCTCGACCGAACCGCTTCCTCGCCGAGCCATTTCGAGTGGAGGTACGGATACTTCTGGAGACCCGGCCCGACGCCGAGCGCCGACTGGTGCACGAGCGTCCGGACGCCGGCCTCCCGCATCGTTCGCACGACGCTTTCGGTCCCGAGGTGATTGACGCGAAAAAAGGTTTGGTCGCCTCGCTCGACGATGATCGCGACAAGATGGACGACGGCGTCGGCGTCGCGCATCGCTTGCCGCAAGATCGTGGCATCGCCGACGTCCCCCGCCACGTGCGTCACACCGGCCGGCAGACCTTCCGGCGAACGGGACAACGCACGTACGGTCATGCCTTCGGCAACCAACCGCGGGACGACGTGCCCCCCGACAAATCCGCTTGCTCCGGTGACCAAAACCTCCATGGTTGCGCAGTCTATCCTTGCCTTATCGCGCACGGTGCACGGGCTTCCCGCTCTTGCGCGCCGGAATGCCTAGACTAGACGGCACATGACGCAAGAAATCATCAGCGACCGAACCGTCGCTCGACTCGTCGGCGGCCGCTACCGGATCTCCGGTCTCGTCGCGTCGGGCGGAATGGGAGAAGTTTACGCGGCGCGCGACACCGTTCTCGACCGCACGGTCGCGCTCAAGGTGCTGCGCCCGAACCTCGGCTCGGATCCGGGATTCGTCGAGCGCTTCCGCGGAGAAGCGACGAACGCCGCACGGCTGTCCCATCCCTCGATCGTCCAGGTCTACGACTGGGGCAGAGACGAACACGACACGTTCATGGCGATGGAGTTCGTGGACGGCCAGAACCTCCGGGAGGTCCTCGCGTCGGAAGGAACACTCTCGCCCGAGGTCGCGGCGCGCATCGCGTGGCAAGTGTGCTCGGCGCTCGAACACGCCAGGCGAGCCGGGATCGTGCACCGCGATATCAAGCCCGAAAACATCCTCATTACGCCGGAAGGGTCCGTGAAGGTCGCGGATTTCGGGCTCGCGCGGGCGCTTGCCGAATCGCGCGCCACGCAAGCCGGAATCGTCCTCGGGACGGCCGCGTATCTCTCTCCGGAACAAGTGCAGGGCGGCGAAGTCGACCAGCGCGCCGACATCTATGCGCTCGGCATCGTGCTGTATGAGATGCTGACCGGAGTCACACCTTTCACCGCCGACAGTCCCGCGGCGGTTGCGTACCGGCGCATCCACGAGGACGTGCCCGCGCCGAGCGCGCGCGTCGCGGGATTGCCGCGAGCGCTCGACACCGTGGTCGCAACGGCGACGGCGCGCGATCCCGGAGGCCGCTACATCTCGCCTGCCGAGATGGGCGCGGCGTTGCGCGCAGCGGTCCCGGATGCAGCGTTCACCGGCGGCTTGGGCATCGAGGTGCATCAAACGACGGCCATTCCGGTGGCGAGCCAGGAAACGGTGCAGATTGCAATTCGCAAGGGCGGTCACCGGTGGCGCAAGAGACGGGTGGCGGCGCTCATTGCGATTCTCACGCTGATCCTAGGCGTCTTGGTCCCGGTCGGTTTGCGAGCGAATGCGAAGGCGATCGTTCCGAGCGTCACTCGGCTCAGTCAGGAGAAAGCGGCGGCGGCACTTCGCAAAGCCGGGTTCGACACGACGACGGTGACGCGCAACGACCCGCGGATCCCGAGCGGGAGCGTGATCACGACGCAGCCGCCTGCCGGCACCAAGGTCAAGAAGGGCTCGACGGTGACGCTCTTCGTGTCGCTGGGACCGGTCCTCGTAACGGTGCCGGACGTCGTCGGGAAAACGGCCTCCGACGCCATCGCTGCGCTGAAACACGACGGGCTCGTTCCCGTCCGCAGAGACGTTTTCAATGCGGCGAAGAAAGACACCGTGGTCGGGCAGGAGCCCAGAAATCCCGCCGTCATCGCCAAGGGCGCCAAGGTCACGGTCACGGTTTCCAAGGGCCCGGAACCGGTCCTGGTGCCCGACGTGAAGAGCAAGCTGCAAGCGGAGGCGACGAGCGTCCTCACGACGGCAGGATTCACCGTGAAGGTCACGCAGAAAGAGGACGCGAACGTGCCCGAAGGAACGGTCATCTCGCAGACGCCGGCCGCCGGCACGAAAGCGCCCAAGGGCAGCGAAATCGCGCTCGTCGTCAGCAAAGGAACGCCGCTCGCCAAAGTCCCAGACCTCACCTGCATGACGCGAAAGCAGGCAACAGACGCTGCGACCGCAGCCGGATTCAAGATTCGCTTCGAGGGGCGAAACAAGTACAACATCGTCGTCGACCAAGATCCCGTGCCGAACTCCGAAGCGCACAAAGGATCGACGATCACTGCGGTCGTCGGCTTCGGCACGACCTGCTGACGCCGTAACGGTGGTGCCTCGCCGCTCACCGAAATCCGAGCCACAGCTCCGCATCGGCGCCCACGTCGGCGGCGGTCTGGCAGGCCACGTCGACCGGGCAAAGAAATCCGGTGCCGACACGATTCAAATCTTTGCCTCGAACCCGCGCGGCTGGGCCGAAATTTCGGTGAACGAGGCCGCCGACGCCGCCTTTCGAGAGCGCATGGAAAAGGCCGGGATCGGGCCGCTGTTCATTCACGCGCCGTATCTCGTGAACATCGCGTCGCCGAACCTCGAGTTCATCGCAAAGTCGATCAAGAACGCGTCGTGGACGATGCAACGCGCGCAATCCTTGGGGGCCGCGGGCGTGATCGTGCACGCCGGCGCTGCGGGTCCGGGCGTCGCACGGGCCGACGCGCTGGCGCGCGCCGCCGCATCGCTGTTGCTGATTCTCGAAAGCACGGAGACCCCGTTTCTGGTCGTCGAGCTGACGGCCGGCGGCTCGAACACGATCGCGAGCGCCTGGCCGATGGCGGCCGAGTTGCTCGACGCCTGCGACGCGCACGGGCGCATACGGTTTTGTTTCGACACGTGCCACGCACACGCCGCGGGCTACGACCTCTCGAACAAAGTGGGCACAGACGCATGCTGGGCAGAGCTCGATCGCGACATCGGCATCGACCGTCTCCTGGTCGTGCACGCCAACGACTCTCGCGACGCGAGCGGCAGCCGCCGCGACCGCCACGCGCACATCGGCGACGGAACGATCGGGGAAGATGGCTTCGGTGCACTCCTGTCTCACGAGTTCGCCCGCCGCGTGCCGTGGATCGTCGAAACGCCACCGACCCGACAACCCGAGGACATCGCACGCTTACGCGCACTAGCGAACGCGTAATCTCCGGCCGCATGCGATGCCGTCCTTGTATCCTCGCGGGCGATGAAACGAACCCTGGCCGGCGGCTTCGAGCTGGACGACGATACGTCGCGCGTCGACATCGACGTCGTGCACCGGTACCTCACGAATGATTCGTATTGGGCCAAAGGACGCAGCCGCGAAACCGTCGAGAGGCTCGTGCGCGATGCGACGCGGATCGTCGGCCTGTACGCGCCCGATGGAAATCAGGCGGGTTTCGCGCGGGTCGTGACGGATGAGGTGTCGTTCGGGTGGCTCGCAGACGTTTTCGTGCTGCCCGACTACCGCCATCGCGGGCTCGGCGTCGAGCTGGTTCGTGAGGCCGTCGACGGCCACCCGGTGCAGCCGCGACAATGGCTGCTCGGCACGCTCGACGCGCACACCCTGTACGAGAAGATTGGGTTCGGTCCCCCCTCGGACCGCATCATGCATCGCCGGCAGTTCACGTGATGCGGCGCCGCTACGGCTGGGATCTCGCGCTCGTCCTCATTACCGTCGCGTGGGGCGCGACGTTCGTTCCGGTGAAGCGCGCCGTGGAAGTCATCTCACCGATGCCGTTCCTTGCACTGCGCTTTCTGATCGCGGCAATCGCGATCGCAGCAGTGCGTCCGGCACAGACGCGCGCAGCCAAACGCATCGACGTCGGCGGGGGAATCGTCGCCGGCGTTCTCCTCTTCGTCAGCTATGCGACGCAAACGATCGCGCTGCAGTACGCGAGCGTGGCGAACGTGGGCTTCATCACGGGAACCTACGTGGTGATGGTTCCCGTTTTCGCTGCTCTCGTCTTGCGAAAGCTTCCTTCGCGAGCGGCGTCGGTCGCCGTATTGCTCGCGACGGCAGGGCTGTACCTCTTGGCGCGGCCGTCCGGGTCGCAGTTCGGCAAAGGTGAGATCCTTACGATCTTTACCGCGGCGAGCTTTGCGGTGCAGATTCTCGTTATCGCGCGGATCGCCGAGCGCATCAATCTGGTCGCGTTTTCCGTCGTGCAGCTGCTCACCGTTGCCGTGTGCGCCGGCCTCGCCGGAATCGGCGGCCACGTCGCCGGATTCAGCCGCGTCATCGTGTGGGGCACAATCTTGCTGACGGCGCTCGTCGCGACGTCTTTTGCATATTTCGTACAGGCGGCGGCCCAGCGCGTTGTGTCGCCGACGCGGGTTGCTCTCATCCTGGCCATGGAATCGGTCTTTGCCGCGCTCTTTGGGTTCTGGTTCGCCGGCGAGCGCATCGGGGCGATCGGCTGGGCCGGCGGTGCGCTGATCCTTGCCGGCGTGCTGGTCGGCGAGCTGCTCGCTCCCGAACGTGAGGTCGCGTAGATGGGATTGACACCATCCCGGCACCCCCCTACCATCGCGAGCACGATGAAGCGCTATTTTTGGTTCTTCGGCACCTCCGGCAGCCCGGAGGCGGACGCGTCATAGCGAACGCCGCGAGAACCGCCCCGGGCCAGCCGCCCGGGGCGTTTTGGTTTTAGAAGGAGCGAACACATGATCGTCGTGATGAACGGCAGGGCGACGCAGGCCGATATCGACCGCGTCGTCGTAACCGTCGAAGACGCCGGCGGCGAATGCTTCATCTCGCCCGGCAAGAACCGGACGATCATCGGGCTGCTCGGCGACACCGACCGATTCATGTCGTTGCCGCTCGGCGGCCTCCCCGGCGTCGACGAGGTCATCCGGGTCGGCAAGCCCTACAAGCTCGTGGCCGCAGAAGCACGCTCGACACCGAGCGTCGTCAGCGTCGGGAACATCGACATCGGACGAGACGCGTTCACGATCATCGCCGGCCCCTGCGCGATCGAAACCGAAGATCAAGCGATGAGCGCTGCGCGCGCGGCGAAAGCCGCCGGTGCCCAAATCCTGCGCGGCGACGCGTACAAGCACCGGTCGTCGCCGTACGCGTTCCAAGGGCTGGCCAAAACCGGCTTGGAGATCCTGAAGCAAATGCGCATCGAAACGGGAATGCCGGTCGTGACGGAGGTCTTGCAAACGAGCGACGTCGAGCTCGTCGCAAGCTACGTCGACATCTTGCGCGTCGGCGCGCGCAACATGCAGAACTTCCAGCTGCTTCGTGAGATCGGCAAGATCCACAAGCCGGTCATGCTGAAGCGCGGCTTGTCGAGCACGATTGAAGAGTGGCTCATGGCCGCCGAATACATCGCCCAGCAGGGAAACCAGGACATCGTGCTGTGCGAACGCGGCATCCGGACGTTCGAGCCGATGACGCGCAACACACTCGATTTGTCGGCGGTTCCGATCGTGCACAAGCTGTCGCACTTGCCGATCATCGTCGACCCGTCGCATGCGAGCGGGAAGCGCGAGCTCGTCGCTCCCCTTTCCGCTGCGGCGGTCGCCGTCGGGGCCGACGGCATCATGGTCGACGTCCATCCGCATCCGGAGGCGGCGCTGTGCGACGGGCCTCAAGCCCTGACGAACGACGAGGTCCCGCCGCTCGTCAAGGAGCTTGCCGCCGTCGCGAAAGCCATCGGAAAGCCGCTGTCGCGCCCCCGGCATGCCTTGACGGCCGTCGGCGAGTAGCCGCTCACCCACCTCTCATACCGCGGCGCTACCCTGGTTGCGATGGCACCGACAATTCTCGTCGTCGACGACGACCGCAAGCTGCGCGACATGCTGCGCCGCGCGCTCGAAGGCGCCGGCTTCGAGGTCGCGACGGCCGAAGACGGAGGGCGCGCACTTGCGGCGGTGTCCAAGGCCGCTCCCGATCTCATCGTGCTCGACGTCTTGATGCCGGGCGTCGACGGTCTCGGGGTCGCCCGGCGGTTGCGCGATCGCGGTGACGCCGTGCCGATTCTCATGCTGACGGCGCGCGACGCCGTGCCCGATCGCGTTGCCGGCCTGGACGCCGGCGCCGACGATTATCTCGTCAAGCCGTTCGCGCTCGACGAGCTGCTGGCGCGCGTCCGGGCTCTGCTCCGGCGGCGCTCGGAAGGCGATCTCGTCCGCTTCGCCGACGTCGAGATGGACGTCAATACGCGCGAGGTAACGCGCGCCGGCACCTCGGTCGAGCTGACGGCAAAGGAATTCGAGCTATTGGAGTACTTCCTCCGTGCTCCCCGTCGCGTGCACGACCGCGACACGATTCTTGCGCGCGTGTGGGGTGTCGAATCCGAAGTGAACTCCAATGTCCTCGAGGTCTACGTGGGATACCTTCGCCGGAAGCTCGGCGAGCCGTCTCTGATTCAAACGGTGCGCGGCGTCGGCTACGCGCTCAAGGAGGCGTGACGTGCCGCTGCGGCTTCGGCTCACGGCGCTCTACACTGCGCTGCTTGCCGTCGTCCTTGCAGTGTTCGGCTTCGCGGCGTACTGGGCATTTTCGCGTGCGGAGCGCGGACACATCGACGACGTGCTACGGGACCGCGCCGCGGAAATACAGCGCTCCGCGCGTCTGCATTCGGGCGCCGTCGTGCTCCGCGAGCTCAGTATCGGCTTGCCCGGCACGTACATCCAGGTGATCGATTCATCCGGACGCGTCTTGGTGCGGTCGGAAAGTCTCGGAAACGTTCGGCTGCCGACGAGTCCTGGGATCGAGGCCGTGGCGCGCGGAGGCCGTGCGTCCTTGTTCGCAAACATCATCGAAGGCAACACCCCCGCGATGCGGATGTACGTCGTCGGCGTTCGCGACACCAGCGGGATAACACACGGTGCCGTCGAGATCGCCGTGCCGGCGGCGGAAGTCGGCCAGACGCTCGAGCGCCTTCGCTTGTGGCTCGTCGTCGCCGGGCTCGGCGGGCTAGGACTTGCCGCCGCCGTGGGATGGCGGATGGCGTACACCGCGTTGCGCCCGGTCGATGAGATCGCGCAGGCCGCGGCCGCGATCGGCCATACGAAGGATCTGACGCGACGCGTGGATGCCGGCGGCGACGACGAGGTTGGCAAGCTTGCCGCCGCATTCAACGGGATGCTCGACCGATTACAAAACGCGCGCGACGAGCTCGAAAGGACGCTCGAAGGACAGAAGCAGTTCCTCGCCGACGTCTCGCACGAGCTGCGCACGCCTTTGACGACGATGCGCGGCAATCTCGAAGTTACGCTGCGCAGCCCGTCCATGCCCGCGTCCGAGAAGCGAGAAGCGATCGCCGACGCGCTTGCGGAAGCGGAGCGCATGAGCCGCATGGTCGAGGACTTGCTCGACCTCACGCGCGCGGTCGCCGCGCATGAGACGCGCACCGAGCCGGTTTCGATCGCACACGTCGCCGGCGAGGCGGTCGCTGCGGCGCGGCCGCGGGCGAACGGCCTCGCGCTCACCATCGATTTGCACGCCGAGCCCGTGGTCACCGGCGATCCCGACAAGCTCCGGCGGCTGCTCGACAACTTGATCGACAACGCCATCAAATACACCCCCGCCGGCGAGGTCGACGTCGCGATTCGCCGCGACGGCGAGGAGGCAGTCGTCACCGTTCGAGACACCGGCCCCGGTATGACGGTCGACGAGGTCCGGCGTGTTTTCGAGCGCTTTTGGCGCGCCGATCACGCGCGCGGCGAACCGGGGTCCGGCCTCGGGCTCGCGATCGCGCGCGCCGTCGCGCAAGAGCACGGCGGGTCGATAGCCGTCGATAGCGAGCCGGGCAAAGGGAGTACGTTTACCGTGCGGCTCCCTCTCAGGGCCCTCTCACATTCGACCGTTATACCTACGACCGAGGAGGACACAAAATGACGAGGCGGCGGAAGCTGATGCTCGGGGTAGCAGCAGTCGCGCTGGCACTGGCAGCCGGCGGGGTTGCCCTGGCGAAAACTTCGCCCGGCGAGGCCCAGCGCACGAAGAGCAAGCGCGCATACGCGCAGCTGTTCGAACAACGGCTTGCCGCTCATCTCGGCGTCGGCACCGCCGCCCTCGACGCGGCTCGCAAGGCCGCGATCGAGGACGTCATTGCCCAGGCCCTCAAAGACGGCGCGCTGACCCCCACCCAAGCAGCACGCCTGCGCGAGCGCCTTCAGCAGGGCCTGGCCAATGACGGCTTCGGTTTCTTCGGCCACCAGTTCGGCTTCGGCGGTGAGAAGCTCGCGCATCACGGCGCGCTGATGAGCGTGCATCACGCGGTGATCGACGCCGTCGCCAAGGCGCTCGGAACCGATGCGGCGGGGCTCAAGGAATCGTTGCGGTCCGGCAAGACGATCGAGCAGCTCGCGCGGAGCAACGGCACGACGCCCGCGGCGCTCGGCAAGGTGGCGGCTGCGGCTGCAAAACCGATACTCGACGGGCTCGTGAAGGACGGAACCCTGTCGCAGGAGAAGGAAGATGCGTTCCTTCAGAAGCTGACGTCGGGCAAGCTGGGCTTCGGGCACAAGTTCGGGTTCCGGCACAAGGCCGCGTAAGCGCTTCCCCTCAGAAGGGGCTCCCCTGCCGCGGGGCGCCCTTTCTGCTTTTCGCCGGGCTCGATGATTCGACGCCTCTCAGGACCATAACTTGAGTCTTATTCGACCATGTTCTCACCAGCGGAAACTGACGTGGCTTCGGATTTTTTGTGCAATCTGCCGACCTGCAGAGACAGCGGCTCGGTCGCACGTCCTGAGGTGACGCACCTTCGCCGTGCTCCTGCGCGCAGCGATCCAGTATCGATCGCCGGCGACACCGAAGAATGCCGGAGTCGCAACAGGTACACGGCGGCCGGAAACCACGAGATAGCCGAGCTGAGGAGGCGCCGAGCCGTCGTCGTAAGACTTCACAGCTCGCCTTCCACGAGAACCTTCAACCGCCGCAGCGAGATCGCATTTCGGAGCGCAAGCAGCGGTTCGAGCCATCGCTTCGGACGGAAGAAGTGGCCCGAGACCACTTTCTCCTCCATCGTCACGCGCACGCCGGCGCCCACGGGGGTGACGGTCACGATCACGTGGGCCACGCCGAAGGGCCTCATCCGTGCTTCCAGAACGAGTCGGTGCGGGGCGTCGATCTCGAGGATCTTGGTGGAGTCCTTGCAGCGGAGAAGACCCATCGAGACCGTGTGATGGAACGCGGCATTGACCCCAGGCCAGCCTTGGTCGACATCGCGGACGACTTTCGCACCGTAGATCCAATCGGCGTACCGCTCCGCCGCGCGCAAGATCCGGAACACGTCGTCCGGAGCGGCGTCGATGCGAACGTGGTTGACGCTCATCGCTGCGAGCGTCGAGCGGCGATCGCGGCCGCTCCTGCCACACCGAGCCCCGCGGCGATCGCGAGCGATCTCGACGCGCGTTCATGGGCGAGTGCCGCGCGCGCGGCGTTGGCGCCGCAGGCGCCGTGCACGCCTCCTCCCGGATGCGCCGAGGCGGAGGCCAGGTAGAGGTTCTTGATCGGGGTCTCCGGACGTCCCAACCCCGGCACAGGGCGGAATATCAGCTGCTGCCAAAGAGCCGATGTGCCGCCGTTCAGCGCTCCGTTGACGAGGTTTGCGTCCGCATCCTCGAGGTCGTACGGGGAGGTGATGCGACGGACGACGATCCGATCCCTGAAGCCCGGCGCGTAGGCCTCGATCCGTGTTTCGATGCGATCGGCGAACGCTTGGGTCTCGGATGCATCCCACAGACCTTTCAGATCTCCGCCCGCGTCGCCTCGCACATGCTGCGGTACATGCGTGTATGCCCACGTCACATGACGGCCTGCCGGAGCCCGCGTCGGGTCGGCGACCGTGGATTGGCCGAAGATCACGTAAGGATCGGCGGGGATGGTCCCGGTCGCGAGCTGAGCAGCGACAATCGTAAGGTGGTCCATGTCCCGCGCAAGATGGATGGTTCCGGCCGAGGCGGCCTCGACGCAGGTCCATGGGACGGGACCGTCGAGAACCCAATCTATTTTGAACGTTGCATCGTCGAACGCGAAGTGTTCGAGATCGTCGACGAAGGCCGAGGGGAGCCGCTCTCGCCCCACGAGCTGGAAGTACAGCGATGGCGCGGATACGTCGGCGAGGACGGCGCGTCGCGCAGGCAGGAGACCTCCGTCTTCGGTTCTGACACCGCTCGCGACGCCCGATCGGATCTCGATGCCCGATACACGGCGTCCACACTCGACGCGGCCACCTCGCGACGCGAGGCGCCGTACGAGCGCTGCGGTGAGAGCGCCTGATCCACCTTCGGGTACGGGATATCCGAACTGCTGGCCGATGCTCGCGAGCATCCATCCGAAAAGTCCGGAGAGGCTTTCCTCGGGGGAGAGATCGGCGTGCAGCGCGTTGCCGCCGAGCAGCATCGCGGCGCCGATGCCCGAGAAGGTCTCTTCGGCCATGCGCCGCACCGGAAGCAGTGCGAACCGCGTCGTGCGGATAGCTTCGTGCAGCCCGGATCTCGCCAGCAATCGTAGGGCCGCGCCGGTCGGAGGGAAGGGCCCGAGCAGCGCGTCGATGATGACCGCGGAGACCGACCGCCATCGTTCCAGAAGGTCGAGCCACGCTTGACCGTCCCCGGGGGAGAACGCTTCGACCGAAGCAGCGGTGGCGAGGCTATCGACGGAGAGGATCGCGCAACGGCCGTCGAGAAACGGATGCGCGACGACGAGCGGAGCGCGGGCCCACCGGAGACCGTGATCCTCGAGCGAGAGGGCGCGAAGCGCGGGCGAAACGGCGGCGAGGGGGTAGAACGCGCTGAACCGGTCGTATACATGGCCCGGCAGGATCTCGGCGCTCCTGACCGCCCCGCCGGGGTCGGGCTCCGCCTCGAGAACGATCACGTCCCACCCGGCATCCGCGAGGATGTTGGCGGCAACCAAACCGTTCGGCCCGGAACCGACGATCACTGCATCGTTCACGCAACGTCTTTTACCCGTCGGGAGTCGCTTCAGACCGAGCTGCGTTGGTTATCTCGCTGCGCGTCCGTGCTGAGTTCCGGATCCGGCCTGCGCCTACGACCCGGCCTACGTAAGCGCCTTTTTGTACGCGGCCAGTGCTCTGTCGACGTCTGCGTCTTCGACGTCTTTGTGTGTGAGCATCCGGATGGCTCCCGGTCGAGTGGTCGACGTCAGCACACCCTCGTCGCGCAGCGCACCCATGAGCGCGCGCGCATCCTTTCCGACACGCGCCGCTTCGAAGTTGATGATGTTCGTCTGAACGGTGTCGAGGTCCACACCTTTCGGCTCGAGCTCGGCAAGGCCCTGCGCGAGTCGCCTCGCGTTTGCATGGTCGTCGGCAAGACGGTCGACCATTTGTGTCAGCGACACGATGCACGCGGCCGCGATCACGCCGGCTTGACGCATGCCGCCGCCGTACCGCTTGCGCCACACGCGCGCTTGCGCGATGAGGTCGGTGCTTCCGACGAGACAGGATCCGACGGGCGCCGCGAGCCCCTTCGAGAAGCAGAACGACATGATGTCGGCCAAAGATGCGTAATCCTTGACGGGCACCCCCGTCGCGACCGACGCGTTGAAGATGCGAGCGCCGTCGAGATACACGCCGGCTTCGATCTCGCGCGCGAACGCCGCCATCGCTCGCATGTCCTCGAGCGGATAGATGGCGCCGGACGCACGGTTGTGCGTGTTCTCCATCGCGACAAGGTTGATGCGGCCGGGAAGCGCAACCTCGCCGGCCGGACTTGTCCAACCCGTGCGTGCCGTCGCGATCGCCCGGACTTCGTCGAGGTTGAGCACACCGCCGCGGCCGGGCAACGCACGGAATTGCACGCCGCTGAGCGCGGGGCCGGCATTCAGCTCGTATTGAAGGATGTGCGCGCCCTCTTCCACGATGACGTTGTCACCGTGGTGCGTGAGCGTGCGGAGCGCGACTTGGTTTCCCATCGTCCCGCTCGGGACGTACAGCGCCGCTTCTTTTCCGGTGATTTCGGCGGCAAGCTCTTGCAGCTTGTTGACCGTCGGGTCTTCACCGTAGACGTCGTCGCCGACCTCGGCCTCCGCCATGGCGCGGCGCATCTCCGGCGTCGGTGTGGTGACCGTGTCGGAGCGAAGATCGACGAAGCCGTTCAGGCTCAACCGAAGAAGACCTCAGCCACGGCGTAGATGGCGTCGTCGACCGTCTTCAGCACGCCAACCGCTTCCTTCAAAGGAACGCGGACGACTTCGGTGCCGCGCAGTCCGACCATGACGCCGGACTCGCCTTCGTGCACCGCATCGATCGCGGCGATACCGAGTCGCGTCGCGAGCACACGGTCGAACGCGGTCGGTGTGCCGCCGCGCTGCACGTGCCCGAGAATCGTAACGCGCGTCTCGAAGCCGGTGCGCTTTTCGATCTCCGGCGCGAGGCGGTTCGCGATGCCCCCGAGCCGGACGTGACCGAAGGAATCCTTCTCGTCGGCGAGCTGCTCGAACGTCCCTTCCTTGGGCGTCGCACCTTCGGCGACGACGACGATGGAGAAGGTGCGCCCGCGATGATGGCGACGCACGATGTGCTCGCACACCTCGTCCAGATCGAACGGCCGCTCGGGAATGAGAACGACATCCGCGCCCGCTGCGAGGCCGGAGTAAATGGCGATCCAGCCCGCGTGACGGCCCATGATCTCGACGACCATGACGCGTTGATGCGACTCGGCCGTCGAATGCAAACGGTCGAGCGCTTCGGTTGCGATCTCGACGGCGGTATTGAAGCCGAACGTGTAGTCGGTTCCGCTCAAATCGTTGTCGATCGTCTTCGGCACGCCGACCGTCTTGATGCCGAGCTCCGCGAGCTTGGACGCGACGCCGAGCGTGTCTTCGCCGCCGATGGCGATGAGCGCGTCGATGTTGAAAGCTTGGAGCGTGTGCTGAATCTTCGTGACGCCGTCGGTGATCTTGAAGGGGTTCGTACGGCTCGTTCCGAGGATCGTTCCCCCGCGCGGCAGGATGCCCTTCACGGACTCCGGCGTGAGGGTCTCGACCTCGGCATCGATGGCCCCCTTCCAGCCGTTCCGAAACCCGATGACGGCGTGGCCGTAGATGTCGCTCGCCTTCCGCACCACGGCCCTGATGACCGCGTTGAGCCCGGGGGCGTCGCCTCCGCCGGTCAGGATGCCGATCCGCATACGCGTGATTCTAAACGGATGCCCGAAAGCTTCGATACTGGGGCTCGGCCTCGCTCAAGCGCGCGCCGGAAACGTCCGAATTTACAGTCGTGCGGGGGCGACGGCTCGTTGCGATCGCCGTGCTGGCGTGTCTGGCTGCCGGCCGGCTCATTTCCCCTGCCCTGTCGTCGCCGGCGTCGGACGTGAACGACGCCAGGGAGCGCACCGCGGCGGTTCAGGCCGATCTCGACTCCCTCATGACGAAATATCGGGACGCCGCGTTCGCCGCGGACGATGCAGCGGAGGAATCCCTGCGGCTGCGTCTTGCGGTGCAACAAGCGCGCGTCGCCGAAAGCGAATCGCAATCAAGCTACGACGACCGGGTCTCGCAGATCTACATGGCGGGACCGGGCGTCATGATGGAAGTCGCGCTCGGCGCGCGGACCCTGGCCGACCTCGACGCCATGCTCCCGTACGTCCGCGAGAGCTTGACGATCGGACAAACCCAAGTTCGTGAGCTCCAATCGCGCCACGCGGCGACGGTGTCACTCGCGCAGCAAGCAGAAAGTGCAGAGCGCGCCGCGATTGCAGCGGAGCGCCGCTACCGCATCATTCGCGAAGAGCTGGAGTCACGGGTGCTGGCGGCGGAGCGCGCGCTGCAAGCGGCGGAGCTCGCGGCGTCGAAAGCTGCCGTTGCGAAAGCGCGCAAGAGCCTCTTTACGATCGAGCATGCCGCTGCGAACTGGCGCGAGCTGATCGACAAGGCACTCAAGAACCGGCGGCACGCGCGAGGCGAAGCCGCATTCGCCGCCGCCTCGCCATACCTCGGTCCCCGGGCGGACTGCTCGATTCCGAACGGCTTGCACCCGACCGGCGAGCATCTCGCCGGTGAAGCGTCGTGGTACGGCGCCGGTTTCGCCGGCCGCTCGACGGCGAGCGGCGCGGTGTACGACCCGCGCCGGTACACCGTCGCGCACAAGACGCTTCCGCTCGGTGTGTTCCTGCTGATCAAATCCGACGGCCGGTGCGTAGTTTCGTTCTTGAACGACCGCGGCCCCTACGTCGAGCCGCGCATTCTCGACTTGTCGTGGGCGAGTGCGCAGGCGGTTGATCTTTCCGGAGTCGAGCATGTCGAGGCGGCGGTGCTGGTCCGTTCATAGCGCTTCGCGGGACCGTCAGCGAGCCAATCGCCTGAACCGCCGCGCATGTGCGGAAAACACCCCAAATAGCGCGACGACTGCGAAGGCGATCGCGGCGCCGCGGTCCTTCGCCCCGGACTCACTTTTCGACGCTGCTACAGCCGCGGGATGGCTCGTGTACCCGGCCCGGTCCAGAACGCCGACATCATCGGTGGTCCCCGAACACAAAGTAGTTGTGTTCGTCGCCCCCGACGTAAGCGTGAACACGAGGTACGAGCTGCCCTCCGAGAACTCCACGCCGCATTGGGCTCCGTCGGGTGCGGTATGCACGATGAGTCGAGGCCCAATCGTGTCTTTCTTGTACACACCCGTAATTTCAAAGGTCACCGTGTGCTCATCCGGCGCGGAATCGATTGTGAGTGCGCGGCCGCTGAAAACGGCGTCGGCTGCCACAAACTGTTGCGCAATGGACCGTTGCGCACACGAGCACGCCAAAGCCGGCACCGACGGAATGGCAATCAGGGCCGCGACGATGACGGTCAGAGTGAGCGCCGCCCGCGTCATTCTTCTCGCACCATTCGGTTTATGTGTTCTTTGGAGTACCCGAGCTCACGCAACACTTCTTCCGTGTGCTCTCCAATGGTCGGGGGAGGCCGGCGAATCTCGGTCTTCGTCGCTTCCAGCGTGATCGGCGACCGGACGAGCGGCAACGTCCCCGCCGTCGGGTGAACAACCTCCTCGACCATACCGATCGCGTTCACGTGCTCGTCGGCGAAGACCTCGGCGATCGAGTTGATCGGGCCGCTCGGCACATCGGCATTCGTGAGAAGCGCGAGCCACTCGGCACGCGGCCGGCGCCCGAACATTTCCTGGAGTTCCGGCTCGAGCATCCCGCGGTTCGCGACACGCAGTTTGTTCGTGGCATAGCGATCCTCGGCCAGCAGGTCCGGGCGTTCCACGGCGTCGCAAAACCGTTTCCACATCCAGTCGTTCGGCACGGCGACGACCATCGGCGCATCCGATGCGTGAAAAACGCGGTACGGAACGATGTTCGGATGCGCGTTCCCCATGCGCGTCGGCTCGACACCGCCGACCAGATAGTTCGAAGCTTGATTCGCCAGCCACGCGATTTGCGACTCGAGGAGCGAGACGTGGACGCGCTGGCCCTCGCCCGTCGCCTCCGCATGGCGCAGGGCCGCCAGAATGCCGATCGTGGCGAACATGCCCGACGTGATGTCTGCGATTGCGACGCCCACTTTTTCCGGCTCACCATCCGGCTCTCCCGTGACGCTCATGAGGCCCCCCATCGCTTGCGCGACGAAGTCGTAGCCGGGTCGGTCTCGGTACGGGCCGCGCTCGCCGAACCCGGTGATGGAGGCATACACAATCGCGGGATTGAGCGATCGCGCTTGCTCGTAGCCGAGCCCGATGCGCTCCGCGGTCCCCGGCCGGAAATTTTCGATCATCACATGTGATCGCGCGATCAAGCGATGCGCAGCTTCGCGGTGATCTTCGCGCGCAAGATCGAGCGCCACCGAGCGCTTGTTGCGGTTGGACGCAAGAAAATACGCGCTTTCTCCTTGCACGAACGGCGGCCCCCAGCCGCGCGACTCATCGCCGTCGCCGGGCCGCTCGATCTTGACGACGTCGGCGCCCAGGTCGCCCAGAATCATCGTTGCGTAGGGTCCCGCAAGGACACGCGAAAAATCCGCGACCCGCACTTCGTGGAGCGCTCCGGTCATGGCCGCGCTTCCGGCTTGCCCTTGAGCGGCCACCGCGGCGACGTCGTCAGCGGCGGCGCGAACTTGGCTGCGACCTCGATGAGAGCCGGTCCTTTACCTTTCGCCGCCCACGCAAGTGCTTCCTCGATCTGGGCCGGCGTCGCAGCGCGTGCGCGCGCGCCGAACGATTTGGCGAGCTCGACGAAATCCGGCGTGACGAGATCGACCGCGAATCGCTTCCCGTACCGCTCGTCTTGGTCGAAACGCAGCATGCCGTATCCACCGTCGTTCACGAGCACGATCGTCACCGGCAATCGCTCTTGCACCGCCGTAGCGAGCTCGCCGGACGCGAACAAGAAGCCGCCGTCTCCGACGATCGCGATCGTGCGCCGTCCGCTCGCCGCTGCGCCGAGCGCCGCGGGGAAACCAAACCCGAGCGTTCCCCACCCGAGCGGATACGCGAAGCGATTCGGTCCCGCCACGGGCAAGTAGCCCGCGCACCAATACCCGGGAATCGTCATGTCGGCCACGACCACGACGTCGTCGGTCATCGCGTTGGCGAGCCGTTGCACGAACCGGTACGGGTCGGCGGTCTCCTTGAC
>JAIVGO010000179.1 GCA_020201525.1 Actinomycetota bacterium | reverse complement strand
GCTGTACACGCTGCACCGTACGAACGCATCGGACTGGGTTGCGTTCACCGCGTTCGTCGTCGCGGCGCTCACCGACGGGCTCGACGGGTATGCGGCGCGCAAGATGGATCTCGTTTCGAACGCGGGCCAATTGTGGGATCCGATTGCCGACAAAGTGCTCGTGACCGCTGCGATGATCGGCCTCGTGGTCGTCGGCCGCTTTCCGTCGTGGGCGGCCGCCATCATCATCGTCCGGGAGATCCTCGTCACGGGCCTGCGCCTGTACGCGTCGGCGAAAGGCCGCGGCTTCGCTGCGTCGAGGGCCGGAAAAGCGAAGACCGGCGCGCAGCTCGTCGCCGTGTTGCTGTTCCTTCTTCCCGTCAGCGGGATCTGGACCAAGTTTCAGTGGGGCTGGCTCGCGCTGGCGCTTTTCCTCACCGTCGTGAGCGGGCTTGATTACTTTCGCCGCGCGCCGGAAATCTTGAAGGCGTGATGCGCGCCGAGGTCATCTGCGTCGGAACCGAGCTGTTGCTCGGCGACATCATCAATTCGAATGCGTCGTACATCGGCCGCGAGCTCGCAACCGCCGGCATCGAGTGCTACCGCCACGTCGCGGTCGGGGACAATGAGGAACGCATCGCGGCCGCGATCGCGCAAGCGATGCAAGACGCCGACGCGGTGATCATCAGCGGGGGCCTCGGTCCGACGCAGGACGACATCACTCGCGAAGCCGTCTGTCACGCGACCGGACAGAAGATGGTCGTCGACGACGCGATGATCGAGGCGATCAAGAAACGTTTCTCGCGTCTGAAGCGGCACATGCCGGCGAGCAACTTGCGGCAAGCCGATCGTCCCGAGCACGCGCTGCCGATCGAGCCGCTCATCGGAACGGCGCCGGGGCTCATCGTTCCGCACGGTGACAAGGTGCTCTACCTCGTACCGGGGGTGCCCGGCGAGATGAAGGAGATGCTTGCGCGCGCCGTCATGCCGGACCTCACGGCGCGAGCCGGAACACCGGGCGCGATCGTTTCGCGCGTCGTTCGCGTCACCGGCATGGCGGAATCGGCAATCGCCGAGTCACTCGCGCTGCTGTGGAACGATCTCGAGCTTTCGGCGGTGAAGCTCGCTTTTCTCGCCGGCGGGGGAGAGGTACGCATCCGTCTCACTGCTCGCGACGATGCGTCCGGTGCTGCGAGCGCTGCGCTGGACAAAGCCGAAGAGCGCGTGCGCGGCGCGCTGGGCTCTGCCGTCGTCGGAACCAACGAGCAAACGCTGGAAGCAGTCGTATTCGGTTTGCTCACCGACCAAGGCATGACGGTCGCGTGCGCGGAATCGCTCACCGGCGGGTTACTCGGCGCGCGCCTGAGTGACGGGGCCGGCGCGTCTGGACACTTTCGCGGGTCGATCGTCGCCTACATGACGGAAGTGAAGGCGTCGGTACTGGGAGTCCCGCAGGAGATTCTCGAAGCGCACGGCGCGGTCAGCAAGGAATGCGCTTTGGCGATGGCGTCCGCGGCGCGCGCCGTGCTGGAGGCGGATGTCGGCGTCGCCGCGACCGGTGTCGCCGGACCCGGTAAGCAGGAAGGCGTCGACGTCGGAACCGTGCACGTCGCGGTGGAGGGCCCCCGAGGGCCGGTGCACCGTGAAGTGCATCTTCCGGGCGACCGCGGCACGATTCGCATGATGGCGGCGACGGCGGCGCTCAACTTATTGCGCCTGTACTTGATGGGAGAGGCCACATAGTCCGCTTGTTCGTCGCCGTGGACATGCCGCCGGCGATCAAGGACGCGGCCGCGTCGGTCATCGAAGCGTGGGGCGTGTCGGCGCCGGCCGGCGTGCGGTGGGTGCCGCGTGAGAATCTCCACCTCACCATGAAGTTCCTCGGCTGGGTCGCCGATGAGCGTCTGTCCGACATCGCCGGCGCCGTCGCAGATGCGGTGGATCAGATGGTGGACTTCAGCGTCCGGCTCGGCGAAGCGGGAGCGTTTCCCTCGGCGCGCCGCGCGCGCGTGTTGTGGCTGGGGTTATTGGATCCTGCCGGCGGCCTGGTCGCGCTCGCCCGGTCTCTCGAAGATGCGTTCGTGCTGCTCGGTTTCGCGGCGGAGGTGCGCACGTTCGTACCGCACCTCACGATCGCGCGGCTGAAGCCGCCGTCGCCGGTCTCGGTCGAGGTTGCGGTTCCGCCGACCGATCCGTTCGTCGTGGACCGCGTCACGCTGTTCGAGTCGAAGCTCGGCCGTCCGGCGCCGACGTACATCCCGCTTTCAACGTTCCCGTTCCGCCGCGGATCTCGCTGAGCTGTACCCCGGCGCGCCGTTCGCCGGAACCGAATCATGCGTCCCTTCGTACCCAGTCACCGAATGGCCGTTCCAACGGCCAAAATGTTGCCCCACAAAATGGCCCGTTCAGCGGCCAAATCGTGACTGGGTACCTCCGAACAGGACTAGGGGTTGTGATCGACCGATCCTGGAAGTGGACCGGCGCGTCCGCGAAACACTTTTTTTTGGCCGAGCTCGGACCGGTTCGCGACGCTTCGCCGCCTCTGCCGGGACGTGACTCGGTCGCCGCAAAGCCTTAGCGTCGGCCCCGGTTCGCGAGGGTCGTTGACCCCGAACATATGTTCGGGTAATCTCCGACAGAACTTACAGCAGTGTTATTTTTGTCGGTGGTGCGACCTATACTCGCGAGGAGGCCATGGTGAGCGATAAAGGTGACGGGAGGATGCAAGGCATGGATCGCGATAAGGCATTAGAGGTCGCGCTCGGACAGATCGAAAAGCAGTTCGGCAAGGGCTCGATCATGCGGCTGGGCGAGAACACCCACATGAACGTCAGCATGATCCCGACGGGCTCGCTGGCACTCGACATCGCGCTTGGCATCGGCGGTGTTCCCCGCGGACGTGTGATCGAGATCTTCGGAGCCGAGTCCAGCGGCAAGACGACGCTGGCATTGCACATCCTGGCCGAGACGCAGCGCCAAGGCGGCATCGCGGCGTTCATCGACGCGGAGCACGCGCTCGATCCGACGTATTCCGCCGCGCTCGGAGTTGATCTCGACCAGTTGCTGATCAGCCAGCCCGATACCGGCGAGCAGGCGCTCGAGATCGCCGACACGCTCATTCGTTCGGGCGCGATCGATTGTTTGGTGATCGACTCCGTCGCGGCGCTGGTCCCGCGCGCCGAGATAGAAGGCGAGATGGGCGACACGCACATGGGTCTGCAAGCGCGGCTCATGTCCCAAGCCCTTCGCAAGCTGTCCGGAAACCTGTCCCGGTCGAATACGTGCGCGATCTTCATCAACCAGCTGCGCGAGAAGATCGGCGTCATGTTCGGATCACCGGAAACGACGCCCGGCGGACGCGCGCTGAAGTTCTATTCGTCGGTGCGCTTGGACGTGCGCCGCATCGAGAACTTGAAAGACGGCGCCGAGGTCGTGGGCAGCCGTGTTCGGGTGAAAGTCGTGAAGAACAAGGTGGCTCCGCCGTTCCGGATGGCCGAGTTCGACATCCTGTACGGCAAGGGGATTTCGCGCGAGGGCTCGCTCATCGACGTGGGCGTGGATCAAGGCCTCGTCAAGAAGTCCGGCGCCTGGTTCACGTACGACGGAACCCAGATCGGCCAGGGACGAGAGAATGCGCGCCAGTTCCTCCTCGATAACCCGGACATAGCGATGGACATCGAAAAGCGCGTCCGCGACGCGCTGGGGCTCGTACCACAAGAGCCCGACGCGGACGACGACGAGGAATAGTGACTCAGAAAGGCAGGCGACGGGGCCGCAGCATTGTGGCCCCGTCTGATTTACCGGTGGTCGAACGGCGCGAGAAGGCATTTGGGAAAGCGATGCGACTCCTCAGCTCGCGCGAGCGCTCGGCGGTGGAGATTCAGCAGCGGCTACGGCAAGAGGGCTACGACGCAGAGACCGTGCACGTCACTCTCGACCGATTGCAAAGCAGCGGCCTCCAGGATGACCGGCGCTTCGCCGAGGGTGTCGCGGCTTCGTCCATCCGCTCTCGAGGACTCGCGTCCCGCGTGATCCAATCCGACCTGCGCAGGCGCGGCATCGACAAGGAGCTCGCCGCCCGAGCAGCAACACGGAGCCCGGAGGAAGAAGAGCAGACGGCTCGCGCCCTCGCGCAAAAGCGCGCCGGCCAACTGTCTGGATATCCGCGAGACGTGCAGGTGCGTCGCCTGGGCAGCTTCCTCGCGCGCCGCGGCTACGGCGCCGAGCTGTGCGCCTCTCTCGTGGAAGAGGCGCTCGGGCCGCCGGCCCGCGATTGAACGGCATGTGACCCCCTATGGGCTGTGCGGGTCCAGTGAACGATAAACATTGGATGAATGCAATGAGGCAGTTGCACTAATTAGCAACCCAAGGATTTTCCCGCTCTTTCCTTGACCTGTGTTAACACTCCGCCGTACGATTGACAGGCTTGGTTGTGAAGTTGCGAATCCCGTAGATATTTCGACTTGAGACGGCAGGCGACGATTCCGGTGTCGAGGACGACGAGGATAAGCTCCAGATCGAGCCCTTAGAGGGTCGCTCCGCAGTGCGGAGTGGCTTCGACATCGTCATTTTTTCGCCGCAGCGCCGGCGGGAGCCGCGCTTTCCTTCCACGCAGCGTATCTAGCGAATCCGGAAGCTCTCCGGACGGAAGGAGTGTTGCACCGTGTTGGTCGGCCTGATCATCGGCTTGATCGTCGCAGCTGTTGCTGCCGGCGTGGCCTTCTCGGTGGGATCGAAGATCAGTGCCGGCCGGGATGCCGGCGCACTCGGAACAGCCCAAACCCGAGCCAAGGATCTGCTGGCAGAAGCTCAACGCGACGCCGACACGCTGCGCCGAGAGGCGGCGGTCGAGGCGAAAAGTGAGATTCACTCGCTCCGCCAGGAGCTTGAACAAGAGATCAAGGCCCGTCGCCAAGAGCTCGACCGCCGTGAATCCCGCCTCGAAGGCAGAGAGACAACCCTCGACCAGAGGGATAGAGATATCGACACCCAGGCGAAAACTCTCAAGGAACAGTCAACCGAGATAGAAAAACGGCGTGACGAAGCGGTCCGGAGGGCGGAGGAAGTTGACCGGCAGCTCCAAAAGGTCGCCGGGATGAGCGCCGCGGAGGCGAAGGGCGTCTTGATGCGCCGCATCGAGGACGACGCCAAGCGCGACTCGATGACCCTCGTCCGGGACCTCGAGACGAAGGCGCGGGAGGAAGCCGAGAGCCGCGCCCGCCGGATCATCACCCTGTCGATCCAGCGCCTCGCGAGCGAGCAAACGGCGGAGTCCACGGTCAGCGTGCTGTCGCTCCCGAGCGACGATATGAAGGGCCGGATCATCGGCCGCGAGGGCCGGAACATCCGCGCTTTCGAAGCCGTCACCGGCGTGAACATCATCATCGACGACACGCCCGAGGCGGTGCTGCTGTCGTGCTTCGATCCGGTGCGCCGCGAGATCGGACGCATCACGCTCGAGAAGCTCGTCGGGGACGGACGCATTCACCCGGCGCGCATCGAGGAGATGCACGAACGGGCAAAGGGCGAGGTCGAAAACGAGATTCGCCGCGCCGGCGAAGAGGCCGTGCTCGACGTCGGCATCACCGACATGCACCCCGAGCTGATTCGCGTCCTCGGCCGCTTGCAATACCGCACGTCCTACGGCCAGAACGTGCTGAAGCATCTCACCGAAACCGCGCACATCGCCGGCATGATGGGTGCCGAACTCGGCCTTCCCAAAGACCAAATTCGCTTGTTGAAGCGATGCGGCTTGCTCCACGACATCGGCAAAGCGGTGACGCACGAGGTCGAAGGATCGCACGCGCTCATCGGCGCGGAACTAGCGCGCCGCTTGAAGGAAGGTCCCGAAGTCGTGCACGCGATCGAATCGCATCACGGCGAGGTCGAGCAGCGAACGCTCGAAGCGGTGTTGAGCCAGACGGCCGACCAGATTTCCGGCGGTCGTCCCGGCGCGCGGCGCGAGACGCTCGAGACGTACGTAAAACGGCTCGAGAAGCTCGAGGAGATCGCCACGAGCTACAAGGGCGTCGAGAAGACGTTCGCCATGCAAGCCGGCCGCGAGATCCGCGTCATGGTGAAGCCGGAGGAGATGGACGACCTCGGCTGCCAGGTGCTCGCCCGCGACATCGCCAAGCGCATCGAAGAGGAGATGCAGTACCCGGGCCAGATCAAGGTCATGGTCGTCCGGGAGATCCGCGCGACCGAATTCGCCAAATAGGGATCAGGAAACGCTGGTCGAACAAGAGCCCAGAACCGACGACGAGGTGTTGGGACTCGAATGCGCCGCGAACTTCGCCGTTCCCGTGGTGTACTCGGTCCATCGCAACGAGATCGTGCCGGTCGACGCGGGCGCAACGTTCGCCCATGTGCTTCCGGACGCATCGCTTACCAGCATCCAAACCGCCTTGGACGGGTCATAGCCCGAGCCCGTGACGGTGAAAGCGCCGCCGACCGTTGCGGTCGAGGGGCACGTCAGCGTCGCGGTCGAGCTGCCCGAACCGCCGCCTCCGCCGCCCTTCGTGGGTTTGCCGGCGTTTGCCGAGCCGGCCGCCATTGCGATGATTGCGCAGACCGCGCTGATGACGAAGACGCGTCGAATCGAGAATGCGCGAACGCCGGAGTATCGGCGCATGAGACTCTCCCTCCCGCAGATGCCGCCTAGGGAGATCTAAAGGTGCTTGGCCGCCCCTAAAAGATCCCTCAACCCAGTGCGGACTTTACGCATGTCTGGTTCGTTCTGTCTAGCCT
>JAIVGO010000124.1 GCA_020201525.1 Actinomycetota bacterium | reverse complement strand
GCCTGACCCGGCCTTCCGATGGTGGGCCTCGGCGAAGCGTTCGAACTCGCCCAGCCCGGCGGGCCCGGCCCACTCGCTGAGCCGAACGCTCAGAACCGGGGACCGCTCGGTGCAGAAGGCCGCCAGCACGCCGCCCCACTGGGCGACGAGGCGGTCCTGCTCGGGCCGCTCCAGCAGGGCGAACCCTTGGCCCCTGACCCGCAGGGACGCGGAGACGGTGCGCTGGCGGGCATCGTGCACGACGGCCACGCCGGCGGCCGACGTCGAGCGGCACCAGGCGGCGGGCCCGGCGTCCAGGATGGTCAGGCCGGCGAGGAAGGGTGGCAGCACCGGCTGGCGCTCGGCGTCCTCGACCGTGCCTGACAGCAGCGGCAGTTCGGCCGTCCACCGGGCATTTCCGGTGAGTTGCTGGACGGCCAGGCGGACGAGCGGGGGGATCTGCTCGTGGGCTGGACGCCCGTCCCAACCGGCGAAGGCGAGGGCTACCGAAAGGACCAGTGGTGTGAGGACGGCCGGAGCGGGCGCGGCGGCTTGCAGGAGCGCCCCCGAAGCGACTACGCCGGCCGCCAGGATCAGGCACTGAGCGCCGGAGAGGCCGAGCAGCCAGCCGGTCCGGTCGAGCGGCGGGAACCGGTACGTGTGCGCAGAGGACTCGACGGTCATCGCTGCCCTCCCCCATTGCTGTCTGGGCTTCTCTGCTCGGATGGCCCACCGTTGACCCGAGAACCGTTGGCTCGGGCGGCGTCGGTTTGGCCGGATGCCTTCTGGCGAGAGACGTCGAACGGGGCTCGCAGGGCGCCTGCCGCACCTGCGGCGGCTCCGACCCCTGACGCTGCCCCGCCGCCGCCCGCAGCCGCCTTCGTGAAGGCGGCTCCTCCAGGGACGGAACGGGCTGGCCCGGAGGCCGCGGCGTTCGCACCATCGCCTGCGCCTTGGGCCCCGGACCCGCCGCTCCCACTGAGCCGGCTCAGGGTGCGGGTGCTCGAGTACGTCGCCGCCCCCGCCTGGACGGCGCGGGCCGGTCCCCGGGAAATTCCCTGGGCGACGAGGGCCCCCTCGAGGCCATCGGCGCTGCGGCCGACTCAGGGGTGCCGCCGGCACCGGCGAGCGCGGCCACACCGATCGAGAGGGCCACGCAGATGACGAACTTGGAGGCGATGACGGCGACGAGGACCTCGACTGTCTTTCGCAGAAAGCCCCGTGCCGCCGGCCAGAGGGTGGCCGCGAAGCCGATTGGGCTGATGGCCACAAGCAGGTAGATGAGCGACGCCCGGACGATGAGCTCCACCCAGAGCACGAGAGCGGCGAGCACGGCAACGAGGCCGAGGACCACGCCGGCGAAGCCGGAGGTGGCGCCGCTCGCGGTGGTGCCCCCGAAGCCGGAGAGGAAGTGCAGGGCTTGACCGCCGGTGCCGCTCAGCACCGCATCGGAGAGAGCGTCCGTCAGGGCGAGGAGCCGCCCCGTCACCGCCGCCGTAACAACCATGCCGACAACGGCGATCGGGAGTTTGCCGGCCACTCGCTTGAGCATCCCGGCGTGCCGAACGTCCAGCCGGTCGCCCCTCCGATGACGTCCTTGACGATTCCCGTCCCGGGAAGATCGGCTCGGGCGGCCGGCGCGGAGGCGAGGGTGAGTGCCAGGCCGGAGACGGCGGCGATCCCGAACCGGCTTGGTTGCGATCTCACCGACCGCTCCTTGGATCGACGAACCCGTTGAGGGCACCGGCGAGTTGCTCGGAGGTCGCGGGCGCCGCGCTGGCGTCAGGGATCGGGGCCGGGCCGGGCGTGATCGTCTCGGACCACACCTTCCAGTCGTCCCGCTCCCAGACCAGCTCGAAGACCGAGATGGCCCAACCGGCCTGCGGCGGCGCCACACCGGCACGGGAGAGCACGCCGACGTTCCAGACTGCGACCCGAGTCCGGTCCGGGCTCCAGACGTCCACCCGGGCGGCGATCGAGGCCTGGCGGAAGACGATCGGCCCGCTGCCGTCGGCGAGGGCGGACCGGGCGGCGGCGAGCCCGGCGATCGTGTCCCTGACCTGACCATCGGCGGCATCCGCGGCCGCCATCTGGCGCACCGCCTGTTCAGCGGCGAATGCATCCATGTCGAGCAACGCCTGGCCCGTGGTGACGAAACTTGCCGCCGCCGCCATCGCCCCTTCCTGGGTGCGGGCGAACCCCGCTGGCATCCCCGCCTCAACACGCATCGGTCCCGACCCAGCGGGCTGCACTTCGCGCTGGGCGGCCTGGGGTGCCACCGCCGGAGGCCGGTGGTCGGGGAGCGCGGCATGAACGCCGGCTCCCACCAAGCCCGCCAGGACCAAGGCCCCAACCATCGGCACCGGCCGGACGGTGATCCTCGCCGCCGGCTTCATCGCCCACCCGCCGCGCTGAACAGGAGATTGACGGCGGTGGGAGCGATGCCCGCCAGGCAAGCGCCGACGACGCCGGCGGCAGCGAGCTGCTTGCCTCGGTAGGCTCCGCTGTAGTGGCTCGTCTGCTGGGAGAGGCCGTAGACGGCAGCCCCGACGAGGATGCTGGCGAGAGACCCCCACAACGCCAGCTGGCTCAACCAGCCGAGCATCTGCTGAACGAGCGCCCCGCCAGGCATCCCGGCAGATGTGGGCGACACGCTCACCTGGGCGAGCAGGGAACCGAGATGGTGGGCCACGTGACCGTCCTCCTCGAACATCCGGCGGCGGGAGATCCCCGCCTCTGGACGGCCCTATGCGCATCGAGGAGCCATTTCCCGACAAGTGACTTCAGAGGAAGCCCACCAAGCTCCAGCGGAGGCCTGGCCAGAACGCCGCGTGTGCGTCGAAATTCCCTGAGGGCGGTTCCGTGGAATCGATCGCTCACGGTCGCCGATCCCAAAGAGAGCTGCTGACCGGAGAACTCCTTTTACAGGATCAGGCGCGGCTTCGGCAGCCGCGCCTGTTTCGACACTCCCGGCTCAGGCGCCGGGTAGCCGTGAGCCGTGACCTATCATCCACTGATGCGGTATCAGTTCTTCCTCGACGCCCGTGACTACCTGAAGTATGGGCTCCTAGAAGACGTGGCCATAGGTCTCGGCTTATCCCAGCTCACGCTCGTCTGGATGCTTACCCCGGATGTTCAAAATGGTCACGGGCGGCGCCGGCCTCGACTGGATCCAGAGCGAGTCAACCTAAACGCGTTCTTTCGCCAGGATCCTCCCCCAGATTTGGCCGACGTGGCTCCGTACTTCTTAGACCAAGGCGTTAGATGCACGTCGTATGGACACCTGCCATCCGACGTAGTGACGCGAACTAATCGCTCGACCTACTTCGCCAGCATTCCCGCTTCGGCGCTCACTAGCGCCCTCGTGTTCATCGATCCCGACAATGGCCTAGAGCCCCGCTCGGGTGCTACGACGGCTCACGTACGGCTAGAGGAATTACTGGCACTTTGGAAAAGAATGAGCAGTGGGTCAGTGCTTCTCGTCTATCAGCACAAACCCCGGGTACGCGAGGCCGAGTTCTGGCCCGATGCAGCGCGACGGCTCGCCGCCTGTTTGGGGACCCCTATCGGTTGGGTGCCCTTTGGTGACGTCGGCTTCCTTTTGGCGGCTCGAAATGGAAGACTCGAGTATCTCGCCGAAATCCTACCGAGTTTGGTCCTTCCCTAGGCGCGAGCGTAGATCCGCCGCCAGGTAAGGAGACTGGAAAACTTTCTCCAGCACTGCCTCCGCGACACTTCGTTGCCTTTGCCCAACCGCCACTTCGACAAGGTGAACCTCTTTGCCCAGTTCGCTCATATGTCGCCGGTACTCATCACGAAGAGCACTGAGATATTCCAGGCTAATGTTGGCTTCGTAGGGTCGTCCACGGGCAATGCACCGCCGCTTACACTCATCAACGGGCAAGTCGAGAAACACCACGATGTCGGGAAGAGGCACGCGACCCGCGAGCATCTGATAGAGCTGCCGGAACATTTGAAGCTCTTCGCCAGAGAGGTTCATCTCAGCAAAAACCAGGTCTTTGACGGGCGAGAAGTCGGAAACCATTGCAGCGCCGGCCAGTTGATGAAGCTGGTGGTAATGAATGAGAGCGAAGGCAAGTTCGGTCTCGAGGGCGAACAGCCCTGGGTTTGCGTAGAACTGAGCTAAAAACGGGTGCCCCGAACTTTGCTCCTTGACGAGCGTTATTCCGAGTTCGTCGGAGACGAGTTGTGCCGTCGATGACTTGCCGCTCGCCATACACCCCTCTATTGCAATGAACATCGGAGCGCCATTTCTCTACCTCGAGGTCGGAACCGTCGGAGCGGGAACAGACGTAACGGGAGAAGTCGGAACGGAGGTGGGCGAGGTAGTGACTTGCGACGAGACGTTCCGGCGCAACCGGTCGATTTCCTGTCGAGATTCTACAATTTGACCGCGAAGGTCTTGGTACAGAGAAAGGACCAACGTAATCACAGCCACGGTGAGCCCGAGCGCGCCAATTAGTACCGCGTAGTTGAGCTTGGTAACTTGGCGAACCTTCTTCTGAAGGCTGGCCACTGAACTCGCTACCTTCCGTTCTCCCGCTGAGTAGTCAAGTATGGGTCGCGCCCACCGCTTTTTTTGCGAGAAGAGTCGATTGTTATACCCCTCATGGCCTATGAGGTCTGCTTCTCGATCGTACAACTCTTCTTCACTCGTGAGAGATTCGAGTAGAGGAAGTGAGCGTTCCGCCAAGGGCGTCGTCTTTGCGAAGTCGATAGTCGCAAAATGGTCGCCCAACTTAATCCTGATAGGTTGGTTCGAAATGTTGTGGAGCGGACAACTAAGAACGCCCTGAAAGCCTGGGTCCACCTGTGGGCCGGTTCCGAGCAGAAGGCCCTTATAAATGAGATCGATGGAAAGATTGAAGCGCGCGACTATGTAATGAGGGATCCGTAGCGCCTCCCGCATCGACACGAACACGATCGAGTTCTTCGGTATTACGAGAACCTCAAGGGGCGTGAGAACTTTGTGGACACCGTCGACCTGGTAGAAGGGTCCGAGCGTCATGCCGTAACTGGCTGGTTTGAGCATCGCCCTGTTGAAAGGACTAATCATGCCTACTTGCTGGACGTAATACTCGATTCGATCAGCCGCGAGCATCCCCGTCGCGCTGGGGTCTGGGTCTATCCAGTCCCCACACCTAACAGGCTGGCCTTGAGGCTTCTTCCAGTAGTCCAGATCCTCGGAGTCAGGCATGACCGCTCCAGATAGAATTTAAGAGACTCGGTCGTGGAGGATCTTTGGAATGGACTCGATCCTCAGCCAGAGTCGGGTGCATCGAACCCAGTTCACCTTCGTTCTAAGGCCAAGGATCGCCGCATTCGCCTTGAGGGGTGCCATTTGAGTATCAGACTCCTAGGCTTCTTGCCACTCGAATTGTGCCCGAGAGGCGCTCCAATCGAAGGTCAATGAGATCGCGGAGACTCGGTCCAGTGAAAACGAAACGTACTGGCGTTCCCAGGCGACGCTCCATCTGCACCATAAACGCCTTCGATGCGGCGCTGAGTTCCGCGTAAGTGGTAGCACTGCGATCCGCGTAATCAATGTAATCCAGCCCATGGACAGCAAGGGCGGTGGGTCGATTGAGACGGACAGCTTCCTCGGCCTGATCCCAGTCGAACTCCGCGACTCTTCGAACCCTACCCGTGACGCTCGTGTACTCGACTAACTCACAGGGTGCCCCTGACCTGCGGCGCACTTCCTGCCAAGTCAGCTCCCCAGGCAGCGGCCCTGAGTTCCCTGCGACGCGTATCGGATATGTTCGGAACACTGCGATCACATCGTCTACCAGAGTTGGCGATAGCCCGACCTCTGACAGAAAGCCAGCGGCGCTCGTCTCTCTCCCGGTGACAAACGGGTAGTGGGGCGAGTGATGAAGCGAGAGGCCGGCGCCCTGCGTCCCCTCGACGATGACGGTCCCACCAATGTCGACGGCGTCGTTTAGCTGCCGCGAGACGTTTCCGACAAGGTCCCGCAGTCTCGTCTCTGAGCCTGCAAGGCGAACGGCCGGGCCACGCAGCACCTTGCGGGCAGTGGCCGACCCCGTGCCCGACAAGGTCGAACCAATCCGGTCCAGAAGGGTCGCCTTCTCTTCGTGCACCTGATCTTCTCGCTCCAGCACGACCGCGTTCCGGTCGACCATCACACGGCCCGCCTCCACAGCGAGATCCTGCATCTCGGTCAGTAGGAGCGCCGGATCGATGACCATCCCCGCGCCTAGGTAGAGAGCGGCACCCGCTTCTACAACACCACTGGGCAACTGGCGAAGGACGTAGCGCCGGCCAGCGATGTCGACAGTGTGCCCGGAGTTCGTACCCCCACAACGGACGACCGCCACCTTGCCGACGGTCGTAAGGGCGAGATGCGCGACGAGCTTGCCTTTCGCCTCCGAGCCGTACTGACCCCCGACGACAACGGTCACCCCCAACCCCGCACCTCCACTCCAGCTACCTGGCCGCGCCAAACGGCGCGACGCGAGTCAAGCCTGCCTTCGACACGGTGTCTGCTCTGGCGCGCGATCGCGCGGTCAAGTTGAATAACACAAATGTAGTTTCGCACAATCTAGGCTGGTGACAAGACCAACAGGTTCCGGTAAGCCCTCGCCCAGAATGCTAAAGCCGCGCGTTCGCGCGGTCTTGAGCGAAAGACTCACTTTGCTCATGAGGAGCCGGGTACCAGAGCCTTGGACGCGACGAGAACTGTCGCAGGCGACGGGCCTGTCCGAGGGCTCGATCTATAACCTTGAGAAGGGTCGCCGCAGCCCCACACTCGAGACGTTGCTCTCCCTGGTGTGGGCGCTGGGGCTAGGGTCACTGGATGAGCTGCTCGGGCCCATGCCGAGTTCGGAGTCGCAGCTTTCGAAGCCCCGCCCCTGACCACTGAAGTGATGTGTTCCCCGTATTGAGGTCGGAGACCCAGCAGAGCGGTGGGCCGAGAAGCACAGTCATCCTGACCCAGCTCGAATCTGCTTTCCTCACCGCGTGCGCTGATGACGGCGGCTCAGCTCTTCGTAGAGGCCGACGGTCTCTGGGTGGAGGTCGTCGAAGGGTTCGAGCGCTTCGACCACCCGGCAGAGCTCGGCCATGACGGACTCGACGCCAGCGGGGTTGCCGGCCTGGTCGTGGGCGCGCATGCGGATGCGGAAGAGGCGCTCATCGCCGGGTGAGGCGAGGAGACCTTGGCCGGCGGCCCACATGGCCTTACCCGTATTGCGGCGGTCGAGATGCCACTCGGCGAGGAGGAGGGCGGCGTCGGCAGCGATCGCCTCGATGCGGGCCAGTAATCCCTCGGTGTGGGCCCACTCGTAACCGCCGCCAGCCCCCTCGAAGGGCATTCCCCGGATCGCGTGGAGCGCATCGGCGAGGCGATTCATCGTCGCCTCCGTGCCGTTCGTGGTGGCGACCGCAAGCGCCTGCTCAAGTCGACAGAAGTCGGTATCAACAGATGGGCGGAGGCGGTAGAGGCCGTCGGCGACGTGAGGAAGATGGTGATCGTCGTCGGCGTCTCGGCCGAGGCACATGCGGGCCCGGCTCATGGTCTGGTTGAACGAGCCCGGGCTTGGGACCTGATCCGGCCACAGGGCGGTTTTGAGCCGCCCCTCGTCGACTCCGCGGGGGTGGAGGGCGAGGTAGACGACAAGTTCCTTCGATTTCCGGCGGTCGATTGGCGTCTTCCCGCCGACGACTTCAGGCGAGCCGAGGATCTGGACGTCGATCTCTGGCCGTGGCGTCGTGGCCTCATCGACGGTTGCGCTGGTCGGTGAGGACGGAGCGTCGAGAAATATCGCGTCTCCCGGCTCGTCGGAGGTTGCGAGGTCGATGACCGCGTCGATCGCCGCGGCGTCGTCCCTTGTGATGGCCGGTGCCGTTAGGTCGAGGCCAGGTGGTGCCACCCGGACGGTTCCTCGCTCAACGATGATTGTCCTGTCGACGTCTGCGGTTTGGTGGGCTAGCACGACCACGGCGAGGCCGTGGTTCTCGGACGCCACCAGCAGGAGACGATCCAGTGCCGGATCCGTTGCATCGGTCACCAGTACGACGGTGGGCACCCAGCCGTCCGCGGTCTCAGCGAGGCGTGCGGAGAAGGTCGACCCATGTCCGCCAGCCGCGAGTTCGCTGGTAAGAGCGACGCTCTCGGCCTCCAGGTCGTCGAGCGCCTCCTCGACCGAGGTGACGACCCGAAGTCGTTCGTAGGCCTGCACTCCAGACGGTGGCCGACCGGCCAGGACTACATGGAGGGTGTCAGCCCAGCGGCTCGTGCACAGTTCCAGGACGAGAGCGGCGAAGAGCGCCTCGGAGCCTTCTCCGATGAGCACGGTCCTCGGGTGAACCTCGAGATCGACGAGGATCTGCCGGCCGCCCACGGCTCCGACGGTGACGAGGGCGGGAGCGGGGGCTGAGCGCTCGGCGGCGACGTCCGCGACGTCGGCAACGGCCGGCAGGACCCACGACCGTCCGCCAGCCGTGACGTCGAAGAGCCCGCTCGGAGCGTGGGCTGGGCCGCTCAGCAGAATCTCGACCGAGTCGGGAGCGACGCTCACGGCCTCGATGGCCGGGATGGGGCCGCTCGCCGTTCTGCTGAGTTGGGCCGAGAACGCCCGCAGGGCCTCGTCGAGGCGGTCAGCCGGCGAATGGGTCGCAGCCGTGCGGAGGATCCGTTCCGCCTCGGCGGCCGGTCCAGAGGGCACCGGAATCATGTGGCCGTTGCGGCGCTTGCGTTGCTGGACACGACGCAGCCGGTCAAGAGTCACAACGACTCCAGCAGCCATGAGCCCAAGTCCTGCCACCGAAGCGGGGATCGGGAGGCCGGGCCGGTCGTCGTCTTCAGCTGCCGATGGGGCTTGCTGGGCGCCGACCGAGTCCGACGCGGCGGCCTGAGTGGTCGCGGTTGTCGCTGGAGTTGCCTGGGCCGGTGACGAGACTGCGGGGGGTACCTGGGAGGACACCAGCGGCGCCCCCGGCGGGACCGGCAGTGGAGGTGACGTCGGAGAACCCGCTGCCAAAGATGGAGCCGGCGTCTCTACAACCGGCACCGCCAGTCCCGTAGCGTCGGCGGGGAACCTCAGGGTCCAACCCGGGCGGATGAGATTGGACTCGTGGAGGGCGCGACCATCGGCCTGGACCACGCCACGGTTGAGCTCGAAGAGCTCGCGCCAGCGGTAGCCGTCGCCGAGGTGGTCTTCAGACAGGCTCCATAACGAACCCCGGGGTCGCACCACGCATGTCGGGAAGGGCGCCTCGGGAGCAGAGGTCGCCGGGCCCGCATGCTCTGGAGCGGCCACGGTGGTCATATCGGTCACGGCATGGATGGGCATCAACTCGACGGCTGGGACGGCCCGCAGCGGCACCGTCACCGGAACCGGGGACCGCAGCGCACCGGAGAGGAACACCACAGACAGCACGAGCTGGCGGACGATTGGCTGCATCGCTCCGGCGAGAGGAAGGTGGACTGCCACACGTCCCCGCGCCCAGGCATGAGTCTCCACCACCGCGCAGGCGACGAGTTGCGCCCAGGCGATCCAGCAGATGACCGCGATGCCCTTTACGAGCAGGGCGTCAGTGATGCTCGGCCCGTTCAGGGAATCACGGATCTGGGCCAGCGTGGGGACGGCCGAAGGCAACGGCCAGCCCGCCAGGACCGCCAAGGCGACGGGCAACCCGACGAGGAGCGCCGCCAACGCCGTGAACGCCAGTGCCGACCGGGTCACGGCCCCGAGCAGATCCTTGCGCATCTTGAATCCTCCGGTCACGGTCCACGCACCCCGTGGGCCTCGCCTGCGCCCGACACCGCCACTGGTCCCATACCGAACATGCCGAGCAGCGTGAGGTGACGCTCGAAGCGGACCTCCACCCGAACGCTGTCTCCTGCCACCTCCACCATCCCCTGGTGGCCGGTGACGTCCAGGTAGTCCAGCGCCCGGGCCCGCGCCGCAGAGGTGTCGAGAACGACCGCCCCGCCGCGCCGCAGCGCGTCCTCGTCGAGAGCCTGGGCGCCCGCCCTGGCAGCCGCCTCCGCCTCGTCGGCCGCTTGGCGCTTGGCGGCGAGCACGAACCCGCCGTCGGCCACCAGCCCGGCTACGGCCAGGAGCGCCACGACGAAGGAAGCCACGAAAGCCGTCACCGTGCCCCGTTCGTCGCGCATCACGGTGCCACCGCCCGGTACGTATCGACCGGTTCGGCGAACGTGGCGGCCACAGTCCGGGTTCCGGGGACGCGGAGCATCGTCAAAGCTCCGAGGTCCACGACGCACGTCACGGTGGCCGACACCAGGCCGCCAGGTCGGAATGCGTCGGTGGGCACCGCCACGGCGAGCGTCCGGCAGGTGACGCGGCCCTCGCCGAGGCGGTGCTGGGCGGCCGCTTCACCGTCGACTCGGGCGGAGTCCGGGCCGCGGGCGATCGATGCCGCCCGGGCGGCGTCCCGGGCGGCGGCTTCGACGTCGCCCTTCGCCTGGGCCAAACGCCCCACCGCCACCACGAAGAGCAGCACGACGACCAGTGCCGGGGTGATGAGCACGAGCTCCACGGCGGACGAGCCGCGTTCGCCTTTCATGGGCGGTACCGCTCGACCGGGCTCTCGGACCGGGCCCGGATCGGAATTCTCCACCCGGGAACAACGGCCACGGACTGCCCACGAATATCAACGACGGCCGTCTCGTCATTGCGGGTGACGCTCACCACGGGGTCACCGACGATCTTGGCGCCAGCCCGGGCGAGGAAGTCCGCGGCGCGGCGCTGTCCGTCGTCCGCCGAACCGCCCTCGAGGCGCGCCGTGCGGACGCCCTCCTGAGCGGCGGCCTGGGCCACGTGTTCGGCGTGGTACCAGAGGCCGAACTGGAAGACGAGCATGACCAGGAACAGGAGCACGGGCGTGACGAGGACAGCCTCGGTGGCTTCGCCCCGTTGGTCGTCCCGCAGGCGGCGCAGCATCATCACTACTGCAGGTTGATGCTGGAGGCCTTGGCGGTGACCTTGGACACGATGATCGCCCCCACCGCGATGGCTAGGGCGGCGAACACGGCGGTGAGGATCACCTTCTCCGTCGTCTCCCCTCGCTCTTCGTCGCGGAACGACGCGGCCAACACGCGGGCCCGGACGATCAGGTACTGGATCAACAGGCTCTCGTTCACGTGGCATCCCTCCATTACTCGGTAACCGGTTCACACGAACAGAAGCGCCCATCTCGTCTCACAGCCCCTGCAGCACCTGTTGCAGAGCCGGGAAGCCAAGAAAGGCGATGAAGCCCAACATGAGGAGGACGACCGGCAGCGACATCCGTTCGCTGGCCGACTGAGCGGCCGCCTCGACGTCGGCCAGACTCCGCTGCCGCATGGCCCTGGCTTTGGCGGAGAGCGACGCCCGCACCCGAGCTCCCTCCGAGCCGGCCAAGGCGGCGCTGGCGGCCAGCTCTCGCAACTCGGCGATCCCGAGGTCGGTGCCGAGGCGTCCGAGCCCCGCCCAGGGCGCCTCGCCGTGCAGGCGGGCCTCGAGGAGGGCTTGGCGGAGTTCGGCGAAGGGCCAACCCTGCCCCGCCTCGACGCCGTCGTAGAGGGCGCTCTCCACACCGCGGCCGCCGGCCAGGCTGACCGCCACCACGTCGAGGAAGGCGCTGAGGGCGTGGCGGAAGGTCCGCCGCCGGGCGGCCGCCCGGGAGCGGAGGCGCAGGGAGGGGTAGAGAAAGCCGATCGGGACGAGCCCGACCGAGCACCACAGGGGCAGCTCTACCGGAACCCTCACGCCGCCGGCAGCCATGATCGCGACGGTGGCGGGGGCCCAGAGGAGCCCGGTGAGGGCGACCGCCACCCGCTGAGCGAGATGCTCGGCCGGGGAGGTGCCGACGAGGCGTAGGTCGGTGGCCACTCCATCCACGATGCGACGGCCCGGCCCGGAGCCCATCCACGGTTCGCCGAGCAGGCGGGTGGCCCACGAGGCCCGGGCGACCGCGGGCGCCGACCCAGTCGGGCGGCGGCGATCGAGATCGGCCAGCGCCTGCCCGAGGGGGACGGGCGTTGGCCGCAGGCCGGTCACGAGCAACAGGACGCCGGCGCCGAAGGCGAGACCGACCAGGAGGGCGGCGGTCACTGGCTTCCTCCAGGCTCGACGGAATCGAGGGTGAGGAAGCGCTCGGGAGCGATGTACTCGCTCATCCCGGCGAGCCAACGCAGCGCCATGCCCCAGGCGATGGCGACGAAGGCGAGCACCACCTGCCCCGTCGGCGTGGCGTACACCGCCAGGTACGACCGGTTGAGGAGGATGAGGCCGACGGCCGTGGTGGCCGTGCTGGCGGCGATCACCCGCACCGCGGTGCGGAGCCGCGCCCGGGCGGCTTCCACACGGAGCCGCATGGCGGCCTCGTCCCGGGCGGCAACCGCCAAGGTGCCGAGCAACTCGACCAGCTCGCCGGCGCTGCCCCGAGCGGCCAGCGTGAGGGCCGCCACCACCAGATCACCCGTCGGGTGGGCCAGCTCGACGGCGAAGGTACGCAGGGCCACGTCGAGCGGCTCCTGTTCCAGGCGGACAGCGAGGGCGGACACCTCGGTCCGGATGGCAGCCGGCGCCACCGCGGCGGTGGTCAGCACCGCCTCCTCGAGGCCGTGGGCCCCAGAAATCGTGTCCCGCAGCATCTCGGTCCAGGCGGCGATCGCCTCGGTGCGGGTGGTCGCCCGCTCGCGCGCAGCCCGTCCACCGAAGAGCTCGGGCCAGTACCACGCCCCGACACCGACGGCGATGGCGGCGATCGGCCAGCGGGTCAGGGCTCCGACCACAACGGCGGCTCCGACGGCGGGGCCCAACCGTTCGCTCGCGCCGCTGTGCATTCGGAGGCGAGGGAGACGGGCGGGCTCTGCGGACAGGCGGAGCCCGGAGACGATCATGAGCACGCCGGCGGCGACGCCGACACCGAGGAGGGCGGCCAGGAGGGTCATGCGGCCCGTCCGGCGGCCCCACGGTGGTTCGAGGCGTCGTAGCCCTCGGCCACCAGCTCCTCGAGCAGGCCGGCGGAGATGGCGGCGTGCGGGTAGGCCCGCCCGTCGTGGCCGGGCCGGAAGACTTCGTTGGTGAGCACCCGTGAGCCCTCGACACCGGTGATCTCACGGACGCTCTGCACGACCCGGCCGGCGGAGCCCCGGGAGATGTAGACGACGAGGTCGACGGCCGCCGCCGCCAGCATCATGGTGGCCTCGACGGGCAGCCGCTCGGGAGCCTGCAGGGCGTAGAGGGCCAGCTTGTTGAAGACGGTGGCGGAAGAGTCGGAGTGGACGGTGCACAGCGAGCCGTCGTTGCCCTGGCTCATGCAGTTGAGCATGGGGACGACCTCGTCACCCCGGACCTCGCCCACGATGACCCGGTCGGGGTTCATCCGCAGCGACATCCGCACGAGGTCGGCGGCGCTCACCCGGCCGACCCCCTCCACGTTTGATTCCCGGGCCTCGAGGGCGACGCAGTTGGGATGGAGGTCGGGGAACCGGTCGAGCGCCAGCTCCAGTTCCGTCTCGATGGTGACGATGCGCTCGTGCGGGGGGATCTCGCTGGCCAAGGCCCGGAGAAGCGTCGTCTTCCCCGCTCCCGTCGCTCCGGCGATCACGAACTGCTTGCGGGCCCGCACCGCGGCACCGAGGAACTGGCGCAGCCCGCCATCGATGGTGCCGAGGCGCTCCAGGTCGTCGAGCGTGACCTTGAGGTGCGGGTGGCGCCGGATGGCCATGCAGGGCCGGTCGCACACGTACGCCACGGCGAAGAGCCGGCTGCCGTCGGGGAGGGGGACGTTGAGCGAAGGGTGGGCGGGGTTGAACTCCCGCTCGGAGAGGCCCCAGCGGCGGCCGATGTCGCGGAGCATCTCGATCATCTCGGCGTCGCTGCCGGCGATGGGCGGCCCGGGAGCACGGGTACCGTCGGCGAATTCGAGGAACACCCGGTCATGCCCGTTGGCGATGATGTTCAGGAGCCGCTCGTCGTCGAGCAGGGGCTGGAGCCGGCCGAGTTGGAAGAGCCGGTCGAAGACGGCCTTGGCGAGGCCCTCCTCTTCGTCCGGGGTCAGGACGGGCTCCCCCCGGGCCAGGCACTCCTGGGCGTGACGCTCGAGTTGCTCGTCGAGGAGCCGCCGGGCGAGGGCCTGCTGGTCGTCCCGGTCGAGCCGGCGCCCGCCGATCTGCGCGGCGCTGCCCTGGGCGGTGAGCTCGCCGGCGACGGCAGCCCGTAACCGCCGGACGAGAGCCTCGGCGGGATCGATGTTGGCGGTCATACACGAACCTTTCCGGGGAGCTCGGGTACGCACCCGCACTCATGGCCGAGGGCGACTTCGAGGAGCGAACGGGCCGAGCGAACGAGGAGCAGCCGGCGGGCAGGGCCCGACGCCGACCGGTAGAGGGCGGCGGCGCCGCGAGGGTCATCGGCCAACACCCCGGTCACGGGGATCCCGACTGCTTCTTCGACTTGGGTGGCCGTGTACGGCCGCTCGCCCACGAGGAGGAGGCCGAGGTGCCCGTTGGCGTCGGAGCCGAGGCTGGTGGCGCGCGAGCGGAGATGCACGATGCCTTCGAGCGTGGGCCGGAGCACCACAAGGACGAGCTCGGCGACTCGGAGCGCCGACCGCGCCGGCGACGTCGGCGACCAGCGGCCGCAGTCGACGACCGTGAGTCCCGAGCGCCCGGCGAGGTCGGCGAACAACCCGGTCCCGATCTCGGAGAGTGCGACGCCAGCCTGCTCCGGCGATCCCGGACCGAGCAGCGCGGAGCCCCCGCCCGGCAGGGGCTGGAGGTGAGCGTCGAGCTGGGAGGCCGGGGCGCCATGGTGGCGGCTGGCGGCGGCGAGGGAGACGAGATCGGGGTCGAAGGGGAGGAGGAGCCTGGCGGCCAGGTCGCCGCCGGCGGGGTCGGCCTCGACGAGGAGCGACTCGTGGTAGGCGGACCAGGCCGTCGCGCAGGCGAGCGCCGCAGTCGTGACCCCGGGGGAGTGCTTGGCCGAGGTGAGGGCCATCAGGGTCACGGCAGCTCCCGCATCACGCTCAGGTAGCCCTGCGCCCCAGCCGCGGCAACGGCCGGGGCCATTTCCGGGACGACAGCCAGGGAGACAGCCATGGTCCCGGCGGAGTCGGGCACCTTCTCGAAGGCAGCGACGGTCGCACGGATGGCGGAAGAGGCCTTCCCGCCCTGTTCGGTGGCGGGGTCGGCGGCAACCGCGCCGGCCGCGGGGAGCAGGACGAGGCGAACGGTGTCGCCCGCCCGCAACCCGAGGGGGAACTGGCCGGGCTTGAGGACGGCACCGACGACCATCGATCCGGGCGGAAGCGCTGGCCCGCTGCCGAGCTGGGCGGGGGCGAGGAGGGCACCCGGGGCGAGTGCGACACCGGCCGGCTGGCCGATGAGGCGGGAGAGGTCCGAAGCGGGCACGGTCCGCACCCCAGGATCCGCCGAGACCCGCACCACCTTGAGGTCGGCGGCGGCGAGGGTCTGGCCGGCGGCGACGGGCCTGGCGACGGCGAGGACGGGCCGGCGGTTCCCCACGTCAGCGAAGAGCCCCATCCCGACCAGGGCGCTCAGGCAGAGCAGGATGGCGCCGCCGGCGACGCGGGCTCGGTTGCGCACGGCCAGGCGGGGCGCCCGGGCCGGCGAGAAGGCGGGGGCGATCTTCCTTCCCTGGCCGTTCGATGTCGTCGGGGTGGTGCCGGTGAGGGACGCCACGTTCATCCTCCTTGCTGGGGAGGCCGGTTCACGGCCTGGATCTCGACCACGCGGACGGGGACGCTGGTGGAACGCCGGGCAGCGCCGAGGTCGCCGCCGCCGGGAGCGCCTACCGCCTGCCACGTGACCCGCCACTCCACGGTGGCGGTGATCTGGTAGCTGCCGGGCTGCGGGTACGTGTAGGAGCAGGCCGGGTGCTGCTCGGCCGCCGGAAGGTTCGGGTCGTAGCGGGTGCCGGGCCCGTCACAGACGACGCGGTCAGAGTTGCCGAGATCCCACACGACCCGATCGGGAACGGCGGTCGCCGTGACGGTGACCCCACCGGCGGCGGCCGAGACGTTGACCGGCGCCCATACGGCCGGGTCCACGGACAGCCAGGTGGGCAGGTTCACGACGAGGGGCTGGTCGGGCGGGGGGCTCGTGACCACGCTCGGGACCGGAAGCTCGGCGTCCTTGAGGGCTTGCTCGGCCAGCACCCGGGGGTTCGTCCTCTGCGGGGCCCAGATCACGGTGGCGGTGCCGGGCGAGGTGGCGTCGGCTCCGCAGACCTTGCGCAGCCACCGACCGGGGCCATTGCCCTTCGGGGCATCGCCCCAACCGTTGGCGGCCAGGTGGTTGGCGATGTCGTCCTCTGCCGGCGAGAGCGCCTCGTAAGTGCACGCCGGCGCCGGTCCGCTCCGGCGGGACCCGTTCACGGCGTCGGCGGTCCCGCCCGGGGACGTCGCCTCGGCCCCGATCCGGTCGACCGTGTTCCAGGCGTCGCCGGTTCCGTCCGCGGCCGCCGGCGGGGCCATGCCCATGAGCATGGCGACGGCGACTGCCAGTCCGCAGGCGGCCCTCACTGCGCGGGGGTGCACCCGTCTCCTTCGAGCGTCAACGTGGACACCTTCCAGGTGCCCGCGATGAGGGTCATCTCGACCCGGACCAGGTGCCGGACGCCGCTCTCCTTGTCCTTGCGCGTTCCGCTGGCGGCGTCGTAGATGCCGGTGTGGTCGGCGTAGCAGTCCATGACCGTGGCGGCCGTGCCATTGGGGTTGATGGTCGCCACCCGGGGTGCGAGGTCGAGGGTGCCCCGGATCACCTCGCCGGCCGAGTGGCGGGCGAGGAACGCCTTCTGGACCGTCTCCAACTCATTTCCGATGGTGCGCTCCCCGAGCCGCGGGTCCTCCGGGTTCATCGGATCGGCGGCGGCGAGGTAGGCGTCCCAGAAGGCCCGGTAGCCGGCGACCACCTCGTCGGCGAGAGCCGGCTTGCTGGTGGTGGTCGTCGAGTCCGCGGGGCGCGCTGTGGGCGGGGTCGGTTGTTTGGCCCCCGACGACCCCGAGCACCCCGAGACGGCCAGGGAGAGGACGGCCAGTGCCGCCAACGGGGCCAGTCGGCGTGGCCGCCCACATTCGATGGCGAGTTGTTGGGTCACGAGGTCTCCTCCCGGTACGCGCAGGCTTCCAGATGGCCCTATGCGCATCGAGGGCCCAAAAGCCGACAAGCGAACACGAGGATTTCAGATGGGTGGTGGTGCCAGATGGGGGATGGCGTAATCCGGTTGCGGGGGTGACCTCGGGAGTTCTGTGCCGCCCGGCCCTGGACGAGCACTTCGGGGCTTCCAGCCCGGTTGTTCCTGTTTGTCTCACTTGTCCAACGCCCGAGCAGGCGGATCGTGACGCCGGAACGGCGCCCCAGTTCTGGCCGGCCTCCGCTCGCTTCGGACGGTGGCCGCATAGGCCCTGACCTGCGACGTTGAGGTTCGCGTTGAGTCTGGAGTAGCCCCGGGTCCAGGGCCGGCCGCCGCCTCTGCGGCCCTCTTGGCCGCCCGGCCACCCCCCGGCCACCCCCCGGCTCCCCATGGCGGCCCGTTGAGGAATCCGTTGAGGTTCGCGCTCAGGGGTCCTTCGGACGCTCCCGGTCGACCGCCTTTCCGGTTCGACCAGGAGGCTCCCATGCATATCCCGATCCTCGCTGCCCTCGACAACGAATGGACGCTGCTCACCCAGGACGCGGCGGCCAACCGCAAGCTCCGAGTGTGGAAGGAGCAGTATCCGGCGCTGGCGTCTATTGACGACCTGCCCGGGCTGCTCGCCGTGGCCAACGACCGCTCGGACCTGGCCGCCGGGGACGCCGTCCTCGCCGCTCTCGCCCAGCAGGCGCCGGCCGACGCCTTGGCCGCCCAGGTCCTCCTCCACGCCCTCCTCCCCGGACTGAAGAGCATCATCCGGTCCTGCCGGTCCTGCCAGGGCGCCGACGATCTGGCCAGCGAGGTCATCACCGTCGCCCTCGAGCGGATCCGCTGCTACCCCTTCGACCGCCGCCCCCAGCGGATTGCCGCCAACGTCCTCCGGGACGTCCGCCAGCACATCTGGCGCAAGCTTGACCGGCAGCGCCGCCTCGCCGAGCGCCTGGGCCGGGCCGTCCCCTTCGAGGACGAGCGGATCGGCGCCCCCGAGGAGACCCCGGCCTCCGAGGAGCTGATCGATCTGGTCTCCGAGGCCGTCCGCACCGGCCGTGTCTCGAATCGGGGCGGGCGCCTGATCCTGCTCTACCGGGTGCTCGGCGTCCCCACGCCCACCCTCGCCGCCGCCGAGGGCCGGAGCCCGAACGCGGTCGAGCGCAGCCGGCAGCGGGCCGAGGCCGACCTGGCCGCGGCGGTGGCCTGACCCCGAGTCCCGCGCAGCGCCGATGCGCGCGCCGTCATTAGACAAAGCCGTAAGGAGGTAGACGTGGAAGAACCACTCGCCTACAGCATCGAGGAGGCTGCCTGCCTGCTCGGGATCTCCCGCACGAAGGCCTACGAGTGCGTGCGGGCGGGTCAACTTCGGACGATCCAACTCGGCCGCCGGCTCCTCGTGCCGGCGGCCGCGGTGGACGCGTTTCTCGGCACCGACCAGCTCCGAACCCGCCGTCGGGCGGTCGAGAGGGCGGTGGAGGAAGGGCTGAACAGAGTCGAGGTGGTCGGCCGGCTGACCCGCGACGGGGAGCTCCGGCCGACAAGGACCGGCTCCTCCCTTTGCCCGTTGCGGGTCGCCATCCGACGCCGGCACGGCGACGACGTCGTGTTCGTCGACCTATCCGTGTTCGGTGAGGAGGCCCGCCGCGCGTCACAGCTGCGGAAGGGCCAGATGGTCTGGGTTGTCGGGCGGCTCGACCACCGGGAGTGGACCGCCGAGGACGGCTCCCGTCGGGAGGCGCACCAGATCGTTGCCTCGCGGATCGAAGCGCTGGATCCACCTCGCGCTGAGTCCAACAAGTGCGAACGCAATCAAGACGCGGGGCGGATCGGCAATGGCTCGCGGGCCTGATTCCACGTCGCGAGATGACCTGGGGGTTAGGCGCTCCGCCTCGGTCGCGGCGGTGTACTGGGACATCGAAGACATCCAGTTCCACTGCCGGATCAGCAGAACGACGGCATGGAAACTTGCCCGTGGGGACGGTGACTTCCCTTCACCCGTCGTCCTCGGGCCGAGAGCTGTCGTGTGGCGTCGGGTGGACGTCCTCGCCTTCATGGAGTCCAAGCGGAGCCCTGACCACTACCGGGAGCCGGCACGGCGGACGCCAGGCCGGGAGGGCGAGGTGGCGACGGCATATCGGCCTCGGGGCGTCCGAGTGCGGACGCAACAGGCTACGGACCCGTGAGCACCTTCCCCCTCCTCCCTCCCCCTGGTCCGGATGGTCGGGAGGCGCTTGAGTTCGACCTCGGCGTTCTCGCCTATCCCCCGGTGGCCGCGGGGGGATATTGGAGGATCCGATGGACCGAGGACGGGCGGCGCAAGGACACGACGGCATCCAACCGACAGGAGGCCATCGACAAGGCGTCCGGAATCGTGGAGCGCCTATCGGCCGGAGTCCCTACGGCAAGGGGCCGGGCCAAGGGCGTTGCTCTCATCGAGCACTACCTCGACCCGGTTCGGCGCCCCGCCCGGGGCCGACGCTGGAGTGAGCGGCATCGGGAGGAGCAGACGGCTTACTGCACCCGGTTCGTCTGTCCGGTTATCGACGAGGTCGACATGTCCCGCCTCACCCGGGCTCACTTCCAGCGCATTCTCGACGCGGCCGCCACCGCCTCGGTGGCCGATCACCTCCGGCGTTGCCTGTCGGCCATGGTCCGGGCCGGCCTCGACGAGGGACTCCTCCTCGCCCGCCAGGACGTACTGCGGGGTGTCCATTGGGCTGGGGGCGACCAGAACGATCCCGAGGGTTTCGAGGAGACAGGCCGATTCGTCGAGGAGGCCGAGATCCCCACGACGGTCGGCGTCCACGACCTCGCCAAAGCGGCCGCTGCCCGCTCGGGGGTGTGGTGGCGCGAGCTCCAGATCCTCCTAGTCGCTTACTCGGGCGTGCGCTGGGGGGAGATGGTGGGCCTGACGTCTGACCGGGTCGACCTCGACCGCCGTCGGATCCTGATCGACCGTCAGGTCGTAGAGGGTCGTCACGGTCTGCGTCTCGGGCCACCTAAGAGCCGGCGTCGCCGTACGACCATGTACCCGTCCCGTACGCCCGGCGGGGTCGACCTCGGTGCGCTCGTGGCCCAACGAATCGCCGAGGTGGAGAGGTGTCCGGAGGCCAGCACTCCCTCGGGCCTCCTTTTCCCCTCGCCCCAGGGCTATTGGGCGAGGCGCTCGAACTTCGCCCGCAACCTCTTTCACCCCGCGGCCGCTGTCGCGGGATGGCCCCGGGTCGCCTCCGGCCGGTTCTGCTGGACCTTCCACTCGCTCCGCCACGTCTTCGCCACCTGGGCGCTTTCCCAACCCGGGGCGCGGCTCGAGGACGTCTCCAAGCTTCTCGGGCACTCCACCGTGCGCGTGACCCAAGACCTCTACGTTTCCCCCGACGGCGACCTGTACGAGCGCTTCTACCGGGCGACGAGGTAAGACGACAGCCGGACGTGGCCATAGCCCCGATGGCACCGCCTGGCGACGGCGCGATACTTGGTCTAGGGCTCGGGAACACGGCCGGTCACCGCAGAGGGGAGGCGCTATGCGGGTGCTGGGCGTACAGTGCACGGCCAAGTTCGCTTTCCTGTCCGTGGTCGAGGACGCGCTGGTGGTCGAACGAGGGCCAGCGCGGCTCGCGCCAGCGCAATCGACAGACGAGGACCGGGCGCTGTGGGAAACGCTCGGCACCTTCGGTGATGCATTGGACGAGATCAATCCGGACCGCGTGTGTCTGCTCCGACCCGGCACGGGGGAGAACGCCAAGCAGACGCACGGCGCGTGGGCGCCACGGGTGGAGCTCGAGACCCTGCTGCGAATGGCCGCGGCCAAGCGCGATTTACCTGTCGAGCAGATCGCGCGCGCGACTGTCTTGGCCCGTCTGAACCTACCCAAAAAGGGCAAGTTTGAGGAGTTGGTACGCCCAGCGGTGCCCGAGCGGGGTTCTTACTGGGCAGCCGGGCGCCTCGCCGCGGCTGCGGCTGCCCTCGCTGGAGAGGGTCGCTGATGCCGCTGCGGGGCGAGGCGGAGCGTAAGACGTACACCAGGCACATGGAGATCGCGAACGGCGTGTGGATCGCGCACCACGAGATCCTTGGTGAGAACTGCATCCAGAAGACGTACGCCCCGTCTGGGCGGGAGGACGCCATTGCGTTTGCCGAGCCCAGGCTGCTCAACGAGTTTGACCACCCACACATCACGCCGCTGCGGGAGGCTCAGTTCGACCCCAACCGTCCCGGCCATGTCACTCTCGTAATGCGTGTTTACCAGGGGGGCAGCATCTACGCTGCCATGGAGACCGGTGGGCACCGGTTCTCCGTCGGTGCGGTCATCGGGATCTTGCAGGACGTGGCGGACGCGCTGGTCTACCTCCATGGCACAAAGCGCGTTGTGCACCGCGACGTCAAACCCAAGAACGTCTTGCTCGACCAGGACCGGCGGGTTGGTTTCCTGGCTGACTTCGGATCCGCCGCAGCGCTGGACAGCGCGACGGAAACTGCTGCGGCGGTACGCACGACCGCTCTGTATCAGGCGCCCGAGGCGGGAAGTATTGGCCGCGTCGGGCCGATGGCTGACGTTTACGCTCTGGGCCTAACGGCCTTCGAGATGCTCAACGGTCTGTTTCCGTACAGCCATCTCGACGCCGCCGAGATCGACCGAAGGGTGAATCGGGGACGTCGGGCATTGCCGGACCGGATGCTCGCTCCCGCTGCATTCGCGCCACCCGTTCCCAACGATCTACGGCACCTCGTGCGCCGGATGATCGCCGCCGACTCGGACCTCAGGCCGACTGCCGCCGGCCTGTTGCGAGCCCTGCGTGCCCTCAAATGCGTTGATTGGTACCACGAGGCCGGGAAAGGCCTCGATGGCGAGTGGTCCGGTCGCTGGCCTCCGCGGCGACGGACCGAGCAGCAGATGGAGTTGAGCGTCACGTCGGCCGTCCTGCGGGCCGGCGCCCACCGTGGCCGGCGGAGGTTGACTGCGCGCTATCGCAGCACGACAAGCGGTGGCTGGCGCACCGTTGGTGCCGGTCCGATCACCGTGGTCGCCCAGGACGAGGCGGCAGTCTCCGCGTTCTTTAGTGCGGTCGACGCCCAAGTCGCCAGGCGCTGGCCGGCCTGAACGAGCAGTACCGCCGTGGCAGGATCCTCGCGCAGCAGGTCACGCCGGGCAGTCGTCGCGGCGTCTGGGTCGACCGCCCATCGCGCTGTGTAACCGGCGCCGAACTGGACAAAGAAACCCTCGTCAAAGAGCGCCGCGAGAGCGTCTTCAACACCCTCAACAGCCACACAGGTATCAGGATCCGGCCGAGCTGCCACGGTGAACGGCGGCTCTGCCCCGAGTCGCCCGGCTTCCTCACCAAGCCAGGCCAGGGCCCGGTGCACGGGCCAGGAGACGCGGGCTGGTAGCGCCACGACCTCACCGCCTGCAATCATGGTGCGCAACACCTGTGTCATACGTATTGAAAACATATATTTATCGTATCTCCTAGAGAGCTTTGCCGGGTGCTCATGAGTGAGATTCCTCTGGCGGCGGACCAGCAGGTCAAGGACTGCGCGCAAAAGCAGGCCGCGGTGGCCTGGCCGCTCCCCGTCGATATGCGCCTGGACCAGCTGCTCGCTCAGGCCGATGCGGCCGGCGAGAACACAAGCCGGAAGGAGCTGGTGGCGGCCATTATTTCCACCACGACACTGACGGACGCGCAGCTCGGGAAGGTGCTGCGGCGTTATCGGACCGCCAAGGTCCGCGATCTGCTGCCGGTTCCCGCCGGCGAGAACGTCGTCCCCTTCATTAAGCGCAAGCCTGGACCACGGACGGCCGGTGCCACGCCGGAGCATTGATGCGCTCCGGGTCATGCCCGGCCGCCGTGGAGGGCCGTCAGGCAGTCGCTTGACTGATCGGGATCGCGAAGAGCTACCAGTGCTCCGTCATGGCGTTGGTCGCCTCGGCGAGCGATACGATCCCTAGCGGTCTGAGGGGGCCGGTTCCCCCAGACTTTCCCCCATGTAATTCCCGGCACGACCGTTTTCCCCCAGATTTCCCCCACGGAGAGCGACACGTAGCGACATGTAGAGACCCATCGAGAAGAGCCCACTGGTGCATCTGCCCTGGTGGAACGGGGATTTTCTAGGCAGTGCAAGGCAACGGGGACGTAGCTCAGTTGGCAGAGCACCTGCTTTGCAAGCAGGGGGTCGTGGGTTCAAATCCCATCGTCTCCACTGCAAAAGCCCAGGTCAGATGACCTGGGCTTTCTCTATGCCTCAATAGAGATTGCCGACGTAGCCAGTTTGAACGTAGCCTTTTGGTCGGTGGCTACGTCTGGGGGTCGGTGATGGCGCAACGACCGACGGTGCGGTGGAACGAATCGGCGCAACGATGGATGGCCTGGGTCCGCTTTCCGGACGGGTCGCGCCGGAAGGTCGAGCGCGTCGAGAAGGCCGCCGCCCAGCGCGATCTCGACGAGCTGGTCGCCCTCCGGGCGCAGTCGCTCGACCCCGGCCCTCGCCGGGAACGACTTGCCTCGTTCGCGGAGGTAATAGAGGCATGGTTCGAGGCCGGATGCCCGAACGTCTCGCCG
>JAIVGO010000178.1 GCA_020201525.1 Actinomycetota bacterium | reverse complement strand
GCAGCGTGCCGTCGGGATAGACCCCAGGATCCACGTCCGCACCCACGGAGTACGTCGACAGCGACGACGCTGAGGTGAGGATTACGCGTGCAGCGTTGTATCCCATTGCGACGAGATCGGCGTCGCTCGCGAACGCGCGCAGGCTGCCGTTGGACACGATGTATGTCTTCGGCGCTGCCGGCGTCGGCGACACGGTCGGATCGGGGCTCGGTGAATCGCTCGGCGCGGGTGAAGCAGAGGGATCCGGCGAGGGCGTTGCCTCCGGCAGGGCGGTATCCGGGCGCACGAGTGTTCCGTCCTTGAATTTCGCAGTGCCGATCACAGGGAAGTAGCGCAGCTCTGAAGGCAGGCGCCGCAATACCTCGCCGCGCGGAACGTTGACGTCCAAAACCTGTGTCGGGACGAGGTATCGCGACGTTGCAGTCAGCAGCCAGTACCGAAGCCCGTCGTACACGTACGCCCCGGCCGGTGGGGTGCGCACCCATGCATGCGTGCGAATCCACGGGAGCGTCCGGTAGCCTTTCGTCCCGTTGCACGACGTGTAGTTGACGTCTCGGTGAGCCGAGATCGTGTTCAGCCAGACATTGGTCCCCACTGCCCACCGTTGGCCGCCTGCCGGGCTCGACCGTACCGTCATCAATACTTTTGCTCGCGGCTTGATGTGGTGAACGCTAAATTTCCACGACAGGAGCCGGGATATCGCCGCTTGCGTGTACGAAGTCGGTGTCGTCGTCATGTACGTGCCGATCATCGCGACGCCGATCGTTCCGTAGTTGAATCCCGCGGTGTGACCTCCGACGACGGTCTTGTCCATGCCGCCCCAGCGTCCTTCCCACATCCGGCCGAATCGATCAACCAGGAAGTTGTACGCGATGTCTCGGTAGCCTCGATTTTTCACGTGGTACGCATAGATACCGCGGAGGATGCTTGGGACTTGGTCGCGCGAATAGCCGTTGCCGGTGTCGGTGTGGTGGATGAGGGCCATCTTGTTTTGCGGCGCGTATTTCGGAAGTGTTTGCTCGCGGAGCTTCTCGTTCGCCCCCCACTGAGCGCGCGTGTAGATGCCGACCGGCCCCGACCCTGCGGCGTAGGCGGGTTGCGCCGCGCCGCCGAGCCAGTTGCCAAACGAACGCATCATCGCGACCGGCGTGCTCGGGTCGTCGGCCGTACCCTCAACGTTCAAAAGATGGATTCGCCCAGCCGGAACGCCTTTCGTTTGCACATAGCGCGCGTCGCCGACCCATAGCAAGGACGTGAACAGCTCGTTGAAGTTGCCGTGTTCACCGGCATCGGGGCCCTCGCCGATCTCCGCTTCGAGCTCTCGCCACGCGCTCCACGTCTTCCCGTCAAGAGTCGTGCGCACCAACGCGTCGTGTACGTTCTTGTTCTTCCAGGACGCGGCGACCATGTTGAAGCGGATGGGGGCCCTGCCGCCGTGGTTGCCGGCGGCCGAGGACATCGACGAGGACACGGTTTTGGGGGCGGCCGACACCAATTGCGAGTTGGGCCACCCGACCCACAACGCGGTCGCGGCAAGCAGAACGACGGCAACTCTCTTCATTTCTCTCCAAACCCCTCGGCGGGCGCCTGCTGAGTTCTTCGGGGCGCACGGTGAATCTCTTTAGGTATGCAAGGAATCAGAGAAGAGGCGGAATCTCAAGCAGCCCGTGCAAAATCACGTCCGATATGCAACCATTCCACGCAATCAAGGTCACGCGGTTTACTTTCGTCCGCATCGCCAGCTGGGCGGCGTCGGAACAGGCACTCGATAAAGCGTCAGAGGATGGCGGTACACCGCAAACGAAGTAACGATATTCGCCTCGCCGATCAGGCCGGGGTAATTCCGCGCGAAAAACGTTTGCGCCACTGTGTCGCCGGCCGGCATTACAACGTAGTCGATTCCGAAACGTTCAACGGGACACGTCGAGTTGATGCCGGTGAGCGGCAGGATTGTTACGACCCGGCGGTGAGCCTGAGTAGCGGGGACGAGTACGAAGCCACCGCCGATGACATCGCTTGGCCCGGTCTCGCGCCCGAGGATCGCGGCAGCGTCGCGTAACGACCATTCTGGATGCTGCGCCCAACTCGACCATTGCCGAACTCCGATGGTCGCCGACGCGGCCGTGGCAAGGCTCACAGTGACGATCACGAGCCGGCGCGCGTTTCCGCGTGCGAGCGACTCAAGGGCGTGAACCCCCGCTGCGATTGTCAGTGCAAGGCCCGGCAGTGCGAGGATCGCGTATCTGCTCGGCTGATACGAAATGGCCGCCACCGAGGCAATGCTTGCGGCCGACCAGCCCGCACCCGCCCACGCGAGGGCGGTTGGACGTTGCCGGCGCATGACGTAAGTGATGAGTTGCACGGCGACTGAAACCAGTGCTCCGATGAGCAATGGCCCGGCGTGCGTCCCGAAACCGTCGCTGGATCTCAGATATCGCGCTGCATTCCCGAGCGCTTGAGAGGGCCGGACGCCGATGCCCAAAGCGTGCTGCCGCCACTCAGCTCGCGTGGCCGTGTCGAGATGCGCAACAACATAGCCTGCCCAAAGGCTGATTCCCGCCGCGGCGCCGATAAGCGCTGAAGCGCTCAAGCGGAGACCACGCGTGGGCCGCTCGATGACGGCCCACATTGCCAGCCCGGCGCTCATTCCCAGAGTCGCGCCGGCTATTTGCGGTTTTGAAGTAAGAGCGGCCGCGAGCACAATGCCGGCCGCAGTGGCCCACAATGACGACCGCTTCTCGAACGCATGAACGAAAAGGATGAGTGCGCCGAGCGCAAGCGCGGCGGCTACAGTTTCGAGCAGACCCAGCCGCGTATAGCCAAGAAATAAGTATGTCGTTGCGAGAATCACGGATGCCGCCGCCGCTCCGAGTGGTGTGCGTCGCCGCCAAACGAGCCCTACCCCGAGGACGGTCGCTGCGCCGAGGAGAATCGAAGGGATTCTGGTTTGCAAGATTCCGGCGCCGAAAATTGCGTATGAAAGGCGCATGAGAGCTGGGGGAACGCTCGTGATGTACATCGGGTTGAGATCGTCCAAACGCGCATCGCCAAACGCCGCGGCATTGACGGAATTATGAGACCAGATTCCTTCGTCGAGAACGCCGAGACTGTGCGACAGTGTGTGAGGCGGATCTGCGGGCTGCCGGGCTAGGCCAAGAACGATCACCGTGGCCGTCGCCGCAATGATGACTGCGGCCGATATGCGGGGGGCTACGCCGCGCGTGGCTGAAGCGGCGGACGCGGGCTTGCGAGCAGAGCCGGAGTCGCGATCTGTGGCCGCAGACGGCTCCGTCGGAATGATCCCGATCATCGGCTCGGTGATGTCTTAGGGAAGCTCATAAATGAGGATCGAATGCCCGATCTGGCGAATGAGCTTCCCCTCCTTCACGTAATCGAACTTGTGTCCATAGTAACTGTTGAGTGCGGTCACGGATGCTGCAACGATACCGTGCACATCTTTTGGGTCCGCGCCAAGGACAGGACGACGTTGGATGCCATAGTCAATGGGGCGAGCGCTGCCGGAATAGAGAATCCAAAGTGTCTGTGACGCATGGCTTTGCTCGAGATCTGCACCGAGACGTCTGAGATCCTGTCCCCAATCCACGTTTGAATCGCTCATCAGCTCGTAAGCGTGAGCGGATTCACCAAAGAGCATGTTCGGTGACTCGCGCGAACGTTGTGAGGCTGGATATTAGTATGCTTGCTTCAGTCGAAGGAGGGATTTTGCCGAAGATCATCATCACGATGCCGGCGTATCGCGCCGCCGACACACTCGCAAAGACCGTCTCCGATATTCCCGCCGGAGTAGCAGACGAGCTCATCCTGGTCGACGACGCGAGCCCGGACGACACCGTCAAGGTGGCCCGTTCCCTCGGGATAAAAGTCCACGTCCATCCCGAGAACCGTGGCTACGGGGGCAATCAGAAGACCTGTTACACCGAAGCATTGCGCGAAGGAGCCGACGTCGTGGTGTTGCTGCACCCCGACTATCAGTACGACCCGAAGGCCGTCCCGCTGCTGATTGCGCCGATACTCGCCGGGGACGCGGACATGACGTTCGGATCGCGGTTCGCGGGTCTGGGCGACCCGGCTGCCGGTGGCATGCCGATGTACCGCGTTATCGGCAACCGGATAACGACCACGATCGAAAACCTCTTTTTGGGTTCCCGTTTCACCGACATGCACAGCGGGCTGCGCGCGTACACGCGGGAATGCCTCCTTTCAACGCCGTTCCGGAGGTATTCCAACGACTTCTTCTTCGATTCTCAATTTATCGTCGATGCGGTGCTGTCGGGTCAGCGCGTAGTCGAGGTTCCCATCCCGACCCGCTACACGAAAGAATCATCGTCGATCTCGGTACTCAGATCGTTGAAGTACGTGACGCAGAGCCTTCTCTATGCCGCCAAGCAGAGCCTGCGTCTCGGCCGGCGTGGCAAAAGGTCCCCGGTCACAAGCGTCAAGATTGAAAAAGGACCATCGCTCGGGACGGGTTCCTCCGTGGAGCGGGAATGCATCTTGTGCGCCGGCCACCGGCAGGAGCTCGTCTACCCGGCGAATGTCACAGGCGAGGTACCGATCGAGGAGTTTTCCTGCACGACCGGCGCGCTGGCGCAGCACGACGACATTGTTCAGTGCCGACGGTGTGGTCTCGTGTCGTCGGTCCCGACGCTCGCCCCGGAAGACATCGTCGAGAACTACTCGCGCGTCGTCGACGAAGCTTATTTGCAAGAAGAATTGGCGCGCCGAGAGCTCTTCGGATGGATCTTGGATGCGATGGGCGACTACCACACCCCGGGCCGCCGTCTTATCGAAATCGGATCCAACATGGGCTTGTTCCTACACGTCGCACGGAACCGAGGATGGCAAGCACGCGGGATCGAGCCCTCGAAGTGGGCGGTCGAGCAAGGTGTCGAGCGGTACGGAGTCGACTTGAAGCAGGGGACCGTCGAGGATCTCGCCGATGAGCCGAAGAGTGCGGACGTCGTGGTCATGCTCGACGTTCTCGAACATCTTTCCGACCCACTCGATGCTCTCAAGAAGCTGCGTCCGATGCTGGCCGACGACGGCCTGTTGGTCCTATCCACCGTGAATCTTTCCGGCTTGCATGCACGACTGCGAGACGGTAACTGGCCGTGGTTCATCCGGTCGCACCTGTACTACTTCAGCGAAGAAACGCTGCATGCCATGCTGGTGCACGCGGGATTCAAGCTTGTCGAGTGGGCGATTGTTCCGCGCTCGTTTCATCTCTCCTACATCGCGCATCGCGCCGGCGAGAGCCAAGGTGCTCTCGGGCGCGCAATCAAGAAAGCTTCGGAAGTAATCGACCCGAAGCTGCCCGTCGGCTGGCTCGGAGATATAACGTTCATCGCAGCTCGCCCGGTTGATGCCGCCGGCTGAATCTCCCCCTTCGACCTCGCGGCCCTCGCGCCGTCTCCTTCTGGCTCTTGTGGTGATCGGCTTCATCGGGGTGCTGCAGTCCTTGCTGGTGCAGCCCGCAGTTCGCCGCCCGCCATTCTTCGATGAGCAGCGCTACAAGTTGTGGGCTTCCAATGCGCTCGACCATGGTTTCTACGGCGACACCGTCGATCAGTTTCCCGCAAAGGAGGAATTTCGTTCGGTTCCTTACAGCGCCTACGTGCCACCCGGCTATGTATTTTTTCTCATCGCGTTAGAAGCACCTTTCGGCCGCGGCAACGTTCCGGTTCGCGTTTCTCAAGCGCTCCTTGTAGGCACCAGCGTCGTTGCTGCCGGATTGCTGGCTCATCGTGTCTTCGGGTCTGCCGCGGCGATTGCCGCGGCCGTCGCCGTCGTGGTGACGGGAACGCTCGCAACGTATTCATCATTCGCGCTGTCGGAGGTTCTGGCGGCTACGACGCTCGTCGTCGCGGTGTGGCTGGCCGTCGTGGCTCGAGATCGTCGCTCGTGGCGCTTGATGGCGGTATCGGGATTCGTTCTTGGAATTTCGGTCCTCGTGCGTCCGCAAGTGCTCTTGCTCCCGCCGCTGTTCGCCGCGTGGTGCTTCTTCGCACTCGGCAGGCAGCGAAGAGGCGTGATCGCAGCCGTAGCCTTGCTCGCGGGCGTTGCGGTCGTGGTGATGCCGTGGACCGTGCGGAACTACGTGCGTTTGCATGCAGTCGTGCCAGTCTCCACGTACACATGGATCAATTTTTGGCTCGTGAACCATGCCGGCTCGGACGGACAATTTCACCGGCCGGAAAGAGATATCGGGCTGGCGGCGGTCAAGGGCATCCGCGCGCACGACGAGCTCGAACAAGATCGCATCTGGCGCCGCATGGCGATGACGTGGATCCGCGAGCACCCGCGTGAAGCCTTCAAAGGATGGATCCGAAACGGCCGCCGGTACGTCGGTGATTCCGATTTCTTGCTGGACCGCTGGTACCGCTTGCGCCGGCATCAGGTCGCGCGTTTCGACGATCGGTGGTTGTTGCTGCTTGCTGCGGCCGCGGTCGTCTTATGTGTCCGAAGCGGCGGGTGGAACCTCGTTCTGCCGGCAGGCGTCGCGGCGTACTTCGTGGCTTTCTTTTGCTTCTTCGTACCCACGGCGCGATTCCGGGTCGGCGTGCTTCCGGTCGTTGCTGCTCTCGCGGGGGGCGTCGCGGAGCGCTTGTGGCGCCTGATGCGGCGTCGGGTTGTACCCGCGTGAGTAGCACGGAGGTCCACGAGCCCGGCGGCGGTCGTCGGTCATCCATCTGGACGCCGGCGTGGACGCTCGTCGCAGGCGCGCTGGCGTTGGGTGCCTTTGATTTCATCAGTTCCGGCAGCCGCGTCGCGAAGCGGGGTTTGATCTCGCAAAAGCCTCCGGTGTACGGG
>JAIVGO010000123.1 GCA_020201525.1 Actinomycetota bacterium | reverse complement strand
AAAACCGAAGCGCTCCGCAGCTTGAAGCGTCACATTGCGAGAAAGGTTTACGACACGATGATCAAACACACGATCAAGACCCCGACCGGCTTGCAATCGGTCGCGGCTTGACATAGGAGCAACGCATGAAGCTTCGTGGCGAGCGGATCATTTTCTCGGCGACCGATCTCAACAATTTCCTCGAGTGCGCGCACTTGACCCACCTCGACTTGAAGCGCTTGAAGGGCGAGATCGAATGGAGTGCGCCGGATAACCCGATGCGCGACTTGCTGGTCGCCAAAGGCGAGGAACACGAAAGCCGGTATCTAGAGGCTCTTGAGGCGAAGGGTTACAGCGTCGCGATCATCGACCGTGGGCCCACGGCCGAAGAGCAGACGCTTCAAGCGATGCGCGCCGGCGCGGCGGTCATCTATCAAGCGGGCTTTGCGCACGGCGATTGGATCGGCTATGCCGATTTCTTGATCAAGGTCGACACGCCGTCCGATCTCGGCGCGTGGAGTTACGAGGTCGGCGACACGAAGCTCGCTCGGAAGCCGAAGCCGTACTACCTCCTCCAACTGTGCTTTTACTCCGAGCACGTTGCACGCTTGCAGGGAACCGCACCCGAGTTGATGCACCTCATACTCGGCGACGGCGCGCAAGAGCGGTACCGGATCAAAGACTTCGACGCGTACTTTCGCCGTGCTCGGGCGGAGTTCCTGACGACGATTGCGGACGCAAGCGCCGCGACGTATCCCTTCGTCGTGCGTCACTGCGAGATTTGCGACTGGTCCGAATACTGCAAGAAGCGCCGCGAAGACGACGACCATTTGAGCCTCGTCGCGACTATCCGCCGGAGCCAGATCATCCGGCTGAACGAAGCAGGGATCACGACGCTCGAGGCACTTGCCGAAGCACCGGAGCCGATCGACGTGCACGGTGTCAGCGCGCACGCGGCTGGCGGTCTGCATCTGCAGGCCGTCTTGCAGCTGCATCACCGGCGCACCGGCGAGCACGTATACGAGATTCTCCCGCCGGAAGGTCCCGAGCGCGGTTTCGCGCTGTTGCCGGAGGCATCGGACGGCGACGTCTTCTTCGATATGGAAGGCGACCCGTGGTTCGAAAACGGCGCACTCGAGTATCTCTTCGGCGCGGTCGTCCTCGAACACGGCGAACCGGCGTACAAACAATGGTGGGCGCACACCCATGAAGAAGAAAGAGCCGCGTTCGAAGGCTTCGTGGATTTTCTCATGGAGCGTCTCAACCAGTATCCGAACATGCACGTGTATCACTACGCGTTTTACGAACAGAGCGCCTTGAAGCGGCTCATGGGGACGCACGCGACGCGCGAAATCGAGGTCGATCATTTGTTGCGCAGCAAGGTCTTCGTCGATCTGTACAAGGTCGTGCGGCAAAGCTTGCGCGTATCTCAACCCGGCTATTCGATCAAGAAGCTGGAAGCTTTTTACATGGACGCGCGCGAACAGGAGATCAAAGGCGGCGCCGAAAGCATCCTCGAGTACGAAAAGTTCATCGACTCGCGTGACCCGGTGATCCTCGAGCACATTCGCGAGTACAACGAGGTGGATTGCCGCTCGACCTTGCATTTGCGGGATTGGCTGCTCGAACGGAGCCGCGAAGCCGAGAAGCTGTATCCCGACGGCCCCGGCGCGCTCGAGATCCCGCCCGAGAAGGAGCCGACCGAACGCGTCGTCGCTCAGCGCGCGGAAATCGAGCGCTTGTCCGCCGCGCTCCTTGACGGCGTCCCGGAAACGCCGGAACTGCGAACGAAAGGGCAGCAGGCGCAGTGGCTGCTTGCGCAACTGCTCGACTGGCACCGGCGTGAAGAAAAGCCGGAGTGGTGGGCGCTGTTCGAGCGCATGGGATCGACGCCGGAAGAGCTTCTCGATGATCCTGAGTGCATCGCCGGTCTCGATCCGGATCACGGCCATCGGCCGGTGGCCGTCAAGAAGTCGGTGATCCACCGGCTGACGTTCCCCCCACAGGAATACAAGCTTTCCGCCAACAAGGCCGTCCGTGAACCCGCTACGAACACGCCGGCCGGCACGCTGCTCGACATCAACGACGCCGAGGGATGGCTGCTTTTGCGCCGCGGACCGACGCTGGCCGACCAACCATTGCCGCGCGCGATCGGTCCAGAGCAACCCCGATCAAGCGACGGCATGCGAATGGCGATCATGCGCTTCGCCGCAAGCGTCGTCGAAAACGGCATCGACGGCGACGGCCGGTACCGCGCGTTGCGGGATGTGCTTTTGCGAAACCTTCCTCGGCTACGCGGCCGGTTGCCGGGCGTTCCGCCGCCCATCGATGCAGACGACTCTGCCGGCGAAGCGACGCACATCGTTCGTGATCTGGACGACAGCCTCTTGTTCATCCAAGGCCCGCCGGGATCGGGCAAGACGTACACGACGGCGCGCGTCATCGTGACGATGATGCGCGAAGGAAAACGCGTCGGGATCTCGTCGAACAGTCACAAGGCAATTCACAATCTGTTGACGGAAGTCGAGCAATGCGCGAAGAAGACGCGCTTCGAGTTCCGCGGGATCAAGAAATCCACGGCGGACGACGACGGAAGCACGTTCGAAGGCCTCGGCTTCATCGAAAACGAAAGTGACGCGAAGGCCATCGGCGGCCGGCTGACGGAGGTGAACCTGGTAGCCGGCACGGTGTTCTTGTTCTCGAACGACGATCTCGATCAAGCGTTCGACGTGTTGTTCGTCGACGAAGCAGGCCAGATTTCGCTCGCGAACGCCGCCGCTATGGGAACCGCCGCGCGAAATCTCGTCCTGGTCGGCGATCCGATGCAGCTCGGTCAGCCGACCAAAGGGTCGCACCCCCCGGGCGCCGCCGCATCGGTGCTCGAGCACCTCCTCGGTGACGACCCCACCGTTCCACCGGAGCGGGGCTTGTTTCTCAAGCACAGTTGGCGCATGCACCCGAAAGTGTGCGGCTTCATCTCGACCGTCATGTACGAAGACCGGCTCGAGGCGCATCCCGGGAACGAAGTCCGCTGCATCGAAGAAGGCGGCAGGCTGGGCGGGACGGGTTTGCGCTTCCTTCCGGTCGCGCACGAAGGAAACGTTCAGAAGTCACCCGAAGAGGCCGAGCGCATCCGCGCCGAAGTCGCTGCTTTGATGGGCAAATCTTTCACCGACAAGGATGGCTCGCAGCGCCCGCTGACGCTCGAGGATATCCTTGTCGTCGCTCCTTACAACGCACAGGTAAACTGCTTACGTGAATCGCTGCCCGAAGGAGCGCGCGTAGGAACCGTCGACAAGTTCCAGGGGCAGGAGGCGCCGGTTGTGCTCTTTTCGATGGCAACGTCGAGTGGAGATGAGTTGCCGAGAACGCTCGAGTTTCTGTTCAGCCGGAACCGCCTGAACGTCGCGATGTCACGCGCGCAATGTCTCGCCGTGCTCGTCTGCAGCCCGAAGCTTTTGAACGTCCGATGCCGTACGGTGGATCAGATGCGGATGGTGAACGCTCTCTGCCGGTTCGTCGAGATGGCGACATAGATGGACGCCGACGTCGCAATTGTCGGCGGCGGAATAATGGGGCTGTGTGCCGCGTGGCGTCTTGCCGCGCGCGGTCGCGACGTCGTCGTGCTTGAACGCTTCCACATCGGCCACGACCGGGGCTCGTCTCACGGCGCAACGCGCATCTTTCGCTTCGCGTACGGCGATCCCTTTTGGGCGCGTCTCGCGCAAGCATCGCTTCCGTTCTGGCGAGAGCTCGAAACAGAAAGTAACTCAGAGCTGGTGACCATGACCGGCGGTCTCGACGTCGGCCCACCCGCGCGTATCGAATCAATCGCCTCCGCGCTCAAGAGCGCGGGCGCAAAAGCCGAGTGGCTGGATGCGCGCGAGCGGGAGCGCCGGTTCGAATGGCTGCGGATTGCGCAGGACCCGGCAGTGTGGTCACCGGACACCGGAGTAATCGCCGCGGACCGCGCCGTGGAGTCGGTAGCGGTGATCGCGGGTGCGGCCGGCGCTCGTATCGAAGAGAGCGCCGGCGTCTCCGCGGCCGAGCTTGAAGGCGACGCCGTGACTTTGCGCACGCCGGGCGGCGCGGTGACTGCGCGCACCGTCATCGTTGCGGCCGGCGCGTGGGTCAATCGACTGCTGCAGCCGCTCGGCATTGTGCTGCCGCTGCGGGTCACGCGCGAACAAATTGCATACTTCTGGTCACTACCGGAAACGGAGCTGATTCCGTTCATCCACTGGGGTGACGTCCATCGCTACGGTGTCCCGCAAAGAGCGGGATCACCCGGCTACAAGGTTGCCGAGCACGGCAGCGGCGTCGAAACCGATCCCGATGCGACCGTGAAGACGTCTGCCGGCGCAGCAGCGCGCGTCCGGAACTACGTCGTCGAGCATTTGCCCGAGCTCGATCCGGAGGCGGTCGCGCGCGAGACCTGTCTCTACACGACGACTCCAACGGAGGATTTCATCATCGGCCGGCGGGGCTCTTTGATCGTTGCGAGCCCGTGTAGTGGTCACGGCTTCAAGTTCGCACCGCTCGTCGGCGAGATTCTCGCGGCACTCGCGACGGGCGCCAAACCGCCGGTCGATATCGGGCGGTTTGCTATCCCGCGCACGTAGCAGCCGGAGCGTTCCGTTTCGGGTTCCCGGCAAGGGACGGTAATCTAGGCGCCTATGCCCCCGAAGAAGAAAAGCCGGACGTCCGGGTGGTCCTCTGGGCGAGCGCCTGCCTGGGTCTCCGAGCGCGGCGCGAAGGCCAAGAAGGCGAAGAAGGCCACGTCGCGAAGCGCGCCTGCGCGGAAAAGCACGCCGGCGCGCAAAGCGGCTTCGACGCGGAAAGCTGCCTCGGCGCGGAAAGCAATGCCCGCGCGAAAGCCCGTGAAGCGGGCGGCGGCGCGAACCCCCGCCCGCTCGGCGGCAAAGAAGACCACGCGCCGGGCGGCGCCGCGCAGCACCGGCCGTCCGCGGAGCACGCGCGCCATCCGGCCGGAAAGCCGCTTCTTCGAGCCGGTGACGGAAGAAGCGATCGGCCGGGCGCTTCTCGAACCTGAAGCGCCGCTGGAGACCGCGGAGCCGGAAGAGCCATCGATTGCGATCGCCGGCGTCACCCCGGCCACACTCGAGCCGGATGAGAAGACGGTGGCGGCTCCGCCCGAGGAAGAGCTCGCGCGGCGCCCCGAAGACTGGCTGATCGTCGTGGCCGGCGCGGTTCTCGCCGCCTCGGTGTTCATGCCTTGGTACTCGGCGTCGAACGGTCCGTCGAAGGTCTCGCTGAGCGGGTGGGGCTCCGGCACGTGGGCGTCGCTCATCCTATTTCTTGCGGCTGCCACGATCGCGCTCGTTGTTCTCAGGCGGATGCGGATTCGCGTCGCTTTGCCGTTCCCCGAGTCGATCGTCCTCGAGGCGTTCGGATGGATCGGGACGTTGTCGGGCATCTTGAAAGCGCGCCTTCGACCGACGATCGCGCCGCTGGGGCTGAAATTCAGCGTCTCAGCCGGGGTGTGGATTGCGATCGGGGCGGCGCTGGCTCTCGCGCTGCTCGCCGGGCGCGTTTCCGGCAAGTCGCCGTTCGTTCCGGTGCCGGGATGGTGGCGTGGCAAGGCCGGCAAGATCGGGCTCGCTCTTTTGGCGGTAGTCGTGGTCGGGAGCGCGGCCTTTGGATTGACGAGCACCTACAAACCGCCGAAGGCTGGAAGCGGGTCGTCGGCCCTTCCGCCCTCTCCGGGAGTCGTGAAGGGCAAGATCCCCGACTGCGCGAAGGGATTTCCGATACCGAGCGGTATCAAGCCGTTTACCGGCTCGGGAGGCGCGACGTGCGTCGCGATCTTCCAGACGACGATGAAAGCGCCGGCGACGGTGGCGGCGTTCAAGGCGGCGCTCACGAAAGCGGGCTACAAGTTCACGTCGCAGACGGCCGGGCAAGGATCGACGTCGATTCGGTTGACCGGTCCGCGGTGTGGCTCGATCTCGATCGTCGCGCCGCAGCAAGGACCGGTGTACATCTCGTTGGTCCTCTCGCGCTGCGCGGCGGCTCCCACCACCTCGCCGTAAACGACGAGCCGGGCGGTGGCAGATGACGAACGTCGTTCCGCCGCGGACGAAGCGTCGCCTCAAGCTCGCGCCGTCGGCGCAGGCGCTCGCGAACGGGTTTGCGAGGATTCGCGAAGAGCTGCAGATACCGGAAGAGTTTCCACCGGAGGTCGAAGCCGAAGCGCAACGCGCTGCAATCCGGGATCCACGCGACGGTCGCGGCCACGCCGACCGAACGGACGTCGAGCTGCTGACGATCGATCCGGCCGGCTCGATGGACCTGGATCAGGCATATCACGCGGAGCGTACGACAGGAGGATTTCGGGTCTTCTATGCAATCGCCGACGTCGCGTGGTTCGTGACGCCCGGAGGCGCTCTCGATGCCGAATCGCGCTCGCGCGGCGAAACGATGTACAGCCCAGATGTTCGCACCCCGCTCTATCCGCCGGTGCTGAGCGAAGGAGCCGCCAGTCTGTTGCCCGATCAGCTCAGCCCGGCCGTCCTTTGGACGTTCGAGCTCGACGCGCGCGCGGAGCCGGTACACGTTGATGCCCGGCGGGCGCTCGTCCGAAGTCGCCGCCGGCTCACGTATGAGGAAGCGCAGCAGAACGTAGAGACGGTCGACTCGCTGGCGCTCCTTCGTGATATCGGAATGCTTCGGGTGGCCCGCGAACGGGAGCGCGGCGGCGTGACGCTCGACATCCCGGAACAAGAGGTTCTTCGCAGCGAACCCGGGTATGTGCTCGAGTACCGGCGGATGCTCCCGATCGAGAATTGGAACGCGCAAATCTCGTTGCTGACGGGAATGTGCGCGGCGCGGCTGATGATGGATGCCGGAATCGGGATCCTGCGCACGCTGCCGGCCCCGCCGCAAAGCGCGTTGGCTGCGCTTCGGCGCACAGCACACGCTCTCGGCGTGCGTTGGCCCGAAGACCAAGACCGCGCCACGTTCCTGCAGTCGCTGGATGCGGCCGACCCGCGACACGCGGCGATTCTCGCGCTCGTTCCTTCCCTGATGCGCGGCGCGGGGTACTCGGCGTTTCACGGCACGCCGTCACCGGACGACCAGCACAGCGGCATCGCTTCCTTTTACGCGCACGCGACTGCGCCGCTGCGCCGTGTCGGCGACCGCTTCGTGAACGAGATCGCGCTTGCAGCATGTGCTCGTCATTCGCCGCCCGGCTGGGTGATCGACTCCATCGATTCGTTGCCCAAAGCGCTGGAGGAGGCCAGCGCCCGCGCAGCGCGCCTCGAGCGTCAAATCCTCGACTTCGTCGAAGCGTCTGTGCTCGCGTCTCGCATCGGCGAGACGTTCGAGGGCGTCGTGACCGATACCGACGACAAGGGAGGGTGGATTCAGATTGCCGAACCCGCGGTGCGCGCGCGCGTTTCAGGCGACATTCGACTGGGAGAGCGAGCACGCGCCACGGTGGTCGAAGCCGATCCCACGACCGGTCGAACTCGCTTTCAGGCGCAACACTAGCCAGATGCTCCTCGCAGACGCTGCGCGTCGCTCCACCGCCGTGCGCGCACAGCCAGCACGAAAGCCCGTGCCGCGCTCAGAACGCCGACGATCAGCAGCGCCACGAACGCCAGCACCCAGCCGAAGTCCACCTGTCGGTAGATCGTTCTGGGTACGATCGTGCGCGCAATCTCGCTCCACAGGATCCGCAAGCTCAGAAACGCCAGCATCGAAGCCGCGAACTGGGCGGCCGCGCCTCGCACGTCGGACGCGAAGGTCGCCGCAAACGCCGCACCGGCCAGGCCGACGACGACGAGGGCCCACGGTTGCGGGGGAACGGTCACATCCGTCGCCGGCTCATCGCCGTATGCCGGCAGGCGATGCGTGGAGCCCGAGACCAGCTCGTATCCCGTGAAGTGTGTCGTCGGTCGATTGGGGCCCTTCAAGTCGAACTCACATCCGGCTTGCATGAATGCAAGGAGAAACGAGCCGAACACGAGGCCGAGCAGGACGCGCGCCGCCACCGGAGACCGAACGATCCCCGGCAGGTTTCTCTGCGCCCCGCAGACCGGGCAAAACTTGAGGCCGGCACGCAGCGGGTGCCCGTTTTCGCACGCGAGCTTTGACGAGGCCGGCGTTTGGTCCATCGCTCGAACAGTACCGTATCGGCATCCGCCCGAGGTCCCGCGCTCTTCAATCGTGGTATGCAACAACTACCGCCCGTGATTGCCTACAACAACCACGATGGTGAAAGATCCGCGCTCCGGGTTTTTGTCACACCCCCCACCTAGACTCAACCACGTGCGCGATCCCTTCGAAGGACTGAACGAACAGCAGTGCGCGGCCGTCGAGGCCGTGCGCGGTCCCGTATGCATATTGGCCGGCGCCGGCACCGGAAAAACGACGACCATCACCCGGCGCATCGCGAACCAAGTGCTCTCGGACACGTTTGCCGGAAACCAGATCCTCGCGGTGACTTTTACCGATAAAGCTGCGCGGGAGATGGCATCGCGCGTGTACGGTCTCGGCGCGACCGGGGTCCGGGTCAAGACGTTCCACGCCGAGGCGCTTGCGCAATACGCCAAGCTCGGACGCACGTCGCCGGAAATCATTCCGTCGAAGGGCGCGCTTCTCGCTTCGATCGCGCAGCGCCTGCCACCGCCGTACAAGTTCAAGCCGGTTCGGGATCTCGCGACCGAAATCGAGTGGGCGAAAAACCGCCGGTTGCGGCCCGATCGTTACCTCGACGCGCTCAACGGTCACGTGCCGCCGATTCCGCCGGACCTGATGGCCGGCGTGTGGCGGCAATACGAGCGTAAAAAAGGGACGATGATCGACTTCGAGGATCTCCTCGAACGGACCCTCGAGGTGCTCGCCGACGCGCGCGCGGCGTCGATCGTGCACGCGCGATACGCCGCGGTCACGGTGGACGAATACCAGGACGTGAACTTGCTCCAGCAGGGGCTACTCGACGTCTGGGTGGGACGTCGCGACGACGTGTGTGTCGTCGGGGACGACCACCAGGCGATCTTTTCGTTCACCGGGGCCGACCCGAAATACTTGTTATCGTTTCCCGACCGGTATCCCGACGCGACGGTCGTCCGCCTCGAGAACAACTATCGATCGACGCCGGAGATTCTCGCCGTCGCGAACCGGCTCGCGCCGGGCCTCGGCGGCCCACAAAAGATGTTGCGGACGACAACTGCCGAGGGACCGCACCCGGAGCTACGTCAGTTCGCAGGCGGCACCGAAGAGGTTGCGCACATCGTGCAGGAGGCACGCCGAATTCATCTCGACGGTGTGCCGTACGAGCAGATTGGGGTGCTCATTCGGATCAACGGCCGGTCTGAGGATTTCGAGGAGGCGTTCTCACAAGCGGGCATCCCGTTCCAAGTGCGCGACGGCGCGTTCCTGCGGCGTCCCGCGGCGCGATCGGTCCTCGCGCGGCTCAAGCGCGAAACCGGATCGGTCGCCGATGCCGTCGAGCGCGTCGCGCTCGGTGTCGGGCTCGGACAGGTGAGCGATGACGCGACCGACGAGGAAGCGACGAGGCAAGCAGACCTCGAACGCCTGGTGCGGCTGGGGCGTGAGTTTCCCGGCGACTCCATCGACGACTTCGTGGCCGATCTTCGCGCGCGGTTCGCACCCGAAGAGCACGGCCGGGGCGTCGTGCTTCTGACGTATCACGCGGCGAAAGGCTTGGAATTCGAGGCCGTGTTCTTGCCGCGGCTCGAAGAGGGCGAGCTCCCGTATCACCTGTCGGCAGCGGACGACGAGATCGCCGAGGAGCGCCGCTTGCTGTACGTGGGAATCACGCGGGCGCGGCGTTACCTCATGCTGTCGTGGGCTGCGTCGCGTTCGACCGGCCGCCGTGCCCGTCCCCGGCCGAGCCGGTTCCTCGCCGAGATCGCGCCGGGGGCCGGCGCCGCCGCCGGCGCGCCTCCCCGGCGCAGTGCTCAATCCGGCGCATCCGACGGGCCCTCGGACCCGGTCGCGTCGGCGCTCCGCGCGTGGCGGACCAGAGTGTCCCGCGACATCGGCAAGCCGGCGTACACCGTCTTTGCAAACGACACGCTCGACCGAATCGCTGCGCTGCGGCCGGAGACGCTCGGAGAGCTCATTGCCATCTCCGGCGTCGGTCCCGCCAAGCTCACGAAGTTCGGCGAAGAAGTGCTCGCGATCGTGAAGTCCGCCGCCGCCGTCTGACTAGTCCCTTCGGGCCATCTTCAGAACCACCCTCATTGGGGCGGAACGGACACGCGTTAGGCGCGTTTTCGCCAGCGACATGGGGGCGAGACGTCTTGGAGGGAGGGCACCGCTTATCGCGGTGCTTTTGGTCCTTGCGGGAGGCATCGGCCGCGCCGCCGCCATCGGTCCGGTCGCGACGCAATCACCCGACTCCGTGCCCGGGCAAGCGCTCGTTCGTTTTCGTCCGGGCACGCCGCCGGCCGTCGAGCGCCTCGTGCACGATCGTGCGGGTGTACGTGTGCTCCGCCACGTCGCCGGCACCTACGAATTGGTCGGGTTCCCAACCAGTGCGTCGCTTCAAACGATCCTGTCCGCGTACCGCGCCAATCCCGCGGTCGCCGTCGCGGAGCCGAATGCGATCGCGCGCGTCGCTCTGGCGCCGAATGATCCGTGTGCGGCCGGGCCGTGCGCGGGATCTGCGCGCCAGTACAACCTCGACATGACGAACGCGGCCGCGGCGTGGAGCGTGTTCCCGGGACGGTTCTACTCGGCCGCCGACAAGACGTCGCTGCAGCCGGTCACAATCGCCGTCCTCGACACCAAGATCGACGCAGCGAATCCGGACTTCGCCAATGCGGGAAGCACGAGCACCGACGCGGCGCGAGGCGGGCAGCTCGATCTGGCGGATGCGCGTGACTGGATCTCCGCGTCCGCACAAGGCGGCTCGGCGGCGTATCACGGCACGTACGTCGCCGGAATCGCAGCTGCGGCGGCCGGCAATGCGAAAGACGTCGCGGGAATCGGATACGCCGCCCGCATCATGCCGCTCACAGTCGTCGACGGCAACGGGCTCGCCGACGCGGCTTCCCTCGCCGACGCGATCGTGTACGCGTGGCAGCGCGGCGCGCGCGTTATCAACCTGTCTCTCGGCCTCACGGCCGACTCGCAAGCCGTTCACGATGCCATCATTCGCGTCACGACGGCGTCGAATCCCGCGCTCGTCGTCGCGGCCGCCGGCAACAACACCGGTGCAAATGCCTTTTATCCGGGCTCGTACAAAGAGACGATGTCGGTCGCCGGTACGAGCCCGAGCGACACGCGCGCCTACTGCTCGAACTACAACGGAAACGTCTCGGTTTCGGCCCCTGCCGAACGCGTCGTGTCGATCGCGCCGATGCCGGGCGAGCTGTACATGGCGCCGTGCGGGACGTCGGCAGCGACGCCACAGGTCTCCGCGCTCGCGGCGATGCTGTTTGCGCAGAACCCGGCGCGCACGCCTGCTGCCGTCCGCCAGATCATCGAACGCACCGCGGACGATCTCGGCGTTGCCGGGCGCGACAACTTCTTCGGAGCGGGGCGCATCAACGCCGAACGCGCGCTTCGCGACGGGGACGGCTCGCCGGTCGTCGGCGCAGTCCGAGCAACGATTCCTCCCGCGAGCGGTGGCGTGAGTGCGATCACGGCGACCGCGACCGGCGCGCGCGGAATCGTCCGTGCAGAGGTGCACGTCGATTCCCCGGCCGCGCCCGCCTTGTCCATCGCAGCGGCCGACGGAACCTGGGGGAGTGCGACGGAGGAATTGCGCGGCACCGTTTCGATTCCCTCAACGCTTGCCGCCGGCGCACATCCGTTCTGGATCCGCACCTACGACGGAACCGCGTGGGGGCCGTATTCGGTCGGTGCGATTATCGTGGACCGCACCCCGCCGTCCCTTGCCAATCCCACCGCGACGAACGGCGTTCGCGCGACGAGCCAGCCTGTCGTCGTGACGTTCACCTCGACGGACGCAGTTTCCCCGGTTGTTTCGTATTCGATTCAGGCATATGCGGACTCGACGACGCCGAAGCAGCTTGTTTTCCAGGACGTGCGGAGTCGGATCAACGCTGGGAACCAACAGTATTCGTGGAGCCCGTCCGCGAGCGTCCTGCCCGGTCACTACCAGATCAAGATCGTCGTCGCCGACGAGGCCGGCAACACGTCCGCAGCGCTTATCGGCACCGTTCTCGCGTAGAACGGCGTGCGGACACCGACGGTTGAGGATCATGGCGCGAGGCCCTGTTATCCGTGATGATGCACGCATGGTGACGTGTGCTCGGTGCGGTACCGAGAATGCCGACGGCAACCGGTTCTGCCAGTCGTGCGGATCGGTGCTCCGCGAGGCTGAAACCGCGCACGCGGCGACGTTGGACGAGCCCGGCCCCATTCCTGAATGGGTCCTGCCGTCGCACGTGGCTGCACCACCGAAGCCCGGGGTGAAGCCGCCTCGCGGGCGCCCGGCAAAGTTCATCGTGCTCTTGATCGCGTGGCTCGGGATCTTTCTCGCCGCTCCTGGGTGGGGCGTCTGGACGACCAGCTCGTGGCTACGCGAGGTTGGTCCGCGGGATTACTTCCACACGCTTCCCACGTGTGAGGAAACGGCACAATCTGGTGGAGGCGATCCGTCTCTGTGTGCCCAGCCGGACTTCAAAGAGCGATACAAGAAAGCAACCGACGACGTCAACGATGAGCGTCGGCGCGTCATCGTTTTCAGCGCGATCGCTTATGCCGCGCTCGCGCTGGCGACGGTGATTTTGGTGATCGCCGCGGGATTGCGCGTGTGGTGGGCCCTCGGCGTCGTGATCTCGCCCTTGAATCTCGTCGTCTGGGTCTGGGCGCTCTGGAGAATCTCCGCGTACCCGGTTCGCTACTGGGTGCCGCGCGAAAACGCACTCAGATAATTCCCCACGCGTCCACGCAGACGGACGTACCCGCCGACCTCGTGTTCTTCGTACCGGTGATGACGATGCGCATCGTGTGCGCGCCGTCGCTCAGCGACCGGTAGCTCCGCTTGACCTTGTAGTGCGTCGACGAGGCATAGTTGTCGATCGTTCCCTTGAAGGCGCCGTCGATGTAGACGTTCGCTTTGCCCTGGCTCGGGCCGGTGACGGTGTACCAGTCGATGCCGGTGCCGTGGAAGGTGAAGTACAGATTTGATCCGGGCATCGTGGTCGTTTCGTACTTGCCGCCGCTCGCCGCGCTCGTGACCATGATCTTTCCGCTCATCGTGAGCACGGGACTCGAATAGAGCGTCGCGCCGACCTTGAAGGCGTCGATCGCGATGCGTGTGTCGGTCGCCGACGAGGTTCCTTTCTTGCCGAGGACGACGATCGACAGCACGTGAATTCCTGCCGGCAGCGAGAACGAATGTCGGACCTTGTACGTCGCCACCGACGCGTACTGGCTGTACGTTGCTTTCTTCACGTTGTCGACGTACACGTCGGCCATGCCCATGTTCCGGCCGCTGACGGTGTACCAGGCCACAACGGCCGCCGACGGGAGCGTGAAGCGAAAGTGCGCGCGGGATCCGGCTGTTCGCTCGGACATATACGATCCGCCGTAGGCGCTCGATGCGGCGTCGGTCCTCCATAGATATCGCGCGGCGAGACTCGATTCTTGCTCCAGGAGCGGCGCACGAAACGCCTGACTCTCAGAATCGAACGCGATGTCGGTATCGTTTTCGAGCGCAGGTGCAGTCGCGCCTCCCGGATTGAGGACGGCGGTGTAATGCTCGCCGGGAACCAGCCGGGACGTCGGCTGCAGATACGCGTCTTGAACGGGGCCGGTGCCGCAAGCAACCGTTGCGCCGCTGGGACCTTTGCACGAAAGCGCCGCAGGTACGGCCGACGATCCGACAAGCAGCTCGAAGTTGTCCGTCGTGACGTTCTTTGCGGTTCGGCCAAAGGTCATCTTCAGGGGCGCGGTCAAGGTCCCCGGGAACGAGAAGGTCGTCGCGGCGATGTGCCCCCAGAACGTTCCCCACTTGTCGACGCCGTTCACCGGCGCAGCCGCATACTCCTGCACGGTCCAGAAATCCGCGTCGTTCGCCGGATCGACGCTCGTGTTGCTGTAATCGCCCCACCGGTTCTCGTTCCCGCTAAGCGTCTTGTAGTACTTCGCGAGGCCGGCCTTCAGCACACGGTCTGCTCGCATCGTGCTGAGGGCGTCGGCATGTGAACGGAACGAATAGTTTGCACTCGCATACTGCTGGGAGCCGAAGGTGCTGTAGCCGATCAAGGCGTCGTTCGCCTTGTTTACGGCGATGCTCGGGTACGCAAACCATTTTGCGGCATCTTCGATGCGCCCGCGTTGCTGAACGGTCCCAAGGCTGGCCGTGCTGATCTGCCACCATTGCACCGCGGTGTGTGTCGGAGTAGCGTCGGCGGGGAGCAGGATTGTGTGCGCGCACCAGAGTGATCCGCTTCGCAGGACACAGTTCTGCATGCGCGCATCCCCAATGTCGATCTTGTGCGCATCACCGAGCTGCGGTGCGCCGAAGTTGTTCGAGTTCGGCATGTCTTGCCATGGAGATCCTACGGCGTAGACCGACGTCCCAAGCAATTGCGGCTTCCCGTCGCCCCCCGGGGTGATGCGTCTGATCCGCAGCGTCCCTTGCCCGCCGTGGTCGTTATCGACGCCGGACCAATCTTCGACGAGGAATTGCGTATCGGTCGTGCTGTCGTTGGTGACCGCCGGCGCTTGAGCGAAACCGTCGGGATCGCTAAACATCGTGTGTGGCGCCCCGGATCCGGTGTACAAGGCATCGACTTTGTCAAAGACAAAGATTCTGCCTTCATATGGAGCGGCGCTAATGGGGAACATGTTGACCTGAACCGTAATCCAGTTCCTGTTGAATCCGACGCTTGGATAGTCCGCCCACAAGCCGTCGTTCGAATCCGCGTCGATCGCGTATAAGTTCCAATCGCCGGTGGGGTCGGTGCTTTGCGAGACGCCGATCAAGACTGCCGAGCTCGGCGACTCGACGCCGCGGACCGCGACGAAGATCCAGCGCGCCTTGCCGGAGTCGTAGAAAACTTTCGGATCGAACGCGAATGTAGAGCCGGGCAGAAGCGCGTTCCAAAAGCCGTCGAGCGTTACGCTCGAAACCGGCGCCCCACCCGTCCGGGCGTGGACCTGCACGACGGTGTTGAGGACCGTCATGACATGATTTGGCCCGACGGCGCCGTGCGTGTCCGGCGGTACCGCCGTGTTGTTGTCGGCGCTCGCGTCGAACTCCGACACGGTGCCGGGTGAGCTGGGAGCTTGCGCGGCCACCGGTCCGGACGCAGGGGCTCGCGACGGACCGTCGTCTCCGCTGCTCAGATACCGCAGGGGCCGGCCCTCTTCGATCCCACCGTGGGGCGTATGCGGTCGTGGATGACGGGCCTCGTCTGCGGCGGCGTCCTTGAAGTTCACCCGGGCGTGCGCCGAGGCGCGGCCGCGGACACCGTGATCCGCCTGCGGCGCCGCAGCGACGGCTATCGGGGCACGCGCCAGCGCCGGCAGAGACGCAGCGGCGACGACGAGCAAAACGAGCAAAATTCGAGTACGCAAAAGGACCTCCGCCCAGCCAAAACGAGGCCCTCTCTCTATCGGCACAAACGAGTGCTGAGTTGCCCCTGAATTTGGTGTATGTGCCCGGGAATTTACTAGTGATACGCCACTTTGGAAACGGCCATTAGCTTTTCCCAGCGGTGTTCTGCACGAATTTCCCTGATCGTCCCGGATCGTGAGCGCATGACCAGCGAGTCGGTCGTCGCCCCACCCGGCACGTACCGGACGCCGCGGAGCAACGCGCCGTCGGTGACGCCGGTCGCCGCGAAGAACACATCGTTGCCCGACACCAGATCGTTCGTCGTCAACACCCGATCGAGGTCGTAGCCGGCCGCGATCGCCGCGCCGCGCTCCTCGTCGTTCCGGGCGTACAGCTTCCCTTGGATCGCTCCACCGAGGCACTTCAAGGCGCATGCGGCGATGACGCCTTCCGGCGTCCCGCCGATGCCGATCAGCAGGTCGACGCCGGTCCCGCGGCGGGCCGTCATGATCGCGCCGGCTACGTCACCGTCGGAGATCATGCGCAGCCTGGCGCCGACCTCTTGAATCTCGTCGATGATGTTCTCGTGACGGGGCCGGTCGAGGATGGTCACCGTCACGTCTGTCACGTCGATGCCCTTCGCCGTTGCGACCTTCTTCAAGTTGTCCGCGATCGGCGCCTCGATGTCGATGACGTCGGCCGCTTCGGGGCCGGTCGCGATCTTCTCCATGTAGACGCAGGGACCGGGGTCGAACATCGTGCCGCGCTCCGATACACCGACGACAGATAGCGAGTTCGGCTCGCCGCGGCTGAGCAAGCGGGTTCCGTCGATCGGATCGACTGCCACGTCGACTTGCGGCGGCTCGCCGGTGCCGATCTGCTCGCCGTTGTAGAGCATCGGCGCCTCGTCCTTCTCCCCTTCGCCGATGACGACGATGCCGTCCATCGAAACCGTGTCGAGCATCAGTCGCATCGCGTCGACGGCGGCTTGGTCGCTGGCGTTCTTGTCTCCTCGTCCGCGCCAGCCGGCCGCCGCCAGTGCGGCCGCTTCGGTGACGCGCGCGAGCTCCATTGCAAGGTTGCGGTCGGGCTTCTGGACTTGGGCCATCGGGTGGGATCCTCCTCGTGAGAGGGCTTGATTTCATCACGCCGAACGCGTCGGTACCAACTTGCTACTCCGCCGGCGGCTCCTTGCGCTTCCGGCGGTAGCGGTCGAACAGGATGCCTCCGATCACGAGGAACAACAGCGCGCCCAGAAGGAGGTACGAGCCGAGGTGTGCTCCCGGCGTGTCGTTGCACAGCCCTCCGCCGGGTGTTTTCGGGTCGAAAAGACAGACGGCGAGCATGCTCATGAATCGAGCGCGCCGCGCAAGTCTGCGATGAGGTCGTCCACGTTCTCGATGCCGACCGAGAGCCGCACAAGGGCCGGATCGACGGCGAGCGGCGAGCCCTCGGCGCTCGCGTGCGTCATGCGCGCCGGATGCTCTATGAGCGATTCCACCGCGCCGAGCGATTCGGCGAGCGTGAAGACCTTGGTTCTCGCGCACATCTTTACCGCGGCCTCTTCGCCGCCGGCGTGAATGAACGAGACCATTCCGCCGAAGCCGCGCATTTGCCGTCGCGCGAGGTCGTGTCCCGGATGCGTCGCGAGGCCCGGATACAAGACGCGCTCGACGGAATTCTCCGACGAGAGCATCTCCGCGATGCGCCCGGCATTCAAGCAGTGCCGGTCCATGCGGACCGCGAGCGTCTTCGCTCCGCGGACGACCAGGTAGCAATCCATCGGCCCGGGGACCGCGCCGGCCGCGTTTTGCACGAACGCGATGCGGTCGCGAAGCTCGTCGTTGTTCAGGCCCAGGAAGCCACCGACGACGTCGGAGTGTCCGCCCAGGTATTTCGTCGTCGAATGAATGACGACGTCGGCTCCGAGTGCGACGGGCTGCTGCAAATACGGCGTCGCGAACGTGTTGTCGACGATAAGCAACGCGCCGCGACCGTGACAGAGAGCGGCGACGGCTTGGATATCGCAGATTTTGAGCATCGGGTTCGTCGGCGTCTCCAGCCAAACGGCCTTGGTTTCGTCGCGCCATGCCTTGTCCAGTACGGCGAGATCGGAGAGGTCGACGGGGGTATACGCGAACCCGGCCGGCTCGTACAGCTTCGCGACGAGGCGGTACGTGCCGCCGTACGCGTCATCCGGAATCAGGATGTGATCGCCCGGGTTCAGCGCCGCGCGAAGAAATGCATCCGACGCGGCCAGCCCACTCGAAAACGCCAGCCCGTGCCGGACACCTTCGAGCGAGGCGAGGCACCGCTCGAGCACCGTGCGCGTCGGGTTGCCGCTGCGTGAATACTCGTAACCCTTGTGCACACCGACTTCGTCCTGCGCGTACGTCGACGTGAAGTGCACCGGCGGGACGACGGCGCCGGTCGTCTCGTCGGGTGATTGTCCGGCGTGAATCGCGCGCGTCTCGAATTCGTAGTCCATCAGTGCCCCGATCCGCTCAAGAATTCCAGCAAGTCCGACCGCGTGAGGATGCCGACGGGATGGCCGGCGTCGACGACGAGCACGGCTGCGCCGCCCTCGAGCGACTCCACCGCGACATCGACCGGCTCGCCGGCGCCGACGGTCGGCAGCGGCGGACTCATCGCTTCGCTCACCGGCGAATCCAAGCCGGCCTTGTCGCGGAACACGAGGTCCATCAGCTCGCGTTCGTGTACGGCGCCCATCACTTCGGCGATCGCTAGGGGCAGCTCCGCTTTGACCACCGGCAGCTGCGAGACTGCGTACTCGCGCATCGTGTCGATCGCCGTCCGCACCGTTTCGTCGGGATGGACGTGAACGAGCGACGGAAGTCCCCGCGTCTTGCGCGCGAGCACGTCGCCGACGGTCTGCCCGCCGGCGTGCAGGAAGCCGTATTCGGCGAGCCATTCGTCGTTGTAGAGCTTCGAGAGGTACCCGCGTCCGGAATCGGGAATGAGCACGACGACGACGTCATCGGGCCCGAGCTCTCGTCCCGCGACGAGCGCCGCTTGGATCGCGAGGCCGCCGGACCCGCCGATCAGAATTCCTTCCTCGCGCGTGACGCGGCGCGCCGTAAGGAACGAGTCGCGGTCGCTGACGGCGATTATGCGGTCGACGATCGACGGATCGTAGGTTTCGGGCCAGAAGTCCTCGCCGACACCTTCGACGAGGTACGGCCGCCCGCCGCCGCCTGAATACACGGAGCCCTCCGGATCGGCACCGACCACGACGATGTTGGGATTCTGCGACTTCAGATAGCGCGCGACGCCGGTAATCGTTCCGCCGGTGCCGACGCCGGCTACGAAGTGCGTGATGCGGCCGGCGGTCTGTCGCCAGATTTCCGGGCCGGTGCTCAGCTCGTGTGCGCGCGGGTTCTCTTGGTTCTTGTACTGATTCGGCTGGAACGCACCGGGAATCTCTTCGGCGAGCCTGTTCGCAACCGAGTAGTACGAATCCGGATGTTCGGGTGCAACCGCCGTCGGACAGACGACGACCTTTGCCCCGTACGCGCGCAGTAACGAGATCTTTTCCTGGCTCATCTTGTCGGGCATGACGAACACGCACCGGTATCCCTTGCGCGCAGCGACGATCGCGAGACCGACGCCGGTGTTGCCGCTCGTCGGTTCCACGATCGTGCCGCCGGGCTTCAGCCGTCCGCTGCGCTCGGCAGCTTCGATCATCCCGAGCGCGATGCGGTCCTTGACGCTGCCGCCGGGGTTGAGCATCTCGGCCTTTGCGAGCAACGTGCAGTCAAGATCTCGCGCCGTTCTATCCAGGCGCACGAGCGGCGTGTTTCCGACGAGATCGATGAGTGAATCGACGACTTCCATACCGGCGCTGACGTCGTCGGCCGGGACGATGCGAATGCCGGCGCGCTCGTAGCGCGAGACGTCCGACGGCGTGTCTTGTAGACGAAGAGACACCGGAAAACCGTGTCCGGCGAGCTCGAACGCAACGGCCGCTGCTTCGGGCTGTGAGCCGGTGACGCCGACTTCGCGCGGGATGCGGCTGCGCAAGTCGGCGACGATGTCCCGCGGCACGAGACCGGGGGAAACCCACACGACGTGCAGCGCGCGTTGCAGCAACCGCTGCGGCGGCTCTGCCGCGCCGACGACCACGAGGACGTCCACGGCCGTCAGTCTACCGTCGGCGATACGCCGGGCCCGAATGAATCGTAATGCCGGGTTTCGCTCGTTGCGCCAAAGTGGACGCGCGCGGGTCCCGATACTGATCATCGCGCACATCATGGACGATCGGAGAAATGAGAGGTGCTAGCATCGAATCTATGGCAGAGCACAGCACGCTCACGTACGCGGATCTGGCCGCGATGCCGGAGGATGGGCTCCGGCGTGAGCTCATCGGCGGTGAGCTAGTAGTGAGCCCTTCGCCGAAGGTCCGTCACCAAAGTGTCGTCGTCGAGCTAACCCTGGCGTTCGGCAATCACATAAAAGCGCACGGCGGCGCTCGCGTGTGGAGCGCTCCACTCGACGTGCTGCTGTCTGGAAGCGACGTCGTCGAACCGGATCTTGTCATCGTCCGTGACGACCAGTCCGACATTGTTACGCAAGCCAACATCAATGGAGTACCGGCGCTGCTCGTCGAAGTCGTTTCCGACTCCCGCTACGACCGTGTTCGCAAGCGCGATCTCTATGAACGATTTGGCGTCTCCGAATATTGGATCGTCGACCCGGACGCCGACCGCATCGAGGTGTACCGGCTCACCGAGAATCGTTTCGGGAAACCGTCGATTGTGGAGCCGGGCGAGTATCTCGAAACTGCGGTGTTGCCGGGCTTTCGGCTGGACGTTGCCGAAGTATTCGCGCGGTGATTACTGGATGACCAAGCCGCCGTTCGGCGAGAGCCACTGCCCGGTCGTGAACGACGAGTCCTCGCTTGCGAGATACAGCGCGGTGCGCGCTATTTCCTCCGGCGACCCCAGGCGGCCGAGGGGTGTTTGGCCGACGGCCATCATCTTCAGCATCGGCGAGATCGTCTCCGTCATCGGCGTACCGATCCAGCCCGGACAGATCGCGTTGACGCGGATTCCTCGCGAGCCGACTTCTTGTGCAACCGATTTCGTGAAGGCGAGGATTCCGCCCTTTGCCGCCGCGTAATGAGGGACGGCAGGTGCTCCCTGCAACCCGAGGATCGAAGACATGTTCACGATCGCGCCTCCGGCGCCCATGATCTTCAGAGCCTCGCGCGTGCAATGGAACATGCCGTAGAGGTGCACGCGAATCATCCGGTCCCAGTTTTCGTCGGTGAGGTTCTCGGTGACTTCCCACTGCGTCGTGATTCCTTGGCCGCCCATCATTTCCCCGATCCGCGCCTCCATGATGCGGTTGAGATTGGCCATCTCGTCGCCGGACGCTTCTCCGATGCCGGCGTTGTTGACGAGCACATCGAGGCGGTCGTGCTGTTTGGCGATCGCTTCGAACATCTGCCGTACTGCTCCCGGATCGGCGACGTCCGCGGTAACCGCCAGTCCGGATCCAATGTCGGCGATGGTCTTTTCTGCAGCTCCGATGTTGATGTCGTTGACGACGATGCTCGCGCCTTCCTGCGCAAAAAGCAGGGCGACGGAGCGTCCGATCCCCGACCCGCCCCCGGTAACGAGCGCTACTTTGCCCTCGAGTCGCATGTCTCCTCCCGTGTACCGAACTAGATCACAGGCGCCGTTCGGGCGCAATTGAGCGCTACGCGCGGCGGCCGGCCATGCGGCGCATCAAGCGCGTGACGAAGGAGACGTGCGGGCATTTGGCGCTCTCGTCGCAGCACGAGCAGCGCCAGTCGGCGTAGCGGCCCGGCTGAATTTTCGAGCGTCCGCACTTGTCGCAGGTCGGCGTCATAGGTGCATCGTAATTCGTCGGGATGAAAAAGCGGTGAGTCTCACGGCTTGCGCCAAATCGTCGTCTGGGTGACGAGCGTCTTGGATTGATACGCCACCGGCCAGTCGGGCGGGACGGGCCAATCCGACAGCGACGGAACTGATCGGGTGTCGTCGACGAGCAGCAAGCCGCCGTGCTTCAGTTTCGGTGCCGCGGCGAGGATGCACGCCATCCGATACGCACCGTCGACGACGACGAAGTCGAGCGATTCGTCCTCGAAGCCATCGGCGACTTTGACATACGCCGATCCCCATCCGCGGTGCGCCACCGGGGGCTCGACGGGATGAGGATCAAGCGGCACCAGTCGCAGGTCGACGTTGGACAGATCGTTTCGAACGATGTTTCCGGCGACGATCTCGTGCCAAGCCGGATCGTGCTCGACGCTCGTCAGTGACCCCAGCCGCGTCGCGAACCATGTCGTGCTCCGGCCGCTGCCCCATTCGAGGGCGCGCATTTCACGCGTGAGATGGTGCTCGCAAAACGTAATCGCGCCCGGCGCCAGCCACGGCATTCCGGGATGCCTCCGGTGGTACAGGCCGCTCCATAGCCGGGCGACGAGCACGAGAGGATGCCGAACGTAAAACGCTGCTCCACCCGCCATGGGTTGCTCCTATGTCAAGCCGCGACCGATTGCAAGCCGGTCGGGGTCTTGATCGTGTGTTTGATCATCGTGTCGTAAACCTTTCTCGCAATGTGACGCTTCAAGCTGCGGAGCGCTTCG
>JAIVGO010000177.1 GCA_020201525.1 Actinomycetota bacterium | reverse complement strand
TGCTCCTATCGATCATCGCGGCGGTGCTACCGTTCGCGCTCACCACAGCTCTCGGAACCGCATCGCCGGCTTTGGCCGACGGCGCGGGCCCGAACGTAACGGGCCAATTCGACTTGCCGATTTCGGCGAACCATGACTTCGACGCTGCGGCCCCGACAAATGTCGAAGAGTCCACGCGATATCCGACCGCGGTCAGCGTGGTTGCGCTGCCGAACGGCAAAGTGTCGTACTGGAACGGCCTCGAGAACCTCGAGACCGCTTCGTACCCGCTGCCGCTCGACGCGGCTCGCGTCTCGCAAGGACACAACAGCCGCGCGCGAATTGTGAGCGGCAACGCGCAAGCTAGCTCGCTGGACTTTGTGAACCCCGACGCGACGACGCCTCCAGATGGCGGCGCGACCGACTTGTTCTGCGCCGACCTCCGCATCCTGCTGAACGGCAGCGTGCTGGTCGCCGGTGGAACGGAATGGGTGAACGACTTCGTCGACCTCAACGACGACGCGAACGACGCCTCAACGCCGGGTGGTACGGCCGAGCTCTTCGGTGCTCATTCGACACGCATCCTCGACCAGACAGGTCACTGGACGCAGACCGACTCGATGGCCAAGGGCCGGTGGTACCCGACGCTCGTCACGCTTCCCGACGGCAAGCTCTTCGTCGCCAGCGGTGTCGGCCGCTTGCTCTACAACGCACCGCTCGCAGGCCAGGAACCGGGTACGAACCTTGATCCCACGGCGCCCCGCGCGACCGGAACCAATGTCGCCGAAACCGAAACCTTCAACCCGTGGGTCGACGGCGCGTACAACCCCGGCGCCGGATCGTGGTCGACGAACGCGTCGGCGAATGAGATCACGGGTCAGAATGACGCGAGCGCAACGTTCCCGCTCTTCGCTCGTATGCATCTGATTTCCAACGGCAAGGTCTTCTACGACGCCGACGGTCAGATGTGGGGACCGTTCGGTCAGGGCTACGACGAAGCGCTCTGGAACATCGCACGCGCGTACGACCCGGCAACCCAGAAGTGGGAGAACGTCGGTGTCGGTAACTACGGCGCGGTGAACGGGGCCGCATCGGTATTGCTGCCCTACGACCTCACCACCGACATCAACGGTGAGAACGTAGCGTCGAAGATCCTTCACGCCGGCGGCACGATCGGAACCTCGCCGTCCACGTACCTCGCGACGAACAAGAGCGAAGTCCTCACGATCGCTCAGAACGGCGACTTCAGTGCGGAGAAGACCGGCGACTTGAACAACAAGCGCTGGTACTCCAGCAGCGTTCTCGGGCCGGATGGTCATGTCTACGTATTCAGCGGCGCAGACACCGACGAGGTCGTCTCGCCGGGCACCGAGCACGCCGTTCGCCAAGAGGAGTCATTCGACCCGGCGACGGGCCAGTGGACCGCGCTCGCGAGCAGTATTCGCGACCGCACGTACCACAACTCGGCGATCCTGCTGGCCGACGGACGCATCCTCGTCGGCGGCCACTCGCCGATCAACACGGAATACGGTCCCGGCCAAAGTGCTGCAGGCGGCTCGAACTACCTGCACGAAAACGGTGCCGGCACCGCGAACAACTACAAGGACCCGTCGTTCGAGATCTTCACGCCGCCGTATCTTCTCGACGCAAACGGCAACGAGAAGCCGCGTCCGCAGCTCAACACGAACAACGGCAACAACAGCTTCGAGTGGGGGCAGCCCGGCCAAGTCGAGCTTGCCGCGAACGACAACAGCACGATCACCGCGATCAAGCTGGTCCACATGCCTGCCTCGACGCACACCACCGACGCCGATGCTCGCGAGGTGAGCTTGCACTTCACGTCGAACGGCAACGGACACTTCACGGTGGACGTTCCCTCGAACCGCGCGGTGCTGCCGCCGGGCTACTACTACCTCTTCGTGGTGGGCGACAACGGCACGCCGAACGACACGAGCGACGACACGCCGTCGGTCGCGAACATGGTGCGCGTCGGATGGGACACGCTCGGCACCGAGATGGCCGCTGCCGCCGGGCGGTTCGTGAAGACACCGGCCTCCGCCGCAGCGGCGAAGACCGTTGCGAAGCCGGTCGCGAAGCCGGTCGCCGGTGCAGCTCCTGCGTCGAAGCCCGCACCGGTTCGTCCGACGAGCAGCAACTCGCCGGCGCTCCCGGTCGCGCTCGCGGTTTCGACGATGGCACTGGCAGTGGTGTGGCGGACTCGCAGGTTGGCGCGAGCCTAGCCGCACAGCGTTGGGTGAGGGCTCCGGATATCCGGAGCCCTCGCTGCTTCACGGCGCGGGATAGTGCGCGAGCGTGATGCCGAGGAAATCGAGCGGGCTCGTCACGAGAGACGGCTTCTTCACGCGGTTGAAGAGCATCACGTAGACGACGGGTACGCCGTCGAGCGGCGTCACCCATCCGGCGAGCGCGCGAACGCCTTTGATCGTTCCGGTCTTGCCGCGCAAGTTGCCGGCGGCGAGCGTGTGGCGCATCCGCTTGAAGAGCGTGCCGGGCTGCCCGGCGACCGGAAGCGATGCGCGCAAGGCGGCGCCTTCGGCTCCTTTCGCCGTCAGCATGTACTCGAGGATCGCTGCAATCGTGGCAGGTGCCACGCGATTGAGGATCGACAACCCCGAGCCGTCGACTTGGTGGAATCCGTCCAGCGGGATGCCGAGCTTTTGCAGCGTTTGGAACACGACGTACGTGCCTTCCGCGGTCGTACCGCCCTTTCCGAAGGCGGCGCCCAGGTTCTTGAGCAACATCTCCGCGCCGTAGTTGATGCTCCAGTGATTGATGTAGAACAGGAGCTCGGACAGCGGTGGTGACTGCACGCGTGCGATTGGCTTCGCTCCCGTTGGCGCTGTGCCCGCGCGCACTTTTCCGAGAACGGTGACCCCTCTTTTAGCGAGAGCGGTTTTCAGAAACGCGCCGGCGGACAGCGACGGCACCCGCAGAAGCCCGTGCCCCTCCGGATCGGAGAAACCTTCGTTCACGGTAAGCCCGTCGAGATAGCCGACTTCGGGATCGTTGCCGAGATAGATCGGAATCCATCCCGGTTGCGTTCGCTGCTCGTCGAATAGCGTTCCGTCGACGATGAGGTCGCCGGTCACGTGCCGCACGCCCGCGGACTTGATCGAGTTCGCGAGGTCTTCAATCGTCGGCGATCCACTTTTGAATGAAGGGATCGGGTGCAGGTCATCCGGTTTCGGCCGCCCGACGAACCGCTCGCGGCGATACACGGCCGTCGCCAGCGTCGGATCGCCACCGCCGACGAGCGTGATCGAGCCGTTGATCGTTCCGGTGCCGGGGCCGGTTGCGGCGACGACACGGGTGACGAATCGGTGGTTCGGTCCCCATAGGTGCATTGCCGCCGCCGTCGTCGCGAGCTTGAGAAGCGACGCCGGCTGTAGCGGCTCGCTCGGGTTGATCTCCAGCACGATCTTGCCTGCCCTGCGAACGATCACGGACGGAATCGCGCCGAGGAAAGGCGTGCCGGCCATCGTCCGGCGCACCGTCGCCTCGAGCAGGCGCTTCGGCGTCTTTTCAGGGACGCGTGCATATGCCGTGGTCGCGGGTGCGAGCGTCGCGGCGAGGACGAGGAAGGCAAGGACGCGTCTATTCATTGGCGGGCGCACATCTTAGACAACGCACCGGCAACGCAACAGATGCAATCTTCCTGGTTCCGCGGCAATCGCGACAACCCGCCGTATGCTCCCTGCCGATGAGGCCGAGGGAAAAAGTCGTCATGCGGCGCCGGCGCATGCTCGTGCTTGCATTGACGGTTGCCGCGTTCATCGTCTCGTTCGTGCAACCCAATCGCGGCTCGCGAGTGGTTGCGTCGGCCGGCTCGTCGGCGCCGAAGAAACCCGTCGTCCAAGCGGTTGCGACTCGCGCGCCGGTCGTGCTCGCTTCAGCGGTGCCCCTTGCCACTCCGTCGGCCTCCCCCTCTGCGTCGCCGACTCCGTCACCCACGCCGTCGCCGAAGGGCCCGCCATTCGTGCTCGACGCGGCGCCCTCATGCGCAGGCAACACGGCGCTCATCGACTTGCAGGTGGCGGCGACCGCGGGACGGCCGATCGCGAAGCTCGAGCTGTTCCTCGACGGCGCGCCGGCTCCGCTCACGCCGGTGCCGTCGCATCCGATTCAAAGCTACGCGGGACGATCGAGCGGTAAAGCCGCGAGCGGCGGCGCCGGCGCGTGGATGATTCGCGCAACCGACAAGGACGGCATCGCAGACGAGCACTCGTTCCCCTACGCCTGCGGGTGAAAATAGAAACGCGCCCACACCTGGTGCCGTGGGCGCGTCCCGATGGGGAGGCTCGCTAGCTTCCGAGATAGTTCGTCATCAAGTACTGGCCGGAGCCGGAGTACCGGTGAATCTTGATCCTCCACGTGCCGGTGCGGTTCAAGAAGTAGCTCGTGATGTACGACGGTTGCAGCCCGCCGTACGCGCCGCTGACCGCCAGACGGCCGGTCGGGTCGTAGAGGTACACGTCGGCGTCCAAGCTGGTCTCGGTTGCGACGAGCAGAGCGAAGCGCTGGTTGGCGCTGCCGCCGAACTGGTACCAGTCATCGACGTCCTTGCCGGCGCCGAGTGACCCGATGCACGCGCCGTTCGGCGACGCGTCGCGCGCAGATTGTCTCGAGACGTACTTGTTGCTGTAGCCCGGCGCGTCCCCGTCGCGGTTGCAGTCACCCGTCAGGGAGGGAACGGCCGGAACCGAGACGCTCACCGTCGGTATCGTCCCGAGACCCACCGATCCCGTCGGCACCTGCACGTACAGGCCGTAGTGCCCGTTGCCGGATCCGGCCGCCTTGCTGACGGCGACCTTCCACGTTCCCGTGTACGTGATGTCGCGCGAGACGTAGTCGGGCACCGGCGAGGTGTTCGGATAGCTGACTTCCCGAACGCCGTTGGGCCGGTACAGGGTGATGTTCGGATCGAGGCTGCCGTCGCCGCCGACGCCGAGGACGACCGACTGACCCTTCGTTGCTGTGAACGAATACCAGTCTTGTACGTCCTTCGGGCTCGACAATCCGAGGCTGCCGTAGCACGCAGTCGGGTTCGAGATGCCACGCGTCGACTGCTTCGTGACGTACTTGTTGTTCGTGTTCGGCGCGTCGCCGGCACCGTTACAGTCGTCGGTGAGCCCGATGTTGACGGCCGGAATGGACGGGATGCCTATGCTCGGAATCGTCGGGACTGCGATGAGATTGTTGCGCACGTCGATCGACAGGAAGTAGTTGCCGGTGCTGCCCGGGCTGCCCTGGCTGATCTTGACGAGCCAATCGCCGCCCGCGTCGAGACCTTGAAGCGTCATGAATTCAGGCGTCGCGCCGGGGTTGTAGATCGTCGTGAACGGCGGCGTGTTTGACTTGGGCTTCGGACGATAGATCTCCACCTTGGGGTCGAGCAGGCCGTCGCCGGAAACGAGCAGACTCATTTGCTGGCCCGACTCCGCGTTGATCACGTACCAGTCCGCGGTGTCGTTGGTGGGCGTGCCGAGGGTCCCGTAACAGTAGGACTCCGAATAGATGCGCGTTGGGGCGTTCGAGCCGTTGCCGATGTCGTTCCCGCCGTTGCAGTAGTCGCTGAGCGTCGGCACTCCGACACCGATGCTCGGCGTCGGAATGGCCGTCGGAACGAGGCCCAGCGCATCGGTGGGAACGCTGCTCGGAACCAGGTTGGTCGGAACCAAGTTGGTACCGACGTTGTCGCGGACGTCCAGCGTGAAGGCGTAATCGCCGGCAGCGCTCGTGTCGTGAATTTTGAGGTAATACATGCCGGCATTTTCCAGCAGGGTAGGCGACATGAAGCCGGGAACGATGACACTGCCGCTGGCGGTAGCGAGGCTCGTCTTTGCGTCGGACTTGAACAGGGTCACTTCGACGTTTGGCCCTCCCGACGCGATGGCGAAGGTAGCCATCTGGTTCGGGTTCAACGTTTCGAACTTGTACCAGTCATCGAGGTCCGTTCCGTTTCCGATGTTTCCATAGCATGATGCAGGGATCAGCACGCTCGGGCTGAGTTGTCCCGCGCCGCCTGAATTTGCGCTGGCGTCGGTAAAGTCGGCGGCGCAGTTATCGTTGAGGTTCACCGAATTTGTAAGGGAACCTGTCAGTGAGTTCGTGTCCGGCACGCCGCTTTGGATCGTGTACAAAGCGTCAGAAGTGGAAGACACCTTGATCCGGTATTCGCCGTTGGCCGGCGCAGTGAAAGCCAGTGAGCCCGGAAGGAGGCCGCCGCTCGTCATTACCGGAGGATCAAATGCAGATCCGTCAGGCTTTCTCATTTCGACGTCCGGTCCACTGCTGTAACAGCTTGTAACCGCTAGCCCGGTTGTCGGGCTGCAGCCATCCAGGTAGTCGCCCGTTCCAGAGACCAAGAAGCTGATCGGCTGATCCTTGGTCAGGGTGTAGCGGTACCAGTCGACAGGATCAGCATTACCCTGATTAGCCGGGTTGGGACTGAATCCCCAGACGCGGCCGTACGACCCTGAGCAACTGCCGAAAAATTCGGTTGCCGTCGCGGAGGTGTTTCCGGCGTCCACAAAGGATCCGCAATCGTTCTGCTGCACGATGTTGTAGGTGAAGTTGTAATACGGCGTGCTTCCGAAGTTTCCATTTCCCGTAACCGAGAGATACCACTTTCCCACCTGGGCACGGATCTGCCAGTTAGCCTCGTCACTCTTGGTCGTTGGCTCGATCATTTGCCCCGCTGGATTAGTGAGAGTGGCCTTCAATCCGCCTGTACTAAAAAAGATTCCGATCGAGGCTGGGGCAGTTAGATCGAAGTACCACCAGTCGTAGGCGCCTTCGTCTTCACCGGCACAGCTGCCGGTCGCGCCAAGCGGAGCAGCCT
>JAIVGO010000122.1 GCA_020201525.1 Actinomycetota bacterium | reverse complement strand
GACGTACAGCGACCTCTACGGCAAGGCCGGCGAGATGCAGGACCACTTGAAGGTGTACGGCCGCGAGGGCAAGCCGTGCCGCCGCTGCCGCACCCCAATCGGCCGCGAACGCTGGTCGAACCGCAGCACGTATTGCTGCCCGCAGTGCCAGGTCTAGTTCGCGCCGTGGTATGCAAGAGCTATCGCCCGTGATTGCTTGTGCATATTACGACGAGCTAAGAGGATTTCGAGGATCCTGCGGCGAATGATGGAATCGTTGATCGACTTTCGTGTTCCGAGTCGGGGCGGATGCTGATGAAGATTCGACTAACTGCCGTGGTGGTGATCGTTGTTGGTGTGCTTCAGGGACACGCAGCACTTGCCGACACGGTCCAGGCAGAAACGATTCAGTCGGCCCGTCTCGGTCTGGTCGGCTGTTACCACTCTAATGAGGTTGCCAACCTCATGTGCGTGGTTGCGTATCAAAGAGCATCGGATGTGAGGATTCTTATTCAGGCACAAGCGCATCCGTATCCGTTTCTCATTACAGACATTGGACCTAACTATGTCGAAGACGCGAGCGTGCCGTTAGGGAGCCTTCGAACGTTTAGCTCGACGTACGGACCTGGATTAGAACTTGAAGCTACGACCCCGCGGACAGGCTACGTCCACATAACTTCGACGGCGTTGCATTTCACAAACTCTAACGGCAACGAAACGTGCACTAGCTACGGCGCCTTTTACGAGCTTGAAAGTGACAACCTTTCGAACGTGATCGGCTTTCAGACAACCGAGTATGGCGTCATCGGTGGCCATGAGGTTACTGGTCGTCTTTGCGATTCTTACTTCGTCGGACCCGTCTCCGGCGCTTGGTGGATTCTGAATCCACTCGACGAGAATGTTCCTTCATAGTCGGCTCGACCTGTGCATTCACCGAACAGAACAGGGCGGCCCGGTTGCCGAGTAGCTCCGAAGTGCCGGAAGTCTTTCCGTCACACCCTCCCTGTAGCATCAACGCATGCCCGTTATCTCGAGCTTCTTCGGTATCGTGATTCGCATGTTCTACCGCGAGCATGGAATCGGCCACGTTCATGCCGAATACCAAGGTCAGCAAGCCACCTTCATGTTCGAAGGAACTATTCTTGCCGGTCAGTTGCCTCGCACGGCGCAAAGGCTGGTGAAAGAATGGACTCTCGCTCATACTAAAGAGTTAGAAGCTGACTGGGAACGGGCCCGACTGGGCCAGCCTCTCGAACGGATCGAACCACTCCAGTGAGGAGTCGAGATTGGAAACGCTGCCAATGGTGACCCAAGCAGCTTACCGAGACGAGTACAAGATTCACCTGGTCTTCCATGACGGCGTCGAGGCCACCGTCGACTTCTCCGGTTGGCTTGAGGGCCCCATTTTCGAACCGGTGCGAAACCTCGATTTCTTCCAGCGCTTCTTCGTTGAAGCCGGAACGATCGCCTGGCCCAATGGCGCCGATATCGCTCCGGAGACTTTGTACGAGCGCGCCAAAGCTACAGCAGCCGCGTAACCTGCCGGAGGCCACCATCGACTGACAAGGCCCGGCGAAAAACGGATTCCTTCCGGAGCCTCGCCCCTTGGACAGGAATTCGTGTTACCGGAACAGCGTCGGGCTCTGCTGCGCAAGTGTCAGGCGCGAGCGCCAGGTGTTCGTCGTTCCGGGTGCAACGATGAATTCCAGAACACTCGATCCGCTCGTTGGATTCAGCTTCATGGGCACTTCGGTGAGCGCGCCGGTGCCGGCAGCCATCGATGCGAAGCTCGAGCCCCCGGCAACCGACGTGAGCCAGAACGCTGCACCGCCGCGCGTGCTCCCGGCGAGCGATGCCAGCCACACGGAAGACGTCGCACTGTTGAGCGACTGTGTGGTAATCGCGACTGGATCCAAAGGCGACGTGACGGTGCTCAAGCGCCCGAGCCAGTCGCGCGGCGCCGCCGACGGAATGACAAGGTCCGACGCAAGCGCGCCCGACGCCGCCGTGCGACGAACCGTGAAGCCGTCCGGCGCGAAGTTGATGCGCGTGTGGCCGGTGACCGAATCCCAATCGATTTGCAGCTTCCCAAGAGAGGTTGCAACCACGACGTTGGTAATCGCAGCCGCAGCCGACTCGTTTGCACTCGCATTCGATCCGCGCATCACCGTGCCGTACATGCGTGCATCGACGAGATACGGCAACTGCACGGTGAAGCCGTGCGTGGTCACCGGCGTCGTGAGGTTCGGCTCGGCCACGGCGTCGTCGTACGCGCGGATGTCCTCGATCGCGGCTGCGGTCGCCGACCACGTCACCCGTGCTCGGTACTTGGGGGAGTAGTACCAGAGCACGTTGTCTCCTCCGCCCGTCCAGTCTTTTCGATCGACGATCGTATGGGCAGGGGACACCGTCGGATACGCCGTCCGGTACCACGCCGCGAAGGCGGACGTCGTCAGCGGCGCCAGCCACGCATTCTCCGCGCGGTTCTTGATCGTTTCGAGCTGGCGACGATACTCCGCGCCGTACGTATCCCACTTGTAGGCGTTCTCGAGTCCGCCCATGAACCAGCCGTACGGGTTGTTCGTCGTGTCCGTGAGCAAATCCAGCTGCTGAGCGAAGTACGTTGTGTCGAGCTTCGCCGGTGCTGCATTGCAGCTGAGTCCCGTCGCCGACATGTAGTTGTTCGGTACCGACGCGTAGAACACGGAGTCGTACCCCGCAAGGGGGTCCATGATTGCCCAGGGCCACATGACGACGTCGAGCTTGTTTGCCGTCGACTGCGCCGGCATGCGCGCATTCGTCTTCGTCGGATAGTAGGGGTGGTCGAAATAGCCACCCCATTCGGTGTACCCGTCGGTGCAAATGTTTTCGCTCACGGTCATCGCGTTCGTGACCCCGAACGTGTCGTGCATGTACTTGACGCTGGCTGCGTCGATCCAGAACGCGCCGACGGTTGCCGGGTACTTGCCGAACGTCGCGAGGAATGTCGCCATCGCCTTGTCGATCAGCTTCGTTCGTTCCGTGGTCGTGTACCCGGTTAAGAAGAGCGATGAGGCGTCGGTCCAGGAGCCGCCCGAGTGTGAGTGATACGTGACGCCGGAATCGCTCGCCCACTTCGGCGTCACTTCGAGGTACACGCCGATCTCGTCGGTTGCCGGACGCGTCTTCAAGAACGACAAGAACGAGGAATCCGTGTACGCGTCGTAGCGCGCGAGCCATGTGGCGGGAAGACCGTAGTCCGACGTCGCTGCGCTTTCATACTGCGAAAACGACAAGTGCTCGGCGGCCGTTTGCGTTTCCGCGTATCCGCCGAACCCCGACTGCGTTGAAAGCGTGTTGCCCTTCGCGACGTCGCCGCCGCGCACCGGATTCACGACGACGGTGTACGCATTCGCGCTCGAACCCGTTTTCACGAGCTGATCGGTGCGCAGGGCGTCGTCCGCCGACGACACGGTGAAGTTGTCGAACACAGAGCCGCCGGCCGCCGACACCACGCCGGCCAGCCCCGGTGTCGAGATCGGCGATATCGCATCGACATACGTGAGGACCCACGACACCGGTTCCGGGTCGTACTTCGGCCAGACCTTCATGCGGACCGTCGTCGGCGAAGTTCCCTTCACTTCGAGCTTCACACGAATCCATTGACCGAGGGCCGGCGAGCGCGACGTCGCGGCCGCGACGATCGTCTCAACACCGTTCAGGCGGCGAACGATCGACACCGTTCGCCGGCTGGTATCGGCCGACGACGGGTCGAGGAAAGCCATGCCCATATACATCGAGGAAGCATCCGGCGTCATGCGCGCCGCAACACCGACGACCTTTCCTGAATGCGTGACGGTTCCCGGCGTCATTGCGTGCGTTTCGTAGCTTCCGTCCAAGAAGCTGCTGTTGTTGTAGTACGCATACTCGCGCGTGCCAGTCGAAGTATCGGCGAGCGCGCCGGGAGACGGATCGACGCCGCCGGTCGCCGCCACAGCAAAGCTCGCCGTTCCCGTGAGCGCGCGCTGCCCCCATCCCGCCGGCAATGCGCCGGCCGGGCCGTCAAACGTCGTTCGGTATGTCGTTCCGACCGGCGGCACGATGCCGGTGAAAACGACTGTGGACGTGACGCTTACTGATCCGCCGTCGACGCTGAGCGTCAACTTGGCAGGGCCGGCCGTGGAGCTTGCAATCGTGAAAGTGGCCGTCCCCGATGCGTTGACGACCGCGCTCGCGGGAGAAATCGTGTCGACGCTGTTGCCGCGATCGCTCGCGATGGACACCGTGCGCCCCGTCGCCGGCGTGCCGTCGTCGAGGAGCGTCACCGTCACCGGACGCGGAACACCGTCTGAAGCCATTGTGCCCGCAGTGATCGTTCCCGCCAATGGATTGAACTGCACCACGTCGTCGAAGCGTGTATCGACGCCGTCATCCGTGAGGCCGACCGACCCGAAGCTGTTGATCACAGTGTCGGTCGCGTTGATCTGCCAGGCAGCCGGTTCGGCCGCACCGGCCCAGGCCTTTGCGCGAATCGCGTTTCCATACGCTTCGATCGCGACCGTTTGCCATCCGTCCCTCGTCGGCAACGGAACACTTCCAAGTGTCACCGTCGTTTGGCCGGCGACGCGGCGCTCCAATGCGAGCTGATTACTCAACGGCTTTACGTGCACCGCGTATCCGGTCGTCAGAGCATTGCTCGCGCGCACGATGAGCGAGGCGCCTTTGTCGTCCGCGCCCGGCGTGATGCGAACGGCTGCTTGCACGATCGAGTTGCGGGCGGCCGCGCCGTAGCGCGCGCCGCGTACTCCCGCCGACGGCGCCGGCCCGAGCGAGCCCAGCGTCTCCGGCGCGCTCGTCGCCGACAGATCCGGAATCGCGTGGTAGCCGGGCGAGCCGACTTCGATCCAGCCGGATGGAACTGTGCCGGGAAGTGCGGCATCGAAGTTGTCCGAGCGCGTCCGCACCGACCCTGCGCCGGCCGCGCCCGATCCCGACGCGACGATCGACGGCACGAACAGCGCGAGCACCACGACAAGAACACGGGCGCGCGAGAGTGCAATCCCCATGCCGAAAAGGTTCCCGCCTCACCGGCTCAATCCTGCAGAAATACCGTTTTGCGCCGGCGGTTGTGCCGGTATGTCGCGGAAGGTCTCCGGGGATTACGGCTCGACGTGACGGCACCCGAGGGGGAGGGTGCACGAGCTCGGCTGCGGGGCAGGATCGGCCTGCTTCGGCGCGGGCGGCGCCGGCGGCACGAGCGAGAAGCTCGAGCCGTACTGATCGTTCATCGTGGGATGCTGCTTGCTGCTGGTCCGGTCGACCACGCGCGGCCTAGCGTACGAAAAGGCTTCCTGGACGGTGGCGACCCCATTGCCGTTCGCGTCGGCGTGGCCACTCTTCATCCCTTCGACGATCGAGTAATAGCCGAACACAGAATGCGAGACGCTCGGATCCTCGTACGAAAGCTCGCCGACGGGAGAGGAGTACGTGATCAGCCGGCCGGACTTCGCAGTGCCGGGATCGTTGAATCCGCCGGCGCGACACACGGCGAAGTTCAGCCACATCTTTTGCGCGTGAATTGGGCTCAAAAGGCGGCCGAGGTCGTGATCGAGCAGCAAGTTGTTGTCGGCGAGCCAGAGAGCAACATCGAGACTTTCCCCGTCGCCGTCGGGATCGTTGTGAAAGGGCATCTCGTGACCGGAATAATGGAACACGACGGTTGACGCGGCATCGGTCTTCGATGCGAGCCAGCGCAGCCCGTCGATGACGTGCCGCCGCGTCGCGGACCTGTTGCCGATCAGCATGATGTGATCGTTGCGCCACCCGAGCGCAGTGAGGTAGGACCGAAGCGATGTCGCGTCTTGATAGGAACCCACGTTGTCGCGTGTCGATCCCGCGTAATCGTTGATGCCGATGATGAGCGCCCAGGAATTTCCGCCGCGCAGGGCCGAGCGCCCGGCTCGCGACTGCGCCGGGTACGCCGAAGCGACCCAGCTCGTTTTCGTCGCCGTCGTCGAGCGAACGAGTGACGCGTGACCCGACGGTTCGCCGATTGCGATCGGAGCCGCCGCATGCGGAGGGGCCGCCGGGCGCTTCGCGGGCGCGACGTGGCGGTCGGGGTCGGCTCGGCGCGGGAGCACGGGGATGCTCACGGCAGCCTGATTGCCGGCCGGGGCCGAATGATGGACGCTCGCAGCGACCAAGTCGAGCAAAAGCACAGCCGCAATGAGAGCGGCCGTCCTTCGGAACATGGTGGGTTTCATCGCCAAGGTCTTTTAACCATTCGCCTCTCGCCGACTAGCTACCTGCCCGTGCGATGACGGAGGAAACCGGCCGTTTCGGAATGTCCGTCGAGTCCGAAACCATACCGCGCAGAATAAATGGATGCAGCCGGGAAGACTGGAGGCCGCCGGGGCCTTTATCATGGAAAGGAATCCGACCTGCGCGGTCGAAAAGGGGTATCCGACGATGGAAGACAACCAGATCAGGCCGCCCGCTCTCGTCGAGCCGGCGTCGTCCCTGAGCAACCAAGAGATCCGGCGCTACTCCCGGCACCTGATCATCCCCGACGTGGCGATGGACGGCCAGAAGCGTCTGAAGAACGCGAAGGTGCTGTGCATCGGCGCCGGCGGTCTGGGATCTCCGGTCGCGATGTACCTCGCCGCTGCCGGCGTCGGAACACTGGGCCTCGTCGATTTCGACGTCGTGGACGAAACGAACTTGCAGCGCCAAGTCATCCACGGCACGTCCGACGTCGGCCGCCCGAAGCTCGATTCCGCGGAAGAGCGCATCAAAGAGATCAACCCCAACGTGAACGTCATCAAGCACAACACGCTCGTCAGCTCCGATAACGCGATGCAGCTTTTCGAGCCGTACGACCTCATCGTCGACGGCTCGGACAACTTCCCGACGCGCTACCTCGTGAACGACGCGTGCGTGCTGCTCGGGAAGCCGTACGTGTGGGGCTCGATCTTTCGCTTCGACGGGCAGCTCAGCGTTTTTTGGGCCGAATACGGGCCGTGCTATCGCTGTCTCTTCCCGCAACCGCCGCCGCCGGGCATGGTGCCCTCGTGTGCCGAAGGCGGCGTTCTCGGCATGCTCTGCGGCACGATCGGCTCGCTGCAGACGACCGAAGCCGTCAAGGTGATCACCGGCAAGGGCGACCCGATGATCGGCCGCATGCTCATCTACGACGCCCTCGAGCTGAAGTTCAAGGAGCTCAAGGTTCGCAAGGACCCCGAGTGCCCGGTCTGCGGCAAGAACCCGACCGTGACCGAACTGATCGATTACGAAGAGTTTTGCGGCGTGACGCCCGAGGTCGCCGAGTTCGCGTCGCAGCTCGCGATCACACCGCGGGAGTTCGAGGAGCTTCGCCAGAGCGATCCGAATCTCTATGTGCTCGATGTGCGGGAGCCGCACGAGTGGGAGATCGTGCACTTCCCGGAGGCACACCTCATCCCGATGAACGACGTCCCGGACCGGGTCAGCGAGATCCCCCAGGACGGCACCGTGATCGTGCACTGCAAGGTGGGGCAGCGCTCGGCAGAAGTGCTGAAATACCTTCACTACGTGGGGCTCAAGCACGCGAAGCACTTGGCCGGCGGGATCGAGGCGTTTGCGACGACGGTGGACCAAAGCATGCCTCGCTACTGACGTCCGTGTTTGCCCTGCTTGGTGCGCGATCAAATATCCGCAAACTTGGATGAAACGATAGTGTTGCTTCCAGAAGATTCCAGTTAAAACTTCATCCGAACCCCTTTTCAGTGGGGCTCGAACTCGCTAAAGTGCTTGTGAACCCGGGACCGGAGTCACCTTCCGGCCTGCCCGGAAACAGCCCCGGCTACAAGGGAAGGGGGTCGAGTTCTACAGATGTCCAAGGCGTTATTCGGATACTTGGGCGAACCAAGAGCCTACATGCTGTTGAACCAGATCAGTGCGTTGCAAGCCCGTATCGCCGAACTGGAAAAGGCACTCGAGTCGGCAGAGGCAGAGGTCATGGCGCTCCGCGCCATCGCCGAATCCAAAGTCGAAGTGGAGACCGTTCAGGCTCTCGCGTAAGTTAGCTTGCAGCAGTAGGAGAGACGCCCCGACGAAGGGGCGTTTTTTCTTTGCCCGGCGCGTTGGAGAGGCAGTGCTCGCGACTGCGAGGGTTGAGCACATCCCCTCGGCGAGTGAGTGCAGTTCGCCTCGCTTCGCTCGGGCTCACGCCAACACTCGCCTCCGGGGATGCGCTCAACCCTTTCCGTCCCTTTCATAGCTCCTCCGCGGGGCTAAGAAGGTTATTGCTCGGCAGGGATCTTCTTGTGGGGTTGAGTTTCTTGGCTCCGGAGGGTGCGTCGGGGGCGATGGTATTCTGGCGCGTGTTTCTCAAGTCCCTGGTCATACGCGGCTTCAAGTCGTTCGCTGAGAAGACCGTTCTTGAATTCACGCCCGGTGTGGCGGTCATCGTCGGGCCGAACGGGTCGGGCAAGTCCAACCTCGTCGATGCGATCGCGTGGGTGCTCGGCGAGCAGGGACCGAAGACGCTTCGCGGCGGGAAAATGGAAGACGTCATCTTCGCCGGCACGCCGAAGAAGCCGTCGCTCGGGCGGGCGGAAGTGGCGCTGACGATCGACAACTCCTCGCACATCCTGCCGATCGACTTCGCCGAGGTGACGATCAGCCGCACGATGTTCCGGGGCGGCGAGTCCGAATACGCGATCAACGGCTCACCGTGCCGGCTGCTCGATGTGCAGGAGCTGCTGTCGGATACCGGCGTGGGCCGCGAGCTCCACACGATCGTCGGTCAGGGCCAGCTCGACTCGATCCTCGCGGCGCGGCCGGAGGAGCGCCGCGCCTACATCGAGGAGGCGGCAGGGATCCTCAAGCACCGGCGCCGCAAGGAGCGCGCGGTGCGCAAGCTCGAACGCGTCGACGCAGACGTCGAACGGCTCGGCGACGTCGTCGGGGAGCTGCGCCGGCAAATTCGACCACTCGAGCAGCAGGCGGAGCTTGCGAAGCGCGCGGCCGAAATAGAAACGGAATTGAAAGAATGCCGCTTGCGCTTGTGGACCGTCGACTTCCGGGCGCTGTCGTCGGACGAAGACGTCGACAGAGAGCGGTGGACGGCGGAAGAAGTCCAACGATTGACCGCTGCCGTTGCGGACGCCGCGGCGGCCGAAGAAGGGCTCGAGGCGGACGTGTCGTCGGCGGCGGTCGCCGCGCGCGACGCGCTTTCGGCCGAATACCGGCTCGCCCACGTCGGCGAGAAGCTGTCCGGCCTCGGGCGTCTTGCTGAGGAGCGGCGCCGGCACATGGAAGATCTCGCGCTGCGCGCTCCCGAAGGAAATGCGCCGAGTGAAGAAGAGATCGCCGAGCTCGTTCAAGCCCTCGCGCGGGTCCAGGCGGAGCGCGGTGCCGCCGAGCAAGACGCGCGGGCTGCGGAAACAGAGTGGGCAGAGATCGCCGCGGCGCGTGAGGAAGCGGCGCGCGCCCACGAAGAAGTCGTCCAGTTGCAAGGGGAGCGCGCGGCGCTCCGTTCTGCGGTGGAAGGCGCGACAACGGAACGAGATCGCTTGCAAACCCAGCGCGAAGCGCTCGATGTCGCTCGCTCCGCTCGCGCCACACAGATCGCGGAAGCGCGAGCGGAAGTCGAGGGCTTCGACGCCGAAGAGACAGAGATATCGGAGAAGCTCGAAGCTGCGACGGCGCAACTGCGATCCCAAAAAGAAGAAGCCGACCGTTTGCTGGGGCGTCAGCGTGACCTCGAGCGTGCGCTCGAAGGCATACGCGCGCGGCAGGAGGCGCTCGCGGGAGAGGTTGCGAACAGCGGAGACGCGGCGGTCAATCTCCTCGCCGACGACGAAGCCAGCGCGGGACTGCTCGGCCGCCTCGGTGATCTCGTCGACGTCGAGTCCGGGTATGAGCGTGCCGCGTATGCCGCGCTCCAGCCGTTCGCCGGCGCGGTGATCGCTGCATCGCGCAGCGACGCCATCGACGCCGTGCGGCGACTCAAGTCGTTCGGCGGACGCGCGATGTTCGTGTTTCCGCGTGATGTGGCTTCCGCGGTTCCCGGCGGTGTGCGCTCGATTCTGGAAGTCGTTCGACCACGCGGCGGCGCGGCCGACATCATTCGCGCGCTGCTCTCGCGGGTCGCGCTCGCGGAGAACCTCGACGAAGCGGCCGCGCTCGAGCGCCGGCACGCAGGACTCACGATCGTCACGCCCGACGGCGATCGGGTGGGGCCGGACTTCGTGTCGGGCGGCGACGTCGCTCAGGCGCCGGTGCGGGATCTCGCCGGTGAGCTGCGCGAGGCGGCCGGGAAGATGGAAGCGATCGAGCGCGAGCGGGCGCACGCGATGCGGGCCGCTACGCGCTCGGCCGAAATCGTCGAAGAGCTGACGCGTGACGTAGAGCCGCTCGAAGCGGCGATGAACGATCTCGATGCGCGCATCACGGGCGCTGCGGCGCGACTCGGCGATCTCGAGCGCGACGAACAGGTGTCGGCGCGCGAGGCGGCGGTCCTGTCGGGTCGCCTGACGGAGCTCGAAGAGCGCCTCGGGCACGACGGCGAGCGTCTCGCCGCAGCCGAGGGTCATCTTGCGCGAGCCGCAGCGGAGGAGCGCGCGACGGTGGATGTTGCGGTCCTCGCGGCAAGCGAGCGGCGAGCGGCGGAGCGCGCACTTCACCTCGGCGGCCTCGTCGAACGGGAGCGGGCCATCTCCGAACAGCTCGCGAGGATGCGCGAGCGCGTCGCGCGCATTCGTCAAGAACGGGAGCAGTGGGAAGCATCGCGCGGCGCACGTGAGGCAGCTGCCCGCCGAGCAGCAGACATTTCCCGCGCCGCTCTCGCGGCCGCCGATCGCATCGGTGTGTGGGTCGAGGAAGCACGCGCTGCGCGGGCCGCGAGAGAATCGGAAAGCTTGCGCGTCGGCGAACGGCTCTCGCAGGCGCGGGCAACGCGCCGCGAACAGGAAGCGGCGCTCGAGCAGGCACGCGAGATGGCGCACGCAAGCGACCTCGCACGAGCCGAGCGGTCGCACCGTCTCGCAGCGCTCGTGCAGCGCTTGCGGGAAGAGCACGAGATGGAGCCTCAAGCCGCCCTCGACGTCGTGGGCGAGGTCTCCGAAGAGGAGCTGGAAGATCTGCGTAAGCGCGCGCAGACTGCAGAGCGCCGACTCGCGCTTCTCGGACGTGTGAACCCGATCGCGATGGAGCAGTACCAAAGCCTTGTCGACCGCCACGCGTTCCTGACCGATCAAATGAACGACCTGAAAAAGAGCCGCCGCGATCTCACGAGCGTCGTCACCGAAGTCGATCAAAAGATCATCGAGATCTTTCAAGCGGCGTACGCAGATGTGGCGCGCGAATTCGAAGAGATCTTCGTTCGCTTGTTCCCCGGTGGCGAAGGACGCCTCGTCCTCACGGAGCCGGACAACTTGCTGGAATCCGGCGTCGAAGTCGAAGCGCGCCCCGGCGGGAAGCGCGTGAAGCGCATCTCCCTTCTGTCCGGCGGCGAGCGAGCGCTGACCGCCATCGCCCTGCTTTCATCGATCTTCAAAGCGCGCCCGTCGCCGTTCTATCTGCTCGACGAGGTTGAGGCTGCGCTCGACGACGTAAACTTGCACCGCTTCCTCACGGTTGTGCGCGAGTTCAAGGAAGCCTCCCAGATCCTCGTCGTGACGCACCAGAAGCGCACAATGGAAGTGGCCGACGCGCTGTACGGAATCTCGATGGGAGCAGACGGCGTCACGCGCGTGATTTGCGAACGGCTGGCCGGCCGGGACGAAATGAGCGCCGACAGCCTCTGATAACGTTCCGCCGCACGCGGACATCGTTCAAGAAGCCATGACGATTATTTGGATTCTCATCGGGATCGCGGTCTTGGGCTTGCTCTTGGCCGGCGTCGCGCTGGCCGGACGCCGCGGCGCAGTCGAGGCGCCAAAGGCGCCACCGAAAGCTGGTCCCGCCGCGCCGCCACCACCGGTCGTCGAAGCGCCACCCGAACCTTGGCCGGGCGTCGAGATACCGGAAGCGCCGCCCGTCGGAATACCCGAAACGCCACCCGTCGCCGAGGCGCCGCGCTGGCGCGACCGGCTCAGCAGGGCGCGGCAGTCCTTCGGCGCGAACCTCACGGGAATCTTCAACCGTGGCTCGCTCACCGAAGAAGATTGGGAAGACATCGAGGCGTTGCTCCTGCAGGCCGACGTCGGCGTCGTTGCGACGCAGCGGATGATCGCCGACTTGAGAGAGCGCTCGAAGAAAGAAACCGATCCGGAGGCCGTCGTCCAAACGTTGCACGCCGAGCTGGTCGCGATTCTCGGCGACGGTGACCGCTCCCTTGCGCGCAACGAAGGCGGCCTCACCATCTGGCTCGTGACGGGCGTGAACGGAACCGGCAAGACGACGACGATCGGCAAGCTCGCCGGAAGGCTCGCCCGCGAGGGAAAGTCCGTCGTCCTGGCAGCCGCCGACACCTTTCGTGCCGCCGCGGACGCGCAGCTGGAAACGTGGGCCTCGCGCAGCGGGGCCGAGGTCGTCAAGCACGCCGCCGGCGCGGATCCGGCCGCGGTCGCGTTCGACGGGGTGCGCGCGGCGAAAGCTCGCGGCTCCGATTTCCTCATCGTCGACACGGCAGGACGGCTGCACACGAAAACGAGCCTGATGGAGGAGCTCGCCAAGATTCGCCGGGTGGTGGAGCGCGAAGCCGGACCACCGCACGAAGTTCTCCTCGTGCTCGACGCCACCACCGGCCAGAACGGCATTGCGCAAGCACGCGCGTTCACCGAAGCCGCCGGGGTCACCGGCATCGCGCTTACGAAGCTCGACGGCACCGCGAAAGGCGGGATCGTCATTGCTTGCCAGCAAGAGCTCGGGCTTCCGGTGAAGCTCGTGGGATTAGGTGAAGGAATCGAAGATCTCGCACCCTTCGACCCCCACGCATTCGTCGACGCTCTGCTCGACTAGTTCATTCGAACTAGAAACTTCGCCCGATCCGTCCAGATCTGGACGCATTTTTTCAAAACTCGGCCTCAAGGAACTCGCCGCATCGGCCGAAAACACGCGTGACTGCCCGATTCGCTCACATGGGGACGGTGGGTAAACGAGGATGGTGACGATGCCCGTAGTCAGAGTAGTGATTGCCGGAGCCGAAACTGCGACGTTGCGAGAGCTTGCGGAGCGTGCCGGGCTTCGCGTCGTCGGCGAGGCTCCGACGCAGCAGAGCGCGCAGGCGCTTGCACGGGACCGGTCCGGCGAGGTCATCATCCATCAAGGATTGCCGGCGACCCCGGCCGACGCGCAGATTCCCACGATTGTGCTCGCCGAAAACAACGACCTCGTCCAGGCGCCTGCTCGCGGCGCGCTGGCCGTTGCGCCCAGCGATTGCTCCGAGGCGCTTCTTCTCGCAGCCGTCGAAACTGCATCGACGTCGTCGAAGGCGATACTGACGGCTCTGGATACCGCAGAGGCGTTGCGCGACCAGCTCGAAACGCGAAAGCTGGTCGAGCGCGCCAAAGGCATCTTGATGCAGAGGTTGAACCTGAGCGAGGGCGAGGCATACCGGAAGCTGCAGAAAGCGAGCCAGGACGAAAACCGCAAGATGCGCGACGTTGCGGATTCCATCGTCCGGACGGAAAAGATCCTCGCGGAGAACATCAGCCGCAAGGACACCGAAACGCAGCGCACCGCCGGCTAAGACCCGCGTCGTCGTCCGGGCTATGTCCCGGTAGCATGGTGCGCATGTTCGACACCCTGTCCGAGCGGCTCGAGTCTGCGTTCAAGCGTCTGCGCGGGCGCGGCAAGCTCACCGAAGATCAAGTCAACGAAGCGCTGAAGGAAGTGCGCACGGCGCTCCTCGAAGCAGACGTTCACTTGAATGTCGTGCGCGAGTTCATCTCACGCGTTCGCGAACGTGCCGTCGGCCAGGAAGTGCTGAAGTCGCTTTCGCCGGCGCAGCAAGTCGTCAAGATCGTTCACGAAGAGCTGGTCGGCATCTTGGGCGGGTCCGCGAAGCCGTTGAGCTTTTCACCGAAGCCGCCGACCGTCGTCATGATCGCCGGCCTCCAGGGCTCCGGTAAGACGACCGCGGCAGGAAAGCTTGCGGGATGGTTGAAACGCAAGGGAAAGCGGCCGATCCTCGTCGCGTGCGACTTGCAGCGCCCGGCTGCCGTGCAGCAGCTGGTTCTTCTCGGTGAGCAAGTCGGCGTTCCCGTGGTGACCCGCGACGGAATGTCACCCGTCGAAGTCGCCGCAGCCGGTGTCGAAGAGGCGATTCGCACGAACCGCGACGTTGTGATCGTCGACACTGCCGGCCGGCTGCACGTCGATGAAGAGCTTATGCAGGAAGCCGCGGACATCAAGCGGCGCATCAATCCGCTCGAGACGCTCTTTGTTGCAGACTCGATGACCGGCCAGGATGCCGCGACGGTGGCGGCGGCGTTCTTGGAGCGCGTCGATTTCACCGGAACCGTTCTCACGAAGCTCGACGGCGACGCGCGCGGCGGTGCCGCGCTGTCGATCGCCCACATTTCCGGGCGCCCGCTGAAGTTCATCTCCGACGGCGAGAAGCTCGATGCATTCGAGCCGTTCCACCCCGATCGTCTTGCATCTCGCATTCTCGGCATGGGCGACGTGATGACGCTCATTGAAAAGGCTGAGGAGGTCTACGAGGAAGAACAAGCGCGAGAGCTCGAGGAGAAGCTTCGCACGGCGAAGTTCACGTTCGACGACTTCCTCGATCAGATGCGCCAAATCAAGAAGATGGGATCGCTGAAGAACTTGCTCGGACTGGTGCCCGGCGTGGGCGCGCAGCTGCGTGGGATGGAGATCGACGAGAACCAAATGACGCGTACCGAGGCGATCATCTGCTCGATGACGCGCCAGGAGCGCGGCGAGCCGGCGCTGATCAAGGGATCACGCCGCGATCGCATAGCTCGCGGCAGCGGGACGACGACTTCCGAGGTGAACTCGTTGCTGAAGCAGTTCGATCAAGCGCGCAAGATGATGCGCGCCATGGCCGGCGGGGGCGGCATGCCGTCCATGCCGCACGGCGCTGTGAAGCAAGAGCAACGCCCGAAGTCCTCTGCGGAAAAGCGAAAGCCGCGTCCCAAGCCGCACCGGCCGAACAAGAAGAAGAAAAAGCGGCGGTAGCCGCGGGCTCCTCGCCGGGAAAGCGCCCTCGGGCCATCCGCAGTCTTCCACCCGGTACCCAGTCACATTTTGGCGTTCAGAGGCGCCAAAAATAGGGGCAACATTTTGGCCGCTCGACCGGCCAAAATCTGACTGGGTACCACGGGATCACCGTTACGGTCAGCGCGGTCGCTGTCGCCCGGTTGGGTAGCGCCGGCGTCGCCGCCCTTCCAGTAGCCAAGTCCTCGCGCTTCCGGTACCCTTCCAGACCCTATGGCCCTTCGAATCAGGCTCAAGAGGATCGGCAAGAAGAAGCAGCCCAGCTACCGTGTGGTGGTCGCCGACCAGCGCTCGCCCCGTGACGGCCGCTTCGTCGAGGCCGTCGGCTTCTACAACCCGCTGACCGATCCGTCGACGATCTTGATCGACGAGGAAAAGGCCCTCGGCTGGCTGTCCAAGGGCGCGCAGCCGTCGGATCAAGTCCGGGTCCTTCTCAAGGTGGCGGGCATATGGGAGAAGCACCAGCAGACCAAGAAGAGCGCGACGAGCTCGAAGTAGTCGGCGACACGCTCGTCTTCCTCGCTCGTTCGCTCGCCGAACATCCCGACAAGGTTTCCGTCGACGTCATTCCCGGAGACACGAGCGTTTTCAAGCTGCACGTCGATCCGGAGGATCTCGGCCGCATCATCGGACGCGGGGGACGCACGGCGCGAGCCATCCGCCAAGTCGCGAAAGCCGCCGCCGCCAAATGCGGCATTCACGTCTTCATCGAGATTGCCGGCTGAGCCCGAACGCCTCGTCGTGGGGCGTATCGTGAAACCGCACGGCGTTCACGGCGAGATGCTCGTCGAGCCCTACTCAGAGTCTCGCGATCGCTTCTCGTCGGGGAAGAGCCTGTGGGTCGGCGATCCCGACCGGAACCCGCGGCGCTGCGGCATCGCGGGCTGCCGCCCGAGCCGCGACTGGTTCATCATCACGCTGCAAGGCGTGGACGATCGCGAAGGAGCCGAGGCTCTGCGCGGCGCGTTGCTTTCCATTCCGGCCGCCGAAGCGCGTCCGCTCACCGACGGCCGCTACTACCCGCACGACATCGAAGGATGCGACGTCGTGGACGAAAGCGGCGCAATCCTCGGCACGCTTGTCGGTGTTCTCGAAAACGCGGCGAATGACTTATGGGTCGTGCGTTCCGGCGACCGAGATGTGCTCGTGCCGGCCGTGAAAGAGCTCATCGTTTCCGTCGACGTCGGCGCGCGGCGTATCGTCGTCAATCCGATCCCCGGCTTGTTCGAGGATTAGCCGTGCGCCTCGACGTGATCACAATCTTCCCGCATTATCTCGAGCAGCCGCTCGCCGAGTCGCTCATCGGAAAAGCCCGGGAAAAGGGCATTCTCGACATCCGCGTCCACGACTTGCGTGCGCACGCCGTGGACACGTATGGCTCCGTCGACGACGAGCCGTACGGCGGCGGCGCCGGCATGGTGATGCGCCCCGAGCCGTGGTTCGCCGCCGTCGAGTCGATCGACGGATGGAAACAGGCGCACCGGATCTTGCTGACGCCGGCCGGTCGCCGTCTCGATCAGCAAGTGGCATCGACGCTCGCAACACAGAGCCATTTGATCCTGCTCTGCGGTCGCTACGAGGGCATCGACGAACGCGTGAGCGAAGGGTTGATTCTCGACGAGATCTCGATCGGTGATTACGTGCTTGCCGGCGGTGAAGCCGCGGCGCTCGTCCTTATCGAAGCGACGACGCGACTCGTCGACGGCGTCGTGAAGGAGCGCGAGTCGATCGAGCGCGAGTCGTTTTCCGCCGGCTTGCTCGACTATCCCGTGTACACGCGACCGGCGGAGTTCCGCGGCATGAAAGTTCCCGACGTGTTGCTGAGCGGACATCATGCGGAGATCGAGCGCTGGCGAAGCGAACAGCAGCAGCAGCGAACCGCCGATCGCCGCCCGGACTTACTCCCGCCCGACCTGCCGGATTGACGCCGCATCCTGCGGGTCCATCTTGTGCAGCATCATGTCCACCGCCGACCACGTCGTCTTCGCGAACGGGTACGCGACGAGGGGCACGGCGAGGTTGAACGCCACCGCGGCAACGGTGAGCCACAGCCACGGGACGTCCGGCCACGTGAGAAGGAGCCCGGCTGCGACGAAAACGGCGAAGGCGATCTCGGTGACCCCGATCATGAGAGCCATCGAACCGAGCCAGGCGCCTTCCTCGCGTTCGAACCGCAGCCCGCATTGCGGGCACGTCTCGACGATGGTGAACCAACCGCGGAACAGGTTTCCGCGGCCGCACCGGGGGCATTTCCTCCGAATTCCGCGCGCGAGCAGTTTCAGAGTGCCGGGCATGCGGCTAGGGTAGCCGGCGTATTGCGCCCGGCGAGTCCCCTGGTACCATTGTCTGCTGCTCATCCCCTTCAAGGAGTGAACCCGTGAACAAGGTCGATGTCGTCGAACGCGCTCGTCTGCGAACCGACCTACCCCCGTTCCGTCCGGGGGACACCGTCAAGGTCCACGTGAAGGTCGCCGAGTCCGGCCGCGAGCGCATCCAGATCTTCCAAGGCGTCGTCATCAAGCGTCGGGGGGGCGGGCTGCGCGAATCGTTCACCGTCCGCAAGATCTCCTTCAACGGTGTCGGCGTCGAGCGGACCTTTCCTCTGCACTCGCCCACGGTGGCGACGCTGGAAGTCGTCACACACGGACGCGTGCGGCGCGCGAAGCTGTATTACCTTCGCGAGCTGACCGGCCGCAAGGCGAAGATCCGCGAGCGGCGGGTAGACATTGCCGAGGCGCCGGCCGCACCCGTCGAAACGCCCGTCGTCGAAGCACCGCCCGAGCCCGCCGATGAGCCGACGGAAACGCCCGCGGACGTCGCCGACGACCCGGCGACCGACGTACCGGCCGACGAAGCGGGACCAAGCGAAGCAGTCGAGGCGGAAACGACCTCGCAGGAATCGTAGGACTCGGCCCGATGGCCGAAGCCGTACTTCCCCCGGATCCTCTCGCCCCCGGCAGCGTCGTCCCGGATACGCCGCTGCAGTCGGACTGGCCCGACAAGCCGGCCGGCGAGCCGCCGCATCGACCGGGGCCGCTCGCGTTCTTCCGCGAGCTGCCGGTGCTCATCCTCATCGCCTTCGGCCTCGCGCTTCTCATCAAGACGTTCTTGATCCAAGCGTTCTACATTCCGAGCGAATCGATGGTGCCTACGCTGCTCGTCGGCGACCGCGTTCTGGTCAACAAGCTCATCTACCGTTTTCGCGATCCGCACCGCGGTGAGATCGTCGTCTTCGTCGCGGAGCCGGACCGCGTGAAGCGCAACGCGCTGCAGAAGTTCTTCAAGTCGATGACCGAGGGGCTCGGTGCGCGCACGCCGCCGGAGCGCGACTTCATCAAGCGCGTCATCGGGTTACCCGGCGATACGATCACGATGACGAACGGTGTGATCCACATCAAGCCGAAGAAGGGCAAAGCCTTCGATTTGAAGGAGCCGTATCTCAACCAGCCCCCCGACACGTCGCCGTTCGGGCCGTACACGGTCCCGGCGAACAGCTACTTCCTCATGGGCGACAACAGAGCGAACTCGTCGGACAGCCGCGTGAACACGTTCGGCGGTTTGTGCGCGACGCCGCCGTGTTCCGTGCCCAAGAGCCGGATCGTCGGCAAGGCCTTTATCACGATTTGGCCGCCGAGCAGGTTCCGGCTTCACCACATCCCCAAATACGCGGCTTTGTACGGCGGGACGGGCATGGGTTCCTGGTGGGAATCCCCGTCCTACGGGTTCTAGCTTTTCGGCGCTATCCTCGGGGGTTGTGAGCCTCTCCATCGAGCAAAGCCTTCGGGAACGCGGCTTCAGCCGCATCGCGGGCGCCGACGAGGTCGGCCGGGGCGCTCTCGCCGGACCGCTGTTCGCGGCGGCGGTGATCCTTCCGTTCGATCACGGGATCCTCGGGCTCAAGGACTCCAAGCTGTGCACTCCGGATGAACGCGAACGCTTGTCGAAAGAGATCAAGGAGTGCGCCGTAGCGCTCGCGCTCGTCCGCGTGTATCCGCGCGTGATCGACCGGCGCGGCTTGCACAAGACGAACTTGTCGGCGTTGCGTCGCGCTCTCGTGCGGCTGGACCCGAAACCGGATTACGCGCTGACCGACGGATTCCCGGTGAAACGGTCCCCGGTGCCTTGCCTCGGCGTGAAGAAAGGTGACGTCGTGTCGCCGTCGATCGCTGCCGCGTCGATCGTTGCGAAAGTCGCGCGAGACCGCGCGATGGTTCGGCTGCACCGCCGCTTCCCCCAATACGGGTTTAGGTCGAACAAGGGGTACGGCACCGCCCAACACCGCGAAGCGCTGAAGACGCACGGGCCCTCTCCGGTGCACCGAATGTCGTTCTGGGGGATTGCGAGCGGGTATTACGCATCGTTCTCCGTGCAGGTCGACGCCGTCGATCTGGTCGACGCGGACGAGGAGTGGTGATGAGCGAAGACGAGCTCGAGCGATACGAAACCGAGATGGAGCTGAAGCTCTACCGCGAATATCGCGACGTCCTGCCGATGTTCACGTACGTCGTCGAGACTGAACGGCGTTTCTATCTCGCGAATCGCGTCGATGTGAAGCGCACCGGCGACGAGATCGAGGTCTTGCTCGAAGACGCATGGGTCTGGGACATGTACCGCCCGGCACGGTTCGTTTCGAACGTGCGCGTCGTGACGTTCAAGGACGTCAACATCGAAGAGCTCAAGAAGACGGAGCCCGAGATGCCGCGCGACATGACGGGAAACTGAGTGGGCTTCAATCCGCTTCGCCGCTACCGGGGGTCGAAGACCGCGGACATCGCGATCCTGGTGTCGATGTTCGGCGTGCTCGTCGCGCTGATCTTCTGGGCGACGCGCTAAGCGGAATGTGGCAGAGCGAGAGAATCATCGCGAGCGGATCGACTTTTTCCTAAGCGGCGCGAACGCGTCATCTGTGGGCCGAAATTGTCGTAGCGGAGTTGTATCGTCGGCGCTCCATGAATACGAAACGACTCGGCGACGACGGCGAAGAAGAAGCGGCGCGGCACCTGTCCGCCTTGGGGTGGGACGTGGTTGCACGCAATTATCGCCGCCGCGAGGGCGAAATCGATTTGATCGTTCGCCGCGACACGACGCTCGCGTTCGTCGAGGTGAAGACGCGGCGGTCGGACCGGTTCGGGACGCCCGGCGAAGCGGTCACGTTTCGGAAGGCCGCGCGCATCCGGCTGCTGGCGCGTCGCTTTCTTCTCGAACACGGTGCGCACGCGGATCAAATCCGCTTCGATGTCATTGAGGTGACGCGCTTCCGCGGAAGCGCTTCGCGGGTCACGCACATCGAGGGGGCGTTTTGAATCTCGCGCGTGCCGAAAGCGTCGCCGTCATCGGCCTCGAGGGCCATCCCGTCGATGTCGAGGTGAGCCTCGCGCAAGGGTTGCCCGCATTCAACATCGTCGGGTTGCCCGACGTCTCCGTGCAAGAGGCGCGCGAGCGCGTCCGCGCCGCGATCGTGCATTCGAAAGAGGACTGGCCGCAAAAGCGCATCACGGTGAACCTTTCGCCGGCCCACCTGCGCAAAGCCGGATCCGGTTTCGATCTCGCCATCGCCGTCGGGATCGTTGCGGCCGGTGGACGCTCCTCCGAAGAGAAGCTGAAACCCACCTGCTTCGTCGGCGAGCTTTCGCTCGACGGCACAGTGCGCCGCGTGCGCGGGGTGCTTGCCGCTGCGATGGCCGCCCGGCGCAACCGCAAATCGATGTTGATCGTGCCACGCGCAAACGCGCAAGAGGCCGCTCTCGTCGAGGGGATTGCGGTGTTGCCGGTCGATCACCTCACGGACGCAATCAAGTTCATACGCAACGAGACCATCATCGAGCCGTGGACGAAGCGGGCCGAGGCGCGCGATGCGCCTCCCTGCGACCTCGACCTCACCGACGTCCGCGGTCAGGGGCCGGCTGCGAAGGCCCTCGAAATCGCGGCCGCCGGCGGTCATAACCTGCTCATGATGGGTACGCCCGGGGGCGGAAAGACGATGCTCGCGCGCCGCCTGCCGACGATCTTGCCGCCGCTGTCCAACGACGAAGCGCTCGAAGTCACCCGCATCTATTCGGTGGCCGGACTGCTCGACGAAGGTGAGGGGCTCGTGCGGACACGGCCATTTCGGGCCCCACACCATTCGGTGTCGACCACAGGGCTCGTCGGAGGCGGCAGCGGTTTGCCGCAGCCCGGCGAAGTTTCGCTCGCGCACCGCGGAGCGCTCTTCCTGGACGAGGCAACGGAGTTTCGCCGCGACGCGCTGGAAGCTTTGCGCGGTCCGATCGAAGACGGCGCTGTGACGATCGTCCGATCGAAGTTTTCCGTGACGTATCCGGCCCGGTTTCAGCTGATCGCGGCCGCTAATCCGTGTCCCTGCGGGCACGCCGGCGACGAGGTGCGTCCGTGCATCTGTCTGCCCGGCCGGATCGCGAATTACAAGGGGCGGCTGTCAGGACCGTTGATGGACCGAATCGATTTGCAAGTCGATGTGCCCCGACTCAGGCGCGGGGAGATCTTCCGGTCGCCGGAAGGAGAGTCGTCGGCCATTGTTCGGGAGCGCGTTCTCCAGGTGAGAAATATTCAGCGTATGCGGCTCAAACGATTCGGCTTGTCGTGCAATGCGGAGATCACCGCGGGATTGCTCGCGCAGACCTGCGGCCGTACTGCGTCCGCGTCTCGCACGCTGGAGAAGATGATCGAGAAGTACCGTCTATCCGGGCGTGGAGCGCACCGGCTACTCAGGGTGTCTCGAACAATCGCAGACTTACATGGAGATGAAGTCATCGATGAAGAACACGTGTCGTTGGCGGCGGGATATCGCGTCGGCGCGTGGTGAACGTACGAGTCGTCACGCGCGCCGACGGCGAATACCCGGACGAGTTGCGGGAGATCGGGTCCCCGCCGGAGACGTTGTGGATACGCGGCCGGCGGCTCGATGATCTCGGACCGCGCGTCGCCATCGTCGGGTCGCGAACCCCGACGCCGTACGGAGAGCACGTCGCTGAAGATCTCGCAGCCGACTTGGCTGCGTTCGGGGTGTGTATCGTCAGCGGTCTCGCACGTGG
>JAIVGO010000121.1 GCA_020201525.1 Actinomycetota bacterium | reverse complement strand
GCCTGCGCGCGGACGCGCGGCTCGGATTGCGCCCGGCAGGCCGCCGACGACGACGAGCAAGGCCAGCAAGACAGCTCCAGCGCCAAGTGCCACGACATCGAAAGAGCTCCCGTGACGCGGCTCTACGATGTGTGCGAGACCGATCGGAGTCAGCGGCGACAGTGCGAAGGCAACACCGACGGTCACCATGGATCCCAGCAAAGCGATTGCGACCAATCGAATCAGCGCGACGTTTCGCAGATTGGCTCCGGTCATTCCGAGACCGCGCAGCGTTTCGTTGTCCCCTGATTCAAGCGAGGCCTGCCGCGAGAGCGTTTGCGAGACGATCAACAGCGCCGAGATCCCGCCGAGCAGCGCGAGGAGCCACAAGGCGACTGCTTGAACGTGAATGGATCGTTGTACCGGCTTGCCCTCGTCGATGGACGAGAACAGCTGGATCGTTCTGACACCGCGCGGACCGGGCGTGATTCCTTCGCGGTCCACACGATCCCGAAACGCAGGCAGGTCGGCGTCGCTCTTCAGCTTGACGGCGAGAGCGTCGAATGCCGCCATCCCTCGCGCGTACCTGTCGTAAAACGCCGTGGTGAGATGGATGGGCGGATACCCGTTCCCCGGTGGCAATTCCCCCGGCGCGGCCTCGACCCCGACGATGTGGGTCAGGACGCGCGACCCGGTCCCCACGGGAAAAATTGTGACGTGCTGAAGATCAGAGGGTTGGAACAGCTGGAGCATGAAAGTGTCGCCGGCTTTCACGTGATACCTCGTTGCGAAGCTATACGAGATGGCGATTTCGTCGGTTGCTCGAGGATTCGGCAGGCGTCCGGTCACGGCCCGCATGCGATTCAGGACTCGATCGAACTTTCCGTCGCCGCTGACGAACGGAACGAATTGATTGCGGCCCGCGATCGGCAAAAACTCTACGCCGTTGGACGTTCTGCCGGATGCGATGAGGAAAGACAATCGTGCCGAGTCGGCGACTTCGGGAAATGCGACCACCTTGTCGAAGTCGATCTCGGCGAAGCCAAAGATCGCTCCGCCGTTCGGCATCAAAACTTGAGCGGTGTTCGACGCCGCGATGAACCGGTCGTATGCGGAATCCGTGCGCCGCGCGCCGGCGACGGCACCGATCACGAGCCCCCCCGCGATGCCGACGAGTATCCCCAGCGCCAGCATGGTCTTCCAGCCGGAGCGAAGCTCGGCGCGCGCTCTGAGCCAAACTCCGCCCATTCGCTACGTGAGGTCCTGCGACTGTGGTCCGGCGTCGGGCTCGGTGAGTGTGCCGAACGTTGCGTCGGCCACGGCGGGAACCGTGCTTTGCTCCGCTTCGGTCCCGACGACGCGACCGTCGCGCATCTCGACGATGCGATCGGCGTGACCGGCGACGCGCTGATCGTGCGTGACGAGCATGATCGTCTGGCCGTCGCGGTGCAGCCTGCGGAAAAGCTCCATGACTTCCTCGCCGCCGGCCGAGTCGAGCGCGCCGGTCGGCTCGTCGGCGAGCAGCAGCGTCGGCTGGTTGGCGAGCGCGCGCGCGATCGCGAGGCGCTGCCGCTGTCCTCCAGACAGGACGCCCGGCGCGTTCTTCGCTTTGTCCGACAGCCCCAACAGGTCGAGCAAGTCTCGCGCTCGCGTCTCCGCTTGCTTGCGCGACGAGCCGGCGACGATTGCCGGCAGCGCAACGTTTTCCAGCACGCTCATGCCCTCGAGCAAGTTGAAGAACTGGAACACGATGCCGATGTGCTTGCGGCGCATCCGCGCCAGGTCGTCCTCGTCCTTTCCGGCGAGCGACTCACCGGCGATCGTGATTTCGCCTTCGGAGGGGGAGTCGAGCCCCGCGACCAGATTTAGCAGGGTCGACTTTCCACAGCCGGACGGGCCCATGATTGCGATGAACTCTGCGTCTTCGACCGTGAGGTCGACGCCGCGAAGCGCGCGAACCGGTGTTCCCTCGGACGTGTAGGTCTTCCGCAAGTCCCGTGTTTGCAGAACGGTCATGACTGGTCTCCTTCACTCATGGCAGGCCGAACCCGAATCAGCTCCACGGGGCGTGCGCGGCCTTTGACGGTGACACTCTCCGTTTCGCTTACGTCGAGCCCCGCGGCCGACGCCGTGGCAACGCTGGCGACGATCTCGCGCGGCGCAGCGAGCGAATTCAGCCGCTGCGCCACGTTCACCGCATCGCCGGTGACGGTGTACTCCCGTTTCGTTCCTCCGACCGAGCCCGCCATTGCCGGCCCCGTGTTGACGCCGATTCCGACACCGAACTCGGGGTGTCCGGCGGCAATCCACGCCGCGTTGAGCTCGTCCTGCCGTCGAATCATCGCTTGCGCGCATTCGACCGCGCGCTGCGCGTGGTCGGGTAGGTCGCGTGGTGCGCCGAAGATTGCCATGACCGAGTCGCCCAGAAACTTGTCGACGGTACCGGCGTTCGACAGGACGAGATCGCTCATCGCCGACAGATGCTCATTGAGCAACGTCCGGATGAGCCCGAGGTCGTACTTCTCGCTAAGCGCCGTGAACCCGCGAATGTCGGTGAAGACGACGCTCACTTCGACTTCGCGCGCTTCCGTGGAGCCGCCGGCGCGCACGGCCTCGGTGACTTGCGGCGACAGATATTGCGACAGCGCTTCGGTCGTTTGCTCCTTCTCCATCACGCTTGCGTGAAGACGGCGCAGCTGCTCCAGGGCTACGTTCACTCCCTGTGATGCGGCCGTCGCGAGCTTCGCGAGCACGCGCGAGACGTCAAGGTCGACCGCGCCTGCGGGAATGTCGAGCTCGACCGCCATGCGCTCGTACGACATTCCCTTGGACATGAGCTCCAAAAGCTTCTGTTCGTATTCGGAGAGTCCCGATGCCGACGCTTCGCGCGACACGAGTGCGTCGACGACCTTCGGGTCCATTACCGCTCCGCCGGCGGTGACTTCCCGCACGGCATGCAGAAGCTGTTCGGGCTCGGCGACGCGCTCCTTCAGTAAGTACGCGAGCCCGGCAGATCCGTCCTTGAAGAGCGCGAGTGCGTATTCCGGATCGTCGTGGCTCGACAAGACGACGACACCGGTTTTGGGATACTTCGTGCGAACTTCGAGCGCGAGGTCGATTCCCTCGAGGCGAAAAGACGGCGGCATCCGAATGTCGGTGATAACCGCGTCGGGTGACAACGACTCGACGAGCTGACGCGCCTCCTCGGCGTTGCTCGCCGCGCCGACGACGTCGATCTCGCCGGTCGACTGGAGGAGCATTTTCGTCCCCTCGCGTACGAGGAGATTGTCTTCCGCCAGCACCACACGCAGTTGATCGCTCACGCCCGAGCTTCTCTCACGTCCACCCCTCGTTCCCCCCTCACCGGGCGAGCGTATCATCGGCGGTCGCGGCACCGTCAGGGTGAAAGCCTGCGAAAGCAGGGGGAGCAGGCATCCCCGGCCGTCTCGTGTTGCGGATTATGCTGGCGCAATGCTGCTTTTCTTGGTGCGCCACGCCGTCACGTCCCACACCGGTAACCGGCTGTCGGGGTGGATCCCCGGGATCCATCTGTCCGACGAGGGAAAAGGTCAGGTCGCCTCGCTCGTCGAGCTGATGCGGCCGGTGCGACTGGTCGCGTTCTACAGCTCGCCGCTCGAGCGCTGCCTGGAAACTGCGAAACCTGTGGCCGCCTCGAAAGGGCTTCGTCTTCGCGTCCGTGCGGAGCTCGGCGAGGTGCGTTACGGGGCGTGGGAAGGCAAGAAGATGGAGTCGCTGACGAAGACGAAGCTCTGGCGAACGGTACAGGGACGACCGAGCGAGGTTCGGTTCCCCGACGGCGAATCGCTTCGGGAAACCCAAGCGCGGGCCGTCGACGGCATCGAGCGCATTCGCAACGATCACCTCCACGAGGCGGTCGCCGTCTCGACGCACGCCGACGTCATCCGGCTCCTCGCAGCGCATTACGCCGGGATCCACTTGGATCTGTATCAGCGTGTGTCGATATCGCCGGCGTCGGTCAGCGTCTTTTGGCTCGGCGGGGGGGGCCCGCGAATCCTCAAGCTGAACGAGACCGGATCGCTCGAAGGTTTGGTGCCGCCCAGGCCGGCCAAGAAGAAGGCGCGATGAGCACCTCCTTCGAGCTCGAAACTCCCGACCGTCTGACCGCAGGCGCCGTCGGCGAGCCGGGGCGCCGCATCTTTTACCTTCAAGCCGCCGGCGGCGGTCAGGTCGTGACGCTGCTCGTCGAAAAGGAGCAAGTACAAGCGCTCGCCGAAACCATCAATCGCCTGCTGGCGATGCTGCCGGACACCGACGATGAAGGCCCGGATGTGCCGGACGAGGACCTCGATCTCGCAGAGCCGCTCGTGCCTGAGTGGCGCGCCGGCTCGATGGCGCTCGACTACGACGCCGTCGGGGACCGGATCGTCCTCGTCATCCAAGAAGTGCCGGAAGAAGATGCCGAGGACGAGTCTGCGTCGTTGCGAGTCGTTGCGACTCGCGCGCAGGCGCAAGCGCTGGCCGATCGTGGAGAAGAGGTGTGTGCATCGGGGCGGCCGCGGTGTCGTATCTGCGGATTGCCGATGGATCCCGAGGGCCATGTGTGCCCGGCGCTCAACGGTCACCGGGAGACGGCGGACTGAGCGAGGAATCCCTTCCGCGGCGAGAGCGCACCGAATCCGAAATCATCGCGCTTCTCGCGCAAGGCGACCTGCGCCCACTCGGGCTCATGCCCCACGCTTCCAACGGAACGTTCTTGTGCGAGCTGTCTTCCGGTGCCGTGCGAACACTCGTCGTCTACAAGCCTCGTTCCGGCGAAGCGCCGCTGTGGGACTTTCCCGACGGAACGTTGTGCCAGCGTGAAGTTGCGGCGTATGCGGTGTCCGCGGCAAGCGGGTGGGACTTCGTGCCGCCGACGATTTTGCGCGACGGCCCGATGGGGCCGGGTTCGGTGCAGCTCTTCATCGACGCGGAGCCCGCCGAGCATTACTTCACGCTCGCGCCGGCGCGCGACGAGATCTTTCAGCGAGTGGCCGCCTTCGACATCATTGCCAACAACGCCGACAGAAAGTCGGGTCACTGCCTGCTCGAGCGGGACGGCGGTCGCATTTGGGTTGTCGACCACGGCGTCACCTTCCACGTGGCGCCGAAGCTGCGAACGGTGATTTGGGACTACGAAGACGAACATTTGCCGAAGAGCGTCGTCGATGGGCTCGAGCGTCTGGGGGCGATGCTTGTCCGCAGAGAAAGCGATCTGGCGCAAGCGCTCGCAACGCTTCTGCACGAGCAAGAGGTCGCTGCGATACGTCGCCGTATCGACGAGTTACTCGTCGATGGGAAATTTCCGGGCCCCGGAGACGGGCGCCCGTACCCGTGGCCGCCGGTGTAGGTGGACTCAGCCCCCGCCGAGCCCCGGGGCGACGATCCCCCCCTGCGTCATCTTCATGAGATCGAGCGCTTCGTCGAGCTCCTTCTCGCCGAGCACCCCGCGTGCCAACGCCACGTCGCGGATGCTTCGGCCGGTCTTGAAAGCTTCCTTTGAGATCTCGGCGGCGACGTCGTAGCCGATGGCCGGCACGAGCGCGGTGACGATCGGAAACGTTTGCTCGACGAGCGCGAGCGCTCGTTCCGCGTCGGGCTCGAGCCCCGTGATGCACTTGTCAGAAAAGAGCCGCGCGGCGGCGCCCAGAAGGGCAATAGATTCCAGGAGGTTGTGCGTGATCAGCGGCATGAACACGTTGAGCTCGAAGTTGCTCATCGCGCCGGCGATCGCTATCGCCGCATCGTTTCCCATGACCTGCGCAGCAACTTGCGTGGTCATCTCGCTCATGACGGGATTGACCTTGCCGGGCATGATCGACGAGCCCGGCTGTAAATCCGGAATGCGAAGCTCACCGATGCCGGCGCGCGGTCCCGACCCCATCCACCTGACGTCGTTGGCGATCTTCATGAGCGAGACTGCGATCGTGCGGAGCTGACCCGAGGTCTCGACGCACGCATCCTTCGCGCTTTGCGCTTCGAAATGATTTTCGGCTTCCCGAACTTCGAGGCCGGTGCGTTCCCGCAATGCTGCGATGGCTTTCGGGGCGAAGCCGGGGTCCGCGTTGAGCCCCGTTCCGACGGCCGTGCCGCCCAGTGGCAGGGCACCGAGACGGATCGACGCATCACGAACCCGGTCGATGCCCAAAGAGATCTGCGCCGCATACCCGCCGAATACTTGGCCGAACGTGACCGGAGTGGCGTCCATCAAATGCGTTCTCCCGACCTTCACAACATCCTGCGTTCGGTCGGAAAAAGCCGTCAGAGAGTCGCGCAGCCGTTCGAGTGCAGGGATCAGGTCGTCGCGAACGGCGCCGAGTGCGGCGAGGTGAATCGCCGTTGGGATCACGTCGTTCGACGACTGGCCGTTGTTCACGTGGTCGTTTGGATGCACGAGCCGCGATCCCCGGTCGCCGCCGAGGATCTCCGTCGCCCGGTTTGCGATCACTTCATTCGCATTCGTGTTGGTCGACGTCCCCGAGCCCGTCTGGAAGATATCCAGCGGAAAATGCTCGTCGAGACGCCCGTCGATGACCTCTTCAGCGGCCGAGCGAATGGCCTCGGCGATCTTCGGCTCGACGACGCCCATCGCCTCATTCGTCGTTGCGGCCGCCCATTTGATGAGCCCCACCGCCGCGATGAATCGACGCGGGAAACGGCGTCCGGACACCGGGAAGTTGTCGACCGCCCGCTGCGTCGAGGCGCCCCAATAGGCGCTCGACGGCACCCGAACCTCACCCATTGAATCCTTCTCAACCCTGAAATCGACCACGCGAACCTCCTCGAAAAACGCCAAAGCCAATGCTAGGGGGTACCGGAGGCAGGGACGAATCGGCAGGTCCGGCAATCGCGGCAGGATTGGCCGCGCAGGGAGGCGAATCTTGCCCTCGAGGCGAACCAGGGGAGAGATGGGTATCCGACGAAAGCTGTTGCTGTCCGCGGTTCTGTGCGGGGCGCTTGCATTTCCACTTCAGGCGCGTGCGACGACGTCGTGGACGGTCGACCATCAGTTTGCGGCCAACGTCTACACATGGACGCCGGCCCCCATTCACGCAGCCGCCGGCGACACGATCACGTGGCGCGTGAACCCCGGCTGCACGGGGGGCTGCATCGCGCACAACGTCGTCCAGTACGCCGGCACGGGGACTTTCTTCGATTCCGGAAGTATCACATCGGGGACGTACACCCAAACGGTCCAGCCGAATTCTGCGGTTTGGTATCGCTGCACGCTCGGCGGTCACAGCCGGATCGACACGTCGGGCACGTGTCTCGGCATGTGCGGAGGGTACACAACGGCGCCGGGTGTCTCGGCACCCGTCGTCACCCTTCCAACCGAAGGCAATCCTTCGGTACAAGGAACGAACAGCAATATTCTTTTCAAGGGAACCGCGGATCCATATTCCCACCTCATGCTGTATGACGGGACGGCTCCCGTGTACGGGGGCGGCCTCTACGTGAATTCGACCGGAAGCTGGTCCGTGACCGCCAACCTTCAGAAAGGCCATCACACGATCAATGTGAAGGCCTTCAACCCGGCGGGGGACGTTGCGCAAACGGTGAGATCTTTCACGGTCGTTTCGGAAGCGAACCCGCCGCAGGTTCGGTTCTCCACGCTGCAACCGGGTCCCGTCTTGACCGCTGCCGGCGGATTGACGGGTACGACAGTCGACGATTCCAGCGTGCTCTTCGTTGTGTTCGAGGCATGGGGCTCCGATGGCAAGTTGGCAGCGCGCGAGTACGCCCAATGCTCCTGTCCGACATCTCCGGGTGTTGCGGGCGGATGGAGCATCAGTCCCGGCGGCGCCGGAATGAATCCCGGCGTGTATCAGTTCCGCATTACCGCTCACGACACGTGGGACAACATCAACTACCCGGCAGCGCGAGCAACGTATCTCACCGTGCTCTAGAACTTTGCGCGTCGGGCCACAGCCCCGATAGCCTTCCGCGCCGTGGCGGAAACCGGATTCGCGTGGATGCCCACGCCGGAGATCATCGATAACGCGAACGTGACGCGCTTCATGCGCGCGCACGGAATTGACGGCTGGCGTGAGCTGGTCCGGCGATCGCAAGACGACATCGCTTGGTTCTGGGACGCGGTCATCAAGGATCTCGGGCTCGTGTTCACGAAGCCGTATCACGCCGTGGTTGACTCCCCAAAAGGCATCGCATGGTCGGTGTGGTTTCCCGGCGGCGAGACGAACCTGACAGACAACTGCGTCGACCGTCGGGCTGAAGGCGAAAGAGCCGGCGATCCCGCAGTGTTGTGGGAAGGCGAAGACGGCGAGACTCGCCGGCTCTCCTTCGCCGAGCTCCGCGAAGACGTGGACCGCTTTGCGAACGCCTTGCGGACGCTGGGCGTGGCCTCGGGTGACGCCGTCGGGCTTTTCCTTCCGATGATTCCCGAGAATGTCGTCGCGTTCTATGCGTGCGCGAAGATCGGCGCAATCGTGCTGCCGATCTTTTCCGGCTTCTCGGCGCCGGCGGTTGCGGCGCGACTGCAAGACGCCGGCGCGAAGGTCCTCATCACGGCCGACGGATTCTGGCGGCGCGGCTCGAAGGTCCGCATGAAAGAGGTTGCAGACGAAGCCGCTGCCGCATCGCCCTCGGTCAAATCGGTTGTCGTCGTTCGTCGTCTCGGCGACGAAGTCCCGTGGTCCGACCGCGACGTCGACTACCGGGCGATCACCGCGATGGAAAAGCCGGCGGCCGAGAGCGTCCCGCTCGCGGCGGAACATCCCCTGATGATCGCATACACATCGGGAACGACTGGACGACCCAAAGGCAGCGTGCATGTGCACGGCGGCTTCTTGGTGAAGATTGCGGAGGAAGCCGCGTACCAAACAGACGTCAAGGCGGGCGACATTCTGTTTTGGTTCACCGATATGGGATGGATCATGGGTCCGTGGGAGGTCGTCGGCGCGCACGCAAACGGCGCCGCGGTGTTTCTGTACGAAGGTGCTCCGGACTTTCCGGCGCCCGATCGCATTTGGTCGATGGTCGAGCGTCATAAGATCACCATTCTCGGCTTGTCGCCGACTCTCGTGCGAGCACTCATCCCGCACGGCGACGAGCACGTGACCAAGCACGATCGCTCATCTTTGCGGGTCCTCGGATCGACGGGGGAGCCGTGGAATCCGGATCCGTGGCTGTGGTTTTTGAATGTCGTCGGTGAAGGGCGTTGTCCGATCATCAACTTCTCGGGCGGCACCGAAGTCGGTGCATGTTTCCTGTCGCCGATGGTCGTCACTCCGTTGCGGCCGTGCACGCTCGGCGGGCCTTCGCTCGGCATGGCGATCGACGTGTACGACCCCGACGGCAAACCGCTCGGTCCCGGTCACGTGGGCGAGCTCGTGTGCACAAAGCCGTGGCCGGGGATGACGCGCGGAATTTGGGGCGACCCCGATCGGTTCATCGCGACGTATTGGTCTCGATGGCCGGACGTTTGGGTACACGGCGATTGGGCGTCGACCGACGCAGACGGCTTTTGGTATTTGCACGGCCGCTCGGACGACACCCTGAAGATCGCCGGGAAACGGCTCGGGCCGGCGGAGGTCGAGTCGCTGCTCGCCTCGCATTCGGCCGTTGCGGAATCCGCCGCGGTCGGGGTTCCCGATGAGGTCAAGGGCGAGAAAGTCTGGTGTTTCGTCGTGCTGAAACCCGGCGTGGAGGCGACGGACGCACTGCGCGCCGAGCTGCGCGCAGTCGTCGAAGCCGGGCTCGGCAAATCGTTCCGTCCCGATGCCGTTCGCTTCGTGAGCGCTCTTCCGAAAACTCGCTCGGCGAAGATCCTTCGCCGGGCGGTCCGAGCGGCGGCGCTCGGCGAAGACCCCGGGGACCTGTCGAGCCTCGAGAACCCTGCCGCGCTCGACGAAGTAGCGAAGTCGGTTTGAGCAAACTTCCCGTTCGCCTTCTCTGCGGTCCCGGACCTTCGGACGTCGCGCCGTCGGTTCTGGAAGTTTTGTCGCGGCCGATCCTCGGCCACTTGGACCCCGCTTTTCTCGCGTTGGCGGAGGAAGTCAAGACCATGCTGCGCACGGTTTTTCAAACGGCCAACGAGACGACCTTCGCGGTGAGCGGGACCGGTAGTGCAGGGATGGAATGTGCGCTCGTCAATGTGATCGAACCCGGAGACGATGTCGTCGTCGGCGTCGCAGGCTTGTTCGGCTTGCGGCTTGCCGAAATTGCGCGCCGCTGCGGCGGTGCGGTGCGAACGATCGAAGTGGAGTTCGGGAAGCCCATCCCCGTCGAACGTCTCATCCAGGCGCTTCCGGCGAAAGTTCTCGCGGTTGTGCACGCCGAGACGTCAACCGGCATGCGCCAGTCTCTCGAAGGTCTGGGCGACGCGTGTAGGGAAACGGGAACGCTCCTCGTCGTCGACGCGGTGACGTCGCTCGGCGGGATCCCTCTTTCGGTGGACGAGGCGGGGATCGACGTGTGCTATTCGGGAACACAGAAATGTCTGTCGGTCCCGCCGGGTCTCGCTCCGATCACGTTTTCCGATGCAGCGCTCGAAGGCGTTCGTCGTCGCGGCACCCCGGTGCGCTCGTGGTACCTCGACGTCGGGCTGCTGACGCAGTATTGGGGCGAGGAGCGTACATATCACCACACGGCGCCGACGGGGATGATCGCCGCGCTGCATGAAGGATTGAGGCTCGTGCTCGACGAAGGGCTCGAAGCACGCTGGCAGCGCCATCAAACACTCGGGGGAGAATTGCAGATCGCTCTCGCAGAAATGGGATTTCGTTTCTTGGCCGAAGCCGGTCATCGGCTGCCGCAACTATCGGCGACCTTCCTGCCGGACAAGATCGGCGACGAGCGCGTGAAGCGCCGGCGGTTGCTCGACGACTTCGGCATCGAGGTTGGTGCGGGCTTCGGTCCTTTGTCGGGCAAGGGCTGGCGCATCGGACTTATGGGGGAATCCTGTCGCCCCGACAAGCTTGCGCGCCTTGTCGATGGGATTCGCGCTGTTGTTTCGTAAGACGTAATCCTCGAGGCCGTATCTATACGCGTTCGCGTGGTACCGCGCGGACGGGCACATGAGCACGACCCCTACGCTGCGGCGGGGCCTTCGGGCCCCGCCGTCGTTTTTGGAGAGGGACGCGAGCGCGCGCAGCCCTATAATCCCGCGTATGGCGCAACTCACTCCGTCTGCGGGCTACACGTTGACGCTCCGCGTGAATCTGGAGAACATGCCGGGAACGCTCGGGCGCTTGACGACGGCCATCGGACGCGCCGGAGGTGATCTCGGCGCCGTCGATTTGGTCGAGCACCGCGGCAAGGTCGTCGTCCGAGATCTCACCGTGAAGTGTCGCGACGAAGCACACGGGCAGGCGATCGTTCGCGCGGCGCGCGAGGTCGAAGGCGTCGAAGTGCGCCAAGTGACCGACCGCACGTTCGGCATGCACGCGAAAGGCAAGATCAGCGTCACGTCAAAGTTTCCGCTGAAGTCGCGCGACGACTTGTCCATGGCGTACACCCCGGGGGTTGGCCGCATCTCGCGCGCGATCGCAGACGACCCCGAACGCGTATGGGACCTCACGATCAAAGGAAACTCGGTCGCGGTGCTGACCGACGGGACTGCCGTGCTCGGCCTCGGCAACATCGGGCCCGAAGCAGCGCTCCCCGTGATGGAAGGAAAGGCGATGCTCTTCAAGGAGTTCGCCGACATCGACGCGTATCCGGTATGTGTCCGAACGTCGTCGGCCGACGAGCTCATCGCCGTCGCGAAAGCGATCGAGCCGGGTTTCGGCGGTATCAACTTGGAAGACGTGGCGGCGCCGGCCTGTTTCGAAGTCGAAGAGCGCTTGCGTAAGGAGCTTTCCATCCCGGTATTCCACGACGATCAGCACGGAACCGCGGTGGTGACGCTCGGCGCGCTCTTGAACGCGACCCACGTCACCGGTCGTCCGCTCGACGAGCTCAAGGTCGTTTTTCTCGGCATGGGAGCTGCGGGCATTGCGACGGCGAAGCTTCTACTGCATGCGGGAATCGGTGACATCGTCGGCTGCGATCGTAACGGCATCGTTCACAGCGGCCGGTCCGACCTAACGCCGTCTAAACAGTGGATCGCGGACAACACGAATCGGGACAACGTCGTCGGCTCGATCGAAGATGCGCTGCACGGCGCCGACGTCTTCATCGGGGTCTCGGGTCCGGGCTTGGTCAAGCCGGACTACCTCGAGAAGATGAACGCCGATGCGATCGTTTTCGCGCTCGCGAATCCGGTGCCGGAAATCATGCCCGAGGAGATGCCGCCCAACGTTCGCATCGCAGCAACGGGTCGCAGCGACTATCCGAATCAGATCAACAACGTGCTCGTGTTCCCCGGGTTCTTCCGCGGATTGCTCGACACGAGAGCCACCGGTGTTCATATCGGGATGGAGCTGGCCGCGGCGAAGGCGCTCGCGGGTGTTCTCGGGGAAGATGAGCTCGACGAGGAGTCGATCGTGCCGTCGGTCTTCGATCGCCGTGTGATGCCGGCGATCGCGCGCGCCGTCGCGGACGTCGCCGCGTCCGAAGCTGTCGCGAAGAGCTAAACCAGGCGCAGAATGCGTCGCGTGAAGATCGCGGCGGCTCCGGCAAGCATCAGCACCGCCAGCGCGTTGGTTGCATCATCGCCAACGCCCGTGCCGGGAAGCGTACGCCGCTGTTTGCCACCCAAGACCTCGGGTCCTGGGGGGTTGGGCGAAACGGCGGCCTTTGCGAAACACGCTGAGAGGGCGGGTTGTGTTGCGAACGCGCTCGGTCCGCTGTTCTGACATGCGTACTGCACGATCTGTTTGGATTGTTCATCGGGTGCGTTCGGGTCGGGAATTTGCGGACCTTCCGGCTCCGGTGGAACCGCCGCGTCGTTGGTCCACACCGCGTTTGCGCCGCCGCTCGGATCCAGCGAGATCACGAGCGAATCGGCAAGATTCCGATTGGAGTTCGGGACGGCGGCGCAGAACGTTCCGTACGTGCAAATGCCGCTCTTGTGCACCGGCGCCGGGTCGAGCAACACCTCCCTCGTGACGGGCTCCGACGCGTAAGCCGCGCCGTCGCCGCTCCGGACGGGGTTCACGCCCGTGATTTGGGCGCTCCCGGCATACCACACACTCGCATCATCATTCGGCGACAACGTCGTCGACTTGTAATAGATGGCGACGATGGTTCCTCCCGATCCGGCTGCTATCCACGGAAAGAAATACGACCCCGTGTCCTTGTTGATCTTGTGCGGCGCCGTCCACGTCGCGCCTTGGTCGGGAGAGCTTGCGAGAAGAAGATCCGTCGGCTGCGGATCTTCCTTGCAGTCGGTCATCGATGCCCTCGCGCTTTCGCACTCCGTGACGAGCCCGAGCGGGTCGTCGTGATGTCGCACCGCGAGCAGGATCGACGGCCGGCCTTCCGCATCGACCGCGATCGAAGCAAACAGCTTGCTGGCGTTGTCTCCGACGTTTGTCGTCGGATCGTAGTCACCATGCCACGCCAGGTGGCTCGTCCAGGTGTTCCCGCCGTCCGTCGACGTGGAAACCCACGCTTTGGTGAAGGGTCCAATTTGAGAGTAGTTGCATCCCGTGGCGGCGTTCTGGGTTACGTCGTCACCGGAAAGCCACACGGCGTACGCCGCGCCGGATTTGTCATCGACGGCGACCCCACCGGGAACCGTGTTGCAAGCCGATGACTCGATGGCGTTCGTGTCGCTCGAAACCATCTTCGGCAGGCTGAACGTTTTCCCGCCGTCGGTGGAGACCGTCACATACGTCAGCTCTTCCGGAGAGAATGTGTGGTACTCGAGATACACGGTCGTCTCATCCGGATTCCAAGATCCCGCCCGACGGTGCGGGTAGACATCGATCCAAGGGCGGTCCGACGCGCCCGGGTGATTGTCGGCGAGCTGCGTCTTTTGCGGCCATGTCTTGCCGCCGTCGGTGCTCCGATAGACGCACGTGTGCAAAACATTCTGCGCATCGCCGCAAATTTGACCGTTGAAAAGCGCGCCCGACGCGTCGATCGCGTTCGTAACGTCACCGACGGCGGCTTCGTCGGGCATCCCGATATTGGTGAAGTGGATGCCGTCCGACGACCGTGCGAACTCTCCCGGGGACTGCCAGGAGGGATAACGGATACCGTCGGTCGAGATGGCGAGCGAGGGTTCGGACCCGTCGTACGAGTCGGGCAACACGACCGGCGCGTGGAACCCGTATTGAGTCGTCGCGCCGCGCGCCGGGGTGAGAAAGACCGATACGGCGAGCACGGCCGCGAACCCGGCGGCACGACGGAAAAACACGGCCTTGCGCATGATCGGTCTCCTCGTAGTCATCGCCAGAGCATGGCCGTTCGTTCGGCCACCCCGATCATTTCGTGGCGAGCCGCTTGCAAACCTTCTCGTCGATGCAAGAAAGCGCGGTTTGCGCCGTTCGGGCAGGTCAACCATACTTTTCCCGCCACGCACGCTCGCAAGGAGGACCCCGTTGAGAGCACGCCGCTCGTGTCTGTCCGTTCCCGGATCCAGCCCCAAATTCCTCGCAAAGGCGGCCGGCCTTCCGGCAGACGAGGTCTTCTTCGATCTCGAGGACTCCGTCGCGCCGCTGGAAAAGGAGTCTGCGCGCGGCAACGTCATCCAGGCCCTCAAGGATCAGGAATTCCACGCACCGACGAAGGTCCTACGGGTGAACGGCGTGTACACGAAATGGTGCGCCAAAGACATTCTCGAGGTCGTGGAAGCAGTCGGCGAACAGCTCGACTGCATCATGATTCCGAAGGTCGAGACGGTTTCGGACGTGAAGTTCGTCTCCAACATGCTTCGGATGATCGAGGAGAACAACGGCCTGGAAAAGAAGATCGGCATCGAAGTGCAAATCGAGACGGCCATCGGCCTGAAGAATATTCACGACATCGCCGCATGCGATGACCGCATCGAAGACCTGATTCTCGGGCCGGCCGACATGAGCGCCTCTCTCGGCTTGCCGACCGTGACCGCCGGAGAAGCGATCCCGGGATACGACAACCTCGACCACTTCCACTACGTGCTCACGCACATCAACGTCGCTGCCCGCGCGAACAACCTGCAGTGCATCGGGGGTCCGTATTTGCTCATTCGCAACCTGGAAGGCTTCCGAGCGGCGGCGATGCGGGAGCGCGCCCTCGGCTACGACGGAAAATGGGCGCTGCATCCCGATCAAATCACGATCCTGAACGAGGTTTTTGCGCCCACGCAAGACGAATACGATAAAGCCGAAGCGGTTCTCGAGTACTACGAGCACGTGACGACCGTAGAGCGCAAGGGCGCCGTCATGTTCGGCAAGGAAATGATCGACGAAGCGAGCAGGAAGATGGCCGAGCAGTTCTCGGCTCGCGGCCGCGCCGCCGGCATGAACCGGATCAAGACGGTGAACGACTTTCTCAAGACGGAGTAGGAGTGCACACCGTCGCGATCATCCTCAACATCGACCAGACGAAAGCCGCCGAATTCGAGGCAGGCTTTCACGAGCACGAGGTTCCCATCTGGAAGGACTTGCACGATCGTGGGCTCATCGTTCGCGCATCCCTCACGCCACTGGAAATTTCGACGATGAGCCCCGACGGCGTGAAGCAGTACCTGGTGAACGTCGTGTTGAAGGACGGCGACGCTCATCATGAGCACGACGGCGATCCGCGCTTCAAGAAGTGGAATGCGATCGCCGATCAGTTCCAGTCGCACGAGCCGTATGTCTTCGGCGGCGATGCCCTCATCGAGATCTGAACGGAGCCGGTACTCATGTCGCTTGTCGAGCTGACAGAAGAGCAGAAGCTCATCGTCGAAACCGTTCGCGAGTTCGTCGAGAAAGAAGTCGTCCCGGTTGCCGACGACCTGGAGCACGCCGACGAATTCCCCGACAAGATCGTCGAGCAAATGAAAGAGATGGGCCTTTTCGGAATGATGGTCCCCGAAGAGTTCGGCGGCCTCGGGATGCCGCTCATCACGTACGCGCTGACGATGATCGAGCTGTCGCGTGGGTGGATGAGCCTGGCCGGCATCCTCAACACGCACACGATGGCGACGTTCTTCATCAAGACCTTCGGCACCGAGGATCAGAAGCAGCGCTTCCTGCCGCAGATGGTCACCGGCAACCCGCGTGCGGCGCTGTTGATGAGCGAGCCGCACGCCGGCAGCGACGTGCAAGCAATCAAGACCCGCGCGATTCGGGACGGCGACGACTACATCATCAACGGGCAGAAGATGTGGGCCACGAACGGTCTGCGATCGGGGCTCTGCATGACGCTCGCGAAGACGAATCCCGATGCCGATCCGCCCTTCAAGGGCATGAGCATGTTCATCGTCGAAAAGGAACCGGGGGAGCAGCGGTCCGGCGGCGTGATCGTCGGAAAGAATATAGAGAAGCTCGGATACAAAGGCGTCGAAACGACCGAGGTCGCGTTCGACGACCATCGCATCTCTTCGGCGAATCTGCTGGGTGGGAAAGAGGGCCAAGGCTTCATTCAGAACATGGCCGCGATCGAAGTCGGCCGCGTGAACGTCGCCGCGCGAGCTATCGGCGTCGCGACTCGAGCGTTCGAAGAAGCAATCCACTATGCGCAAGAGCGAAAGACATTCGGTAAGCCCATCTCGCAACATCAGGCGATCAGCTTCAAGCTTGCCGAGATGGCGACGAAGATCGAAGCTGCGCGGATGCTGATGCTGAATGCGGCGACGCTCAAAGACGCAGGCGAGCGGACGGACCTCGAAGCCGGTATGGCCAAACTCTACGCGAGCGAAATGTGCATGGAAGTGTGCACCGACGCGCTTCGCATCCACGGCGGCTACGGCTATTCGAAGGAGTACACCGTCGAACGGCTCTTCCGCGATTCGGCGTTTTTTCTCATCGGCGAGGGGACGAGCGAGATTCAGAAGCTCGTCATCGGGCGGCGTCTGCTCGAGCGCTACAAGATCGAGAGCTAGTGTCGCCGGCGATCGTCGAAGCGCTGCGCGCCGAGGCTGCGCATGCGGGGGCTTTCTTGGGCTCGCTCTCCGAAGAAGACCTCGACCGGAAAACGCGGTGCCCGCCTCTGACAATCCGCGAGCTGGCGGTGCACACATTGCGCGGGTCGATGCGGATCCGCGAGATGATCGAAGCAGGTCCCGTAGACGCGCAGCCGGAAAGTGACGGCGAGACGTATTTTCGGTACGACCCGGCGGAAGTCGGCCCCGACGTCATTCGTCGCGCGCAGGAAGCGGCCGAAGATCTCGGTCCCGGAATAAAAGACCTGTGGCTGCCGACGTGGAGCGCATCGCTGGACGCAGCCGCGGCTGTGCTCACCGACGGCGATCCGGTGCTCCGCAACGTGTTCGGGGGCTTGATGAAGCTCAGTGAATACTTGCGTACGCGCGCGGTCGAGGTGGTCATCCATCACATGGATCTGCGCGATGCGCGCGGGCTCGCGCCGGATCCCGACGAGGACGCGCTCGAGATTGTCTGCCGCGTGCTGGCCGGGCTCCTCGGCACGGACCCGCGACGGCTCGGCATGGAAGCGATACGCTTCGCGCTGCTCGGAACGGGTCGCACAACGCTTACCGATGCCGAGCGAAAGACGCTCGGGCCGCTCGCCGATGAGATGCCCGTGCTCACCTAGGAGGATCAATGGGAGAGGCGCGTGACTTCGGCCGCTTGTACGAAGACTTTGAGGTCGGCGACGTGTACAAGCACTGGCCCGGGAAGACCATCACGGAATACGACGACCATTTGTTTTGCGCGATCACCTGGAACCATCATCCGCTGCACACGAACCAGCACTACGCGGAGACGTCGACGCACTTCAAGCGCAACGTCGTCGTGGGGAACCTCGTGTATTCGCTTGCGCTGGGCATGAGCGTTCCCGACGTCTCCGGAAAAGCGATCGCGAATCTCGAGGTCGAGTCGCTGAAGCACACCGCCCCGTTCTTCCACGGCGACACGCTGTACGCGGAGACGAAGGTACTCGACAAGGTCGAATCCTCCTCGAAGAACGACCGAGGTATCGTGACGGTGGAGACCCGCGGCTACAACCAGGACGGCGTCGAAGTGCTCTACTTCCGCCGTAAGGTGATGGTGCCGAAGCGTTCGGCGTATCCCGATAATCAGCCGGGGAGGCCGAAACCGAAGACGCAGGGATGAACTGGGTCGACGGCGTCATCCTTTTGTCGATTGGCTTAGGCGTGCTGTCCGGCTTCCGCCGGGGTGCGATTCTGCAAGCGTTCGGCTGGGGCGGCTTCCTCGTCGGGCTCATCGTCGGCTCGGCCGTCGCGCCGCACATCGTTCCGTGGTTCCATCCGAAGTCGGCGCTGAACAAGACGGCGATCGCGCTCGGCGTTTTTCTCGGCATCGCGTTTTTGATCGAGGGGCTCGTCGCCGCCGTCGGCCTCAAGCTGCGCAAAAAGATCCAAAATCCGGGAGCCCGTCACGCCGACGCCTTTGTCGGAGCGCTTATCGCGGCGTTTTTCGCGCTCGCAACGAGTTGGTTTCTCGGCATTCAGCTCGCGCGCGGCCCATCGAAGGAGTTGGCGCGGTCGATCAACAGCTCGGCGATCTTGCAGACCGTCGACAACGTCTTTCCGCGGCCGCCGGCGTTTCTGGCTGCGATTGGACGTTTCTTGAACCATACGGGGCTGCCCGAGGTGTTCACGCAGCTGAACCCGTCGTTCGCACCCGGCGTCGAACCGCCGCCGCCGGGACTCGCGCGCGACCCCGACATCGTGGCCGCGGCGGGTGCCACGTACAAGATCGAAGGACGAGGGTGCGGCGGCGTCGTCGACGGAAGTGGGTTTCCTCTCGACGGTCACACCGTCGTCACCGCCGCCCACGTCGTCGCCGGGACGCGCGACCAACGCGTGATCGAGCCCGACGGAACGCGCCACATTGCGATCGTGGTCTACTTCGACAAGAACAAAGACATCGCGGTTCTTCGCGTCTCAGGGCTTCCCTCGCAGATCCTCAAGCTCGACGCGAAGGTAGCGACTCGGGGGAGCGACGGCGCCGCGATCGGATATCCGGGGGGCGGCCCTCGAAAGACGACGCCGGCCCGTGTGCGCGCGGAAACCGAGGCGCAAGGCCGCGATATCTACTCCGAGCAGATCGTATCGCGCGCTGTGTACGTGCTTGCGTCGAGCGTGCACCCGGGCAACTCCGGCGGCCCGTTCGTCGATGTCGACGGCGTCGTTCGTGGAATGATCTTCGCCGCCTCCGCAACCAGATCCGACGAGGCATACGCGCTTGCCGGGAGCGAAGTATCCCGCGCCTATCGCGCGGGCACCGATCGGCGCACGGCCGTCGGCACCGGATCGAAGTGTGCCGTTTAGTTGGCTTCGCTAGCATGACTGCGTGATCCGCGACTACGTCATCGTCCACTACCACGAGATCGGCCTGAAAGGCCGCAACCGTGCATTCTTCGAACAGGCCTTGGTGAAGAACATCCGGCGTGCAACCGGGTGTGACGTGAAACGCCTTCCGGGCCGCCTTCTCGTTTCGCTCGACGCAGATACCGACACCGGTGTAGCCCTGGAGAGACTGCGCGACGTTTTCGGTGTCGCGAACTTCGCGCATGCATCCGGCGCGAAGCTCAACCTCGAAGAGATGTGTGCGCTCGCGTGGGAAAAGATGCAAGACGCCGAGTGCGAGACGTTCGCCGTGCGCGCGCGAAAAGCTCATTCGGACTTTTCGCTGAGCGCGCGTGAGATCAACGAGAAAGTCGGCGCGTTTCTGCTCGAGCGCAGCGGCAAGCGAGTAAATCTGTCGAATCCGGATGTGACGTGCGCGATTGAGATCGTCGGAGACCTGGTTCTCGTGTCGGTGTCCAAAGAAGCCGGCGCAGGCGGGCTCCCTGTGGGAGTGAGCGGACGCGTTGCCATGCTGCTGTCCGGCGGCATCGACTCGCCGGTTGCCGCTGCGCGCATGATGCGGCGAGGATCGCGCGTGACGCTCATTCATTTTCATTCGCAGCCCTACACGGATCGATCGAGCGAACGTCACGCCGAAGAGCTCGCGCAGATTCTGGCGCGGTTTCAGCTCGACATCGGGCTGTGGCTCGCGCCGCTCGCGCCGGCGCAACAAGTGATCGCGTCGAACTGTCCGGAAGAGCTTCGCACGATTCTGTACCGGCGCATGATGATGCGCATCGCCGGCGAGATCGCGTCGAAAGACGGCGCGCGCGTCCTCGTGACGGGCGACTCGCTCGGACAAGTCGCGTCGCAGACGATTGAAAATCTCGCGGCGGTCGAGGACGCGTCCCCCTTGCCGGTGTTTCGCCCGTTGATCGGCTGGGACAAGATCGAGATCATCGCGGAGTCGCAGCGCCTCGGCATGTTCGAGGTCTCGAGCGCACCGTGCCAGGAAGCGTGCGTCCTTTTCGAGCCGAAGCGCCCGGCGACGAAAGCCTCGGTCGCGGCGTGCCGCAAGGCGGAGTGTAGTCTGGACATTCCGGCACTTGTCGCGGCTGCCGCCGAAGGTTCAGAGCTCAAGTCGTTTCGCCTCGACTAACCCGGCATAGCCGGCACCGCGTACGTGGCGTTGCGTGTGAGCAATCATCTTCACGTTAGCGCTTCTTCTTCGATGGCTTCGGGGCATCCTTCTTCGCTGCTGCCGTCTTCTTCGTTTTCGCGGCAACGCCGCCCTGCTTGAAGTCGCCGCCGACAGTACTCCGGCTCTTCGACGACCCACGGGCCACGGACGACTTGATCGTCCCGCTCGCTTGCGTCGATTTCGGCGTGGATCCCTTCGTCGGAGCGGCCTTTTTCGCGGCTCGTCCCGCCGAGGCACGCAGCTGCTCGCCGTGCGTCGCCGCCACCTCTCCGGTCACCACCCGCATAGCCCCGGCCCCCGGGAACAGCGTGGATTCGGTCCCATCCAGCCACCGCACGCGCACCAGGCGGCCGTTCACGGCGAGCAGCTCGCCCTCCCGGCGGGCGCCCCCGACCTTGTTCCCCTCAAAGACCACGCGATCGCCTTTTGCCGGCACTGGTTGCCTCCTTTGCAAGCCGTCTTCTTGCCACTTTGGTAGCGGGTTGCCAATCACAGACAGGGGGCTATACTATCCCCCTGCTCTCAAACAGAGGGCGATGTACCTACCCAACACCGATACCAGATTACGGGGCCGGTTTTGGGTTGTCGTGCGCCTTGAGAACTGCATAGCGAGGACAGCCGAAAGTCACGAAACCTGGGGCTTGCCCCGGGGGACTTGACCGTCAAGCAGAGTGAACCTGATTTGAGCAGTGCCTTGCACTAATGAGATCAAACTCATCCGACTTCGGTCGGATGGAAACGACCTCGATGGAGGGTTTGATCCTGGCTCAGGATGAACGCTGGCGGCGTGCTTAATACATGCAAGTCGAACGATCGGCCTTCGGGTGGTAACACCTGGAGGTACGGAGTGGCGAACGGGTGAGTAACACGTGACCAATCTGCCGTGGAGACGGGGATAACGTTGGGAAACCAGCGCTAATACCCGATGAACCTGTAGCGGGGCATCCCGCATCAGGCAAATGTTTTTCGCTCTATGAGGAGGTCACGGCCTATCAGCTTGTTGGTGGGGTAACGGCCCACCAAGGCGATGACGGGTAGCTGGCGTGAGAGCGCGACCAGCCACACCGGGACTGAGACACGGCCCGGACTCCTACGGGAGGCAGCAGTAGGGAATATTGGACAATGGGCGAAAGCCTGATCCAGCGACGCCGCGTGGAGGATGAAGGCCTTCGGGTTGTAAACTCCTGTTGTGAGGAAAGAAGCCGAAAGGTGACGGTACCTCACGAGGAAGCCCCGGCTAACTACGTGCCAGCAGCCGCGGTAAGACGTAGGGGGCAAGCGTTATCCGGATTCACTGGGCGTAAAGGGCGCGTAGGCGGTTACGTAAGTCCGGCGTGAAATCTCAGGGCTTAACCCTGGAACTGCGTCGGATACTGCGTTGACTAGAGGACGGTAGAGGTAACTGGAACTAGCGGTGTAGCGGTGAAATGCGCAGATATCGCTAGGAACGCCGGTGGCGAAGGCGAGTTACTGGGCCGATCCTGACGCTGAGGCGCGAAAGCTAGGGGAGCGAACCGGATTAGATACCCGGGTAGTCCTAGCCGTAAACGGTGGGTGCTAGGTGTGGGGATCGTCAGATTTCCGTGCCGCAGCTAACGCATTAAGCACCCCGCCTGGGGAGTACGGCCGCAAGGCTAAAACTCAAAGGAATTGACGGGGGCCCGCACAAGCGGCGGAGCGCGTGGCTTAATTCGATGCAAAG